>JBILUV010000377.1:0-3045 GCA_044370825.1 Burkholderiales bacterium | reverse complement strand
TTCCGTCAATCTGGTCGCCCACATGAAGGGCGGGCAACTCGACCTGGACAAGCTCAAACGCACCGTGTCCACGGCCATGCGCATGCTGGACAACGTCATCGACATCAACTACTACGCGGTCAACAAGGCGCGCAACGCCAACCTCAAGCATCGCCCCGTCGGGCTGGGCATCATGGGGTTCCAGGATTGCCTGCACGAGATGCGAATCCCCTACGCGTCCCGTGAGGCGGTGGAGTTCGCCGACCGCTCGATGGAGGCGGTGGCCTATTTCGCCTACTGGGCATCCACCGAGCTCGCTGCGGAACGTGGCCGCTATTCAACCTACGAGGGCTCGCTCTGGTCGCGGGGCGTGCTGCCGCAGGACACCATCGCGTTGCTGGCGGAGGCCCGTGGCGGTTACGTCGAGGTCGACACCTCCGAGTCCCTGGACTGGGGGGCGCTGCGCCAGCACATCGCGCAGCATGGCATGCGCAATTCGAATTGCCTCGCGATCGCGCCGACGGCCACCATCGCCAACATCGTCGGTGTCTCGGCCTCGATCGAGCCCAACTATCAGAACCTCTACGTCAAGTCCAACCTGTCCGGCGAGTTCACCGTGGCCAACGATTATCTGGTCCGGGATCTCAAGAACATCGGGCTGTGGGACCAGGTCATGATCGCCGACATCAAGTATTTCGATGGCAGTCTGGCGCGGGTGGACCGCATCCCCGCCGAACTGCGTGCGCTCTACGCCACCGCCTTCGAGATGGAGCCGGCGTGGCTGGTGGAGGCGGGCGCACGCCGCCAGAAGTGGATCGATCAGGCCCAGTCGCTCAACATCTACATGGCGGGGGCCTCGGGCAAGCGGCTGGACGAGACCTACAAGCTCGCCTGGCTGCGCGGATTGAAGACCACCTACTACCTGCGCACCCTGGCCGCGACTGCCGCCGAGAAGTCCACGGGCCGCGGGGGTGAACTGAATTCCGTTCCCGCGCACGGTGGCATGACGGCCGCCATGGCGCCAGCCACCGAGCCCAAATTCTGCGCCATCGACGACCCGAGCTGCGAAGCCTGCCAGTGACGGCTCGCGGCAGTCGATCGCTCGCACACAGCCAAACAAAGAAACAGAGGACAGCATTCATGCTTTCGTTCGAAGACACTCCCACGTTCCCGGCCGGTCCCGGCCTTCAGCCTGTGGTCGACACTGGACCCCGCCCGGGACGAGCGCCCCGGCCCGACCCAGCGCCTCATGCCGCGGAGTCCGCGGCCTTCGCCCGGATTCGTGTGGAGGACAAACGCGTCATCAACGGCACCGTCGACGTCAACCAGCTCGTGCCGTTCAAGTACAAATGGGCGTGGGAGAAATACCTCTCCGGTTGCGCCAACCACTGGATGCCCCAGGAGATCAACATGAGCCGGGACATCGCCACGTGGAAGGACCCCGGTGCGCTCACCGCGGACGAGCGCCTCATCGTCAAGCGCAACCTCGGCTTCTTTGTCACCGCTGACAGTCTGGCGGCGAACAACATCGTGCTGGGCACCTACCGGCACATCACCGCGCCCGAGTGCCGTCAGTACCTTCTGCGCCAGGCCTTCGAGGAGGCGATCCACACCCATGCCTACCAGTACATCGTGGAGAGCCTGGGGCTGGACGAAGGGGAGATCTTCAACGCCTATCACGAGGTCGCCAGCATCCGCGACAAGGACGAGTTCCTCATCCCCTTCATCGAGACGCTGACGGACCCGCATTTCCAGACCGGCACTCCGGAGAACGATCGCAAGCTGCTGCGCAGCCTGATCGTGTTCGCCTGCATCATGGAAGGGCTGTTCTTCTACGTCGGGTTCACCCAGATCCTCGCGCTGGGCAGGCAGAACAAGATGATGGGTGCAGCGGAGCAATACCAGTACATCCTTCGCGACGAGTCCATGCACTGCAGCTTCGGCATCGACCTGATCAACCAGATCAAGCTCGAGAATCCGCACCTCTGGACTGCCGAGTTCAGGGAGGAGATCAAGGCCCTGATGCAGCGTGGTGTCGAGCTCGAATATCGCTATGCGGAGGACACCATGCCGCGCGGCGTGCTCGGCCTGAACGCACCAATGTTCAAGGAATACCTGAGATTTGTCGCTAATCGCAGGTGTCAGCAGATCGGACTGGAAATTCTCTATCCCGGCGCGAATAATCCGTTCCCGTGGATGTCCGAAATGATCGACCTGAAGAAGGAGAAAAACTTCTTCGAGACGCGCGTCATCGAGTACCAGACCGGTGGCGCGCTGAGTTGGGATTGAGCAAGGCTGGCCACGACATTGTCCTGAAGGACTTGCGTCGTCGGGCGGCTGTGGGCCCGGATGAGTGCGCCGACGCGGGCGCGTGCCGGGGTTGACTGAACAGGAACAAGGAGCCGACAAGTTCCTTCAGGACGTCACCGCGGGGGACGACCCGTTTGCCGTATTTGAAGTCGTTCGCCGCATCCAGGATCGCAGCGCCCAAGGCTGGTTCTCCCCGCCTTGGGCGACTGTGCTTGACGGGCGCTGGTTGTGTCGCCCGGGAGCATGCCATTGCGTCCTTGGCTGCCGGCTGTATCGCCGCCCCGCATCACCGTCTTCCCGTTTCCGGTCGGCACACCCATCTCGCGCGCGCAGGAAGATTCTCCTGCGCGCGTCATCCCACTGTCGTGTCCTGCCCGAGCAAGGTCTGTGTCCCGCTCGTGGTCATGACGCCGCAGTCGCGGACAGCGGCGCCGCAGTGGCGCCGATGCCTGCGGATTCGTAGTTCAACTCTCTTCAGGAGGTAGTCAAATGGCAGTTGCCAAGAAGAAAGCTCCGGCGGCGAAGAAGGCCCCGGCAGCCAAGAAGCCGGCCGCCAAGAAGGCAGAGGCGGCGAAGAAGCCGGTGGCCAAGAAGGCTGTTGCGGCCAAGAAGCCTGCTGCACCGGCGAAGAAGGCCGTGGCCGCCAAGAAGCCTGCCGCACCGGCGAAGAAGGCCGTGGCCGCCAAGAAGCCTGCCGCACCGGCGAAGAAGGCCGTGGCCGCCAAGAAGCCTGCCGCACCGGCGAAGAAGGCCGTG
>JBILUV010000323.1:0-3781 GCA_044370825.1 Burkholderiales bacterium | reverse complement strand
TCTAGCAGCTTGTGCACTTCCCAACAAATGTTGTCTTCCTGCCCGTGCGCGTCTAGAATCGGGTCCTCACCCCCCGCCGCCGGAGTGCGCGATGAAACATCTGGTGCTGCGAACCGTCCTGCCGGCCCTGCTGGCGATCGCGCTGTTCACGGGCGTCGTCTTCTTCCACATCCTGCCGGCGTTCAACCGCGTGATCATGGACCAGAAGCGGTTGATGATTCGTGAACTGACGGAATCGGCGTGGAACGTCCTGGCGCGATGCGAGGCCTCGGAGAGGGCCGGGGACCTGACGCGCGAACAGGCGCAGGCCGCCGCGATCTCCCAGGTGCGCAGCCTGCACTACGGTCAGGAGAGCAAGGACTACTTCTTCATCATCGACATGCTTCCGCGCATGATCGTCCATCCCTACCGGCCCGACCTCGAGGGCGACGACCTCCGCGAGTTCACCGATCCTCAGGGCAAGCGGCTCTTTGTCGAGATGGTGCACGCCGTCGAGCAGGGCGGCGCCGGCTACGTGAACTACCAGTGGCAATGGAAGGACGACAGTCGGCGCGTGGTGCCCAAGCTCTCGTACGTCAAGAACTTCGCGCCGTGGGGCTGGATCATCGGGACCGGGGTCTACATCGATGACGTCGCGGCCGAGCGCACGGCGTTGACCGAACGCCTGCAGGCCGAGTCGCTGGCGATTCTGGCGGCCGTCTCGGCGCTGCTGTTCGTGCTGTTGCGCACCAGCTTCCAGGCGGAACAAGGGCGCCTGCGGATGGCCGCGGCGCTGCACGCCTCCGAGGACAAGCACCGCTCGCTGGTCGAGGCGGCCGGCGAGGCGATCCTCATGGGCATCGACGGCGAGGGATTGTTCGCCAATCCCAGCCTGCTGCGCCTGCTCGGCTATGAATCCGCGGAATTCGAAGCCCTGGATGTCGGAGCCGTCATCCGACCGACGGCCGCCGAGAAGGCGACCGGCCGGAACCTGTGGCAGGACGTGCGGGACGGCGTCGTGGCGCCGGACCCGTTCGAAGCGGAACTGCTGCACCGTGACGGCACCGTCGTGCGCGTCATGCTCTCGCTGTCGCGACTCGTGGTCCAGGGCAAACCGGGCTTCATGGCGGTGGCCACGCGCGTCACCCGCCCCCGCCAGGTGGAACTCGGCGCCGCCGCGTCAGCCTCCGATCTGGTCGCGGCGAACCGCTGCCAGGGCGCCCTGGCCGGCCTCATGCTGTCGCACGGGACTCCCGCTGTCGAAGTCAGCCGCCTGCTCTCCAGGAACGCCGAAACCGTCGTGCGCAAGGGCCTCGATCTCGCGGTCGCGGAGCTGGGGACGCCACCCGGGCCGTTCGAGTTCATGCTGATGGGCAGTCTCGGCCGCGCCGAAGCGACCCTGCTGTCCGACCAGGATCACGCCATCATCCACCCGGATGTTCCGGATGCGCCGGCCTACTTCCTGCGGCTCGGTGAGCGCGTGTCCGAGATCCTCGACGCGGCCGGCTATCCCTACTGCCGGGGCGGCATCATGGCGAGCCAGCCGGCCTGCTGCCAGTCGCTCGACGCCTGGCGGGCGACCTTTTCGCGGTGGATCCACACCCTGGAGCCCGACGATCTCCTGCACGCGAAGGTCTTCTTCGATTTCCGTGGCCTGGACGGCGAGACCGGCGTGATCGGGGATCTCCGCAGTCACCTGCAGGCGGAGATCGCCCGCCAGCCGCGCTTCTGCCACCTGTTGGCGCGGAGCATCCTCCAGTACGAACCGCCGCTGTCGCCCTTCGGTGCCTTCGTGCTCGAGTCGTCGGACCCGGCGCGAGCCACCTTCGACATCAAGGGCGTCATGGCGCAGATCGTCGACTACGCCCGGCTGCGGGCTTTGCAGCACGCCGTCCCTGACGTGGGTACGCTGGCCCGGCTCGAGGCTCTGGTCGCGCTCGGCGCCATCAGGCCGCAGACAGCCGAGGCCACCGTGCACGCGTTCCGGTTCCTGCTGGACCTGCGGTTGCGCAGCCAGGCCGGGCAGGTCCTTGTCCTGCAGGACCCGGACAACCTGGTCGAGCCGATGGGCCTCGCCGCGGATACCCAGAAGGAGCTCAAGCACGTGCTGGGCCACATCAAGGCGCTGCAGGCGGGGCTCGACCATGAGTTCAAGGGAGCGTGAACTCGATGGCGACCGCCGCTGACGGCCACCTCATGGTGTTGGGCGATGTCCACGGCGACTTCCGGGTGATCGCGGCCCAGCTGGACCACGCCCGCCACGATCTCGGGGTCCCGGTGGCACGCATCGTCGTGGCAGGGGATCTCGGCCTCTTCGGCAGCGATCTCCGGGCCTTCTTCCGCCGCGACGCCCACCGATTTGCGGTGCCTGTCGATTTCGTCGAAGGCAATCACGAAGACTTCGAGGATTTCGAGAAGCTGGTCCGTGACTACGCCGACGTGATCACGCACCTGCCGCGCGCCACGGTCCAGCGACTCGGGCGCTGGGAGGCACTCTGCCTCGGCGGAGCCCGTTACATGGACGCCTGGACCACGCCACCCGGCTCGGTGATCACGGAGCGCGACCTCGCTGCCTGCCTGCAGCACCCCGCGGACAGCGTCCACATGGTGATCAGCCACGATTGTCCCTGCGGCATCGGTGTGACCAGCAACCCGGGCATGCGGCACTACGGAACGCCGGGAGTACCCGGGATGGAGCGTGTCGCCGCACACCTGCGGCCCGGACTGTGGTTCTTCGGGCACCACCATCGCTGGCACGCCCATGAGCGCGACGGCACCCGCTACATCGGGCTGCCCGAGAGCTGGCATGGCTACTGCCTCCTCGATGACATGGGCGAGGTGCGCCGTGTCGAGCACGCGGCCCGGGTGCGCGTGCGATCCCGCTGGTGGCGACTATTGGGGATGCGGTGACCCGTGTCCCGCGGCTGAATTGCGTGCAGACGTCGTGCGTGGACTGGCCTCCTGGTGGCCGGCTGATTGATGCGGGCACTCTCGCCCCGTCAGTCCGGGTCCCAGCCCGCTCCGAACCGGATCGAGAAGAGATGCGTACCTTCCGTTCGCCGCGGCGGCTGCACCCGGGTGCCGCCATGCTGCTTGCCGCGTTCCTTCTGGCCCTGGCCACCGCCGCCCCTGCGCAGGTCGTGGTCGTCAACGAGTACATGAGCGCCAACACCGCCACCCGTCGCGATGCGGACGGCGCCTGGTCGGACTGGATCGAACTCTACAATCCGGGCGCCGCAGCTGTGGACCTGACCGGCTGCTGGCTCAGCGACGATGCCGCGCTGCCGCTCAAGTGGCAGTTCCCCCAGGGCTCGGTGCCCGCGCACGGCTGGCTGCTGGTGTGGGCCTCGGACAAGAACAAGGTCACCGCCGGCGGCGAGCTGCACGCCAACTTCAAGCTGAGCTCGTCGGGAGAGCCGGTGCTGTTGACCGCAGCCAATGGCGTCACGCGCCTGGACACGGCGCCGGCGGCGGCGCTGGCGTCCGACCAGTCGTACGGTCGCGTGGGTGACGGCGGCGGCAGTTGGGCCGTGTTCCCGGTCTCGACGCCGGCCGCGGCCAATGGCGCGCCGACTTCGATCGTGCCGCTGCCGCAGTTCTCGGCGAACGCAGGCTACCACGCCGCGGCGTTCCTTCTGGAGCTGGCCACCACCGACCCGGCGGCCCAGATCCGCTACACGCTCGACGGCAGCGAGCCCACCGCGACGTCGTCGCTCTACGCGACCCCGCTCACGATCGACGACCGCGCGGGCGACCCGGCCGTGTATGCGCGCATCCCGACCAACGTCTACGCCGGCGGCCA
>JBILUV010000375.1:0-3062 GCA_044370825.1 Burkholderiales bacterium | reverse complement strand
TTGGCGCGGAAGCGTTCGACGAAGGACCGCAGGTGCGCCATCTCGCGCTGCTGGCGCTCGTACATCGCCTGCTGGTGCGACAACTGCTCTGCACGGGCGCGCTCGAACGCCGAGTAGCCCCCGGGATAGAGCTTCAGTGCCCTTTGATCGAAGTGACACACCGCCTGCACCACGTTGTCCAGGAACTCGCGATCGTGCGAGATCACCAGCAGCGTGCCGCGGTAGCCGCGCAGCCATTGCTCCAGCCAGAACACCGCGTCGAGGTCGAGGTGGTTGGTCGGCTCGTCGAGCAGCAGCAGGTCGGAGCGGCACATCAGTGCCCTGGCAAGCTGCAGGCGAACCCGCCAGCCGCCGGAGAACTCCCGCACGCTCTTGTGCCAGTCCACAGGGGAGAAACCCAGCCCGTCCAGCAGCACGGAAGCCCGTGACACCGCACCATGGCCGCCAATGTCGCTGAAGCGGGCGTGCAGTTCGCCAAGCTTCTGCCCATCATCGCCAGCCGCGGCCATCTCGGCCTCGAGACTGCGCAGCTCGGCATCACCGTCCATCACGAAATCGAGCGCCGAGCGCGCCAGATCGGGCACCTCCTGGGCCACATGGGCGATGACCCAGGACGCCGGCACCTCGGCGTCGCCTTCGTCGGGCTCGAGGCCGCCTTGCAGCAGCGCGAACTGGGTCGACTTGCCACAGCCGTTGCCGCCCACCACACCCACGCGCTGCCCGGCATGAATCGCCAGCACCGCGTGCTCGAGCAGCACCTTCACGCCGCGGCGCAGCGTCAGGTTGGAGAGACGGATCATGCGTGCCGGGGCCGATGGAAAACGCGCAGCCCGCGTGCCGCCAGGCCCATCACGGACCTGGTCACGCCACGCCCTGACACCGTCCCCGCCTGCTCCAGCCCGAAGACCGGACCGGAATCGCAGCTCGGACCGTCGGGGATCACACCGGCTCGCATCAGAACTGCACCCCCTTGGTCAGCGCGCCGTCCACCACCAGATTGGTACCGGAGATGAAACTCGCGGCCGGGCTGGCCAGGAACGCGACCGCGTTGGCCATCTCCTGCGGAGTACCCATGCGGCCAGTCGGATTGAGGCCCAGAGCGGTCTTGAACAGTTCGGGGTTGCCATGCTCGATCTGGTGCCAGACCCCGCCTTCGAAATAGGTGTTCCCCGGCGAGACGGTGTTGGCCCGGATCTTCCGGCCCGCCAGATGGTAGGCGAGCCCCTGGGTGTAATGGATGATGGCCGCCTTGAAGGCGCCGTAGGGCCCGGAGGCGAAGTCGACCTCGCGCCCCGAGACGCTGCTGATGGTGACGATGCTGGCGTGTTGACTCTTCTCCAGCAAGGGCATGGCGGCATTGACCAGCCGCACCGTGCCCAGCATGTCGACATCGAAGGTCTTTCTCCAGCTGGCTTCGTCGTCGGGGATGGACAGGGCGCTGACGTTGGCGACCACGATGTCGATGCCTCCGAAGGCAGCGGCGGCATCAGCCACGAAGGCTGCCAGCCCGGCAGCGTCGCCGACATCCACGGCCCTCCCCAGCACCTGCACGCCATGAACGCCGAAATCCTCGACCGTCTTCGCCACCTCGTCGGCGTTGCGCGCGCAGAACGCCACGTGAGCGCCCTCGGCCGCCAGAGTCTGCGCGATTGCGCGGCCGATGCCTTTGGTGCCACCCGTGACGACGGCCTTCAGGCCTGCGAGTCCCAGATCCATGATGTGCTCCTTGAGATTGATGACGATGCGCCGCGCTGCGCGCACCCGCGCGGACGCTGGCAGCCGGTGCGCGCGGACCGCTCCTGACCGGGATGATCGCCCGCCAACGGGGACGGACGCACGGGGGGTCCAGGGTGCATCGGAACTGCGGCAGAACAGCGACAAGCTGCAAGTTTATCCGGCTCCGCAGGCCAGATGCCCGTAACTTCCGCGGGCCCTGCTCCGGCCGAGCCATGGTCAGCCCCGTCCCAAGCAGTGCGCACGACTCCTGTGATCGGTGTGGCTCCTGGCACCGCGGGGTGTTCGGGATCTTCCCGGCGGAGGCGTTCCGCACCGCGTTGATGAACGAGATCCGGGGGCTGCCGGCGGCGACCCTGGCATGACTCTGCATACACGAAACCAAGCCGCTGCGCAGGATAGTCTCGCAGCAGTACTCGCTCTCGAGGCCCACATCCGCGCGAACCCGGAGGCGCTCGCACGGGCGCTGGCGGGCGCTTTGCGGCCATGCCGCGCCCGCGCTTCGCGCCACCAGGCTCGGCTATTGGCTTGGCGCGCGCTGCGCGGCCTGCCTCGCAAACCACCTCGCCATCATCCCGTGACCTGATGAAATATCCAGGTCAAGGACGGAATTACCGTCCGGTAACTCACTCCGGGCCAGCCACGTACTCGTGCAGCGACATCGGGCCCGGTCATGACAACCTGATCAGGTTCTCACGTTCGCCTGATCACGCAAATCTGCAGCCGAACTGCGCCTCCATGGTCAGTGCCTCGCATGAGGACTCCTGGACATTATTTTTTTACAGTTGTTATTGACAGTTTTTGTGTATCATTTCGTCATGACTGCACGAACCTTCTCCATCGACGAACTGGCCACCCTGGCGGCGCTGCCAAAGCGCACGGTGCGCTACTACATCCAGCTGGGCCTGCTCGATCGGCCTGTTGGGGAAACACGCGGTGCGCACTACCTGCAATCGCATCTGGAAACCCTCCTCCGCATCCGGCAGCTCACCGAGGCTGGCATTTCGCTGGAGCGGGTGCGCGAGATTCTGGGCGGCGACCCGCCCGCCGTGCCGCCGCGGTCTCGCCAACCAGGTTCTGTGGAGGTTCGCAGTCACATCTGGATCGCCCCTGGCATCGAGCTGGAGGTCTCGCCAGAGCAATCCGATGCCTCGCCAGAAGACATAAGGAAGCTCACCCGGGCCGTCACGGCCGCATGGAAGCAGATCAAGGAGCCGCAAGATGATCAATAAACCCGCCTCCCTCGCGTCGGACTCCGGTGCTCCGCTGGTGCTGCGCTCGGTCAAGGCCCGCGGCCGACTGAGCGGCCTGCTGCTGACGATGACGCT
>JBILUV010000003.1:0-35692 GCA_044370825.1 Burkholderiales bacterium | reverse complement strand
GCTGTGCAGGGCGTCTTCAACGGTGATGCGGGCCATGGATGTCTCACTTCATGCGGTTGATCAGGTCGCCGTGGCGCGTCAGCTGGTTCGGAAGCCGCAGCCGCTCTGCCCGGACGACCGCGACGAGATCCCGGGTGGCCTCATCGAAGTCATTGTTCAGTATAACGTAATCGAACTCCGAGACATGAGCTATCTCCGAGCGGGCGGCCGCCAGACGGCGCCCGATCACCTCTGGTGTGTCGGTGGCACGATTCGACAGACGTTGGCTCAGCGCTTCCAAAGAGGGGGGCAGGATGAAGATGCCGACGGCGTCGGGCATCAGCGACTTGACCTGCCGTGCACCCTGCCAGTCGATCTCGAGCAGGATGTCGCTCTCCTCCGCCATGCAGCTCTCGACCCAGTGCCTGCTGGTCCCGTAGCTGTTGCCATGGACGGTGGCGCTCTCCAGGAAGTCTCCGGCGGCACGCATGGCCGCGAACTCCGCCGCGCCGACGAAGTGATAGTGCTTACCCGCGATTTCCCCGGCGCGCATGGCCCGGGTGGTATGTGACACCGACAGGCGCACGGCGGGATCGGCGTTGAGCAGGGCGCGCACCAGCGTGGTCTTGCCCGCTCCGGAAGGTGCGCTGACGATGAAGAGCTTGCCTGGCATGGACGGTAGGAATGAGTTGCTGGAGGACCGCGCCGCAGGCCGCTTCGGGCCGCCGGTCGCGACCAGGGTCACTCTACCCGGAACCGGACGGCGCCAGAAGAGCGCCCGGCGGGCCAGCCTGCCCCGACCGCGGGGCGCTGTGTGTGCGCGCCGCCCCGTCGATCGTTCGAGCGCATGTCCGCCGGGCTGAGAAGCTCACCCCATCGGCACCCCGGGCCACAGGTAATCCGGAAGGGGCTCGTCTCCGTCGCCGGATACCGTGTGACCGGCAGTTGCCGCACGGCGGTGTGTCCTCAGGCTGACGGCCACATGTGCGGCGTGGGCCAGTGCCGGCCGCCGGCGGCGGTCGCGTGTGGAGATGTCTATCCGGGTTCTGTGCATTCGAGGCCTCCATGGGGTTGTCACGCGCGGACTGCGCGTGAGGCCAAGTGTGCACACCACCGCCGCCGGCGGCAGGCCTGTCTCCGGAGTGGTGGAGCATGACCCCGGCGGTAGCATGGGCAGCGACCATCGGGTGGTCGGAGCTATTGCGGCCGGTCCATTGCACGACGCGGTCCAGACCGATCTGCGCCCCAACGCGCCGGGCGGTCGCGGCACGTCGATCTTGCTGCCGCCTGGTTTTGTCGGCGGCCTCGAGAACTCTCACTCGATGTTCTGCACCTGCTCGCGCATCTGCTCGATCAGGACCTTCAACTCCATGGAGGTCTGCGACACGTCCACGTCCACCGACTTCGAGCCCAGTGTGTTGGCTTCGCGGTGCAACTCCTGCATGAGGAAGTCGAGCCGCTTGCCGACCGCACCACCCTTGGTCAGGACGCGACGCAACTCTGCAAGATGGGTGTTCAGGCGGGACAACTCCTCGTCGACGTCGATGCGCGAGGCGTAGAGCACGACCTCCTGGCGGATGCGCTCCTCCTCGAGCGAGACGCCGGCCTCGCGCATGCGCTGTGCGAAGCGCTCCTGCTGCGCGGCCACCAGTTGCGGGATGCGCGGTGCGACTTCGCGCACCAGCTCGTCCATCCGCCCTGCGCGCTCGAGCAGAAGCTGGGTGAGCTTGCCACCCTCGCGGCCGCGGCTGGCACTGAAGTCCTCGAGCGCCATGGCCAGCAGCCCGAGCGTGGTCTCGCGCAATTCCTCCATGGGCAGGGAGTCGCCGCCGAACATTCCCGGCCAGCGCAGCACGTCGCTGACACCCAGCCGCGGAGCGGCGGGCAGGCGTTCGAGTACCTCGGCCTCGAGCTCGGCGAGCTTGTCCAGCAGCGGGCGGTTCAGCTCCAGCAGCGAGGGTGCTGCCGTGCCGCGGTTTAGGCTGATCCGGCACTCCAGCTTGCCGCGCGAAAGACGCGCCACCAGCAGTTCGCGCATGGCGGGCTCGAAGGCCCGGAATTCCTCCGCGGCGCGGAACGACAGATCCAGATAGCGGTGGTTGACCGAACGCAGTTCCAGCGTCAGGGTGCCGACGGGGAGGTCGCGCGTCACGGCCGCGTAGCCGGTCATGCTGAAGATCATGGGGTGTGCTTTACAGGGGGAGGGTTGACGTCGAGAATCCGCACCGAACGATACCATGGCATGTGGCCTGCCACCCGCCGCCCGTCGTCCCTCCGACACCCGCGTCAACTTCCCGAGACTCCATGAGACCCAGCGGCCGCGCTTTCCACGAACTACGTCCCGTGTCCATCCAACGCAGCTTCACGCGGCATGCCGAGGGCTCCGTGCTCATCGCCTATGGCGATACCCGTGTGCTGTGCACCGCCTCGGTGGAGGAAAAGGTGCCACCCTTCCTGAAGGGGCGAGGGCAGGGCTGGGTGACGGCCGAGTACGGGATGCTGCCGCGCTCGACCCACACGCGCTCGGACCGTGAGGCGGCTCGTGGCAAGCAGTCCGGGCGCACGCAGGAGATCCAGCGGCTCATTGGGCGCAGCCTGCGCGCGGTGGTGGACCTCGAGGGGCTGGGCGAGCGCAGCATCCAGATCGACTGCGACGTGCTCCAGGCTGATGGTGGCACGCGCACCGCCAGCATCACCGGCGCTTTCGTGGCCTTGCATGATGCGCTCACCCGCCTGCTGGACGAGGGCCGGGTCGGGCGCCTGCCGCTGCATGATTTCGTCGCCGCGGTGTCGGTGGGTGTGGTCGACGGCGTCCCAGTGCTGGATCTGGATTACGCCGAGGACTCGGCCTGCGAGACAGACATGAACGTGGTGATGACGGGCGCCGGCCGCCTGGTCGAGGTGCAGGGCACGGCCGAGGGCACGCCTTTCTCGCGCGCCGAACTCGACGCCATGCTTGACCTCGCCCAGGACGGTATCGCCGCGCTGTTGCGGGCACAGCGCGCGGCGCTGGGGGTGTGAGGTGATCGCACGGCTGGTGGTGGCCAGCAACAACGCCGGCAAGCTGCGCGAGATCGGGCAGATCCTCGCGCCCCTCGGCATCGAACTGCTGCCGCAGGCGACGCTGGGCGTGACCGAGGCCGAGGAGCCGCACGGCACCTTCATCGAGAACGCGCTGGCCAAGGCGCGCCACGCCGCCCGGGTCACCGGTCTGCCCGCGCTCGCCGACGACTCCGGCTTGTGCGTTTCCGCCCTCGGCGGTGAGCCAGGGGTGCACTCCGCGCGCTTCGCGGGTGAGCCGAAGGACGACCGTCGCAACAACGAACGTCTGGTCGCACTGCTGGCGCGCCATGCCGACCGCTCCGCCTGGTACGCCTGCGTGATGGTGCTGCTGCGCCACGCCGATGACCCCGAGCCCATCATCGCGCATGGCCGCTGGCACGGCACCATCGTCGCCGAGCCGCGCGGCGACGGTGGCTTCGGCTACGACCCTCACTTCTTCCTCCCCGCCTCCGGCTGCACCGCAGCCGAGTTGCCGGCGGAGCGCAAGAATGGCATCAGTCATCGCGCCCAGGCGCTGGCCGCCCTGTTCGAGCAACTGCGCGCCCGCGACAGCCGCTGAGCATTGCCGCGACACCGGCTCGGCTCTGGTCATTCAGCGGTGAGCACGTCCCGCGCGTTGACTGAGAGCCAGCGCAACGACGAACACCGGCAGGCCTGCGCGCGGCAGCCAGTCCATCCCTGCGACGCCGATGATCCAGGCGCCGGTCTCGGCGCCGGCTGCCTGCCCCAGGTAGATGGCCGATGAATTCAGCGCGATCGACACCGAGGCCAGTGCCGGTGCCGCCGCCAGCAGGCGGGCCTGCTGTGCGCTGTTGGCGGAGAAGCAGCCCAGGCCCAAGAGAGACAGGCCAAGCAGCATCGGCAGCGCGCCGAATCCCCCGGCGGCGATGACCACCTGTCCCGCAAACATGCAGCCGATGGCGAGCGTGGTCGCGTGTCGCGGACTGATGCGGTCCATCAGACGCATGGCGACGACGTTGCCGGCGATGCCGCACAGACCGAACAGACCCAGGGCGAGCGCCACCAGGGTGGTGCCGGCGCCGGTGCGTTGCTCGAGCACTGGCGTGAGGTAGGCGAACAGGATGAACTGCGCCCAGGAATGGATGGCCGTCAGCGCCACCAGGGCGGGCAGGGCCCGGTCACGGACCAGAGCCCGCCACGCCGCGCTGTCGATGGCGGGCGTGTGCAGCCGTGCCGGTAGCCCGCGCCACACCCAGGCGGCCTGCAGGGCGGCGGCGACGGCCACCAGCCAGAAGGCGGCCCGCCAGCCGACGGTCTGGGCCATCCAGGCGGTCAGGGGTGTTCCGGCTACGGCGGCGATGCCCCAGCCGAGGAACACGAAGGCGACGGCACCGCCCTGCCTCTCGGGTGGCACCAGCAGTCGCGTGACGCCGGCTGCCTGCGAGGTGAACAGCCCGGCCACCAGGGCCGAGGCCACGCGCGTCGCAAGCATCGACTCGTAGGAGGCGGCCAGCGCCGAGGCGGCATGACCGGCGGCGAACACCAGTAGGGCGGCAGTGAGCAGGACCCGGCGGTCCATCCGGCTCAGCCACGCGGCGAGAAGCGGCGTCATGACGCACACTGTTGCCGCGAAGGCGGCGATCAGCCGCCCGCCGGCGGGGAGGTCGATCCCCAACCCCCGGGTCAGGGCAGGCAGAGTGCCCGGCACGACCATGGTGCCCGTACCGACGACCACATTGCCCAGGCAAAGCGCGATCAGCCTCGGGTCGATCATCGATGCCGGGCTACCCCTGGGCCGGATGCAGACGACGTCAGCGCTCCACCCGCCGGCCGCGGGTCACTTGCGCTTCGCCTTGCCGGCCTTGGTCTTGGCTTTGCCTTTCGCCGGGACAGGCGTGGGCGCCAGGGGCGTCTGGCCGGGGCGCGGGCTACCCGGCTTGCCCTGCTGTCGGAACAGCTCGCTGATCATGCCTGCGGCGCCGGAGGGCGGGGTGGCGGAGGGCGCAGGGCTCCTGCCCGGCGCAGCGGCGGGTTTCGACCGCGTTCTGCCAGGCGCGCTGACTGGTTTCACGGCCGATTTGCCGATGGTCGGTGATGCAGCCGGCGGGGTCCTGGTCGTGGCAGGCCGGGCGGTAACGGGTTTCGTCCCGGCGGTCGATCCCGTCGTTGCGGGCGCCGTCGCCGCGGCGGCGCCCGCGGCTCGAGGCTTGCGCGTGATCGCAGCGGTGGCGCCGCTGGCGGCTTGCGGTGCGGGCTTGGGTCTGGCGGGGGCTGGTGCGGCCTTGGCGACCGACCCGGTCGCACCGGCTTTCGGGCGTGCCGGGACGCGCGGCGTGGTCGCCGGGCTCGGGGGCGTGACGCGGGCTGCCGTCGTCGTCCCGCCGCCGCTCGGTGCACGGGCGGGCGCCGGCGCAGAGACCGTCGCCGCGGGCTTGCGCCTGGCACTGCGTCGGGCGGTCGGCTTGTCTGCCGCGGACCCGGCGGGTGCGGCTGGGGCGGTCGACACCGCGTCCGACGGCGCTGTCCGCGCGGCTGCCGCTGTCTTTCGGGGCGCGGGTGCGTCATCCGCCGGCATCGTCGATGATGCGACGGATGTCGGCGCCGGGGCAGGGGTCGCTGCCGGCGGGGTGGTGTTCCGCGCGCCCTCTGTCGCCGCCTTGCCGGCGCCGTCCAGCCGCACCTTCGCGAACGCGCCCGGGGCGTCCTCTATCACGCGCAGGGCGCGGTCGCCAGGCGTCCTCGCGGGCACCTTGCCGCCGGAGAAGGCCGAGATCCAGGTGTTCCAGTCGTTCCACCAGGACCCCTCGTGCCGGTCGGCGCTCGTGAGCCAGTCCGCCGCCGCCTCCGGCATCGCCTCGTTGGTCCAGAAGCAGTACTTGTTGGCCGCCGGCGGGTTGACGATACCCGCGATGTGTCCAGAGCCGCCGAGCACGAAGCGCACGGGGCCGGAGAACAGGCGCGCCCCGGCGTAGGTGGAGCGCCATGGCGCGATGTGATCCTCCATCGTCGAGATGAAGTAGGTCGGCGTGGTCACGGTCGCGAGGTCCATCGGCTCCCCGCCCACCTGCAGCTCGCCATGTCGCGTCAGCAGGTTGCGGATGTACATGTTGCGCAGGTAGAAGGTGTGCATCTTCGCCGGCATGCGCGTGGCGTCGGAGTTCCAGTACAGCAGGTCGAACGGGAAGGGCTCCTTGCCCATGAGGTAGTTGTTGACCACGAATGACCATATCAGGTCGTTGTCGCGCAGCAGGTTGAAGGTGCCGGCCATCTCCTCGCCCTCGAGGTAGCCGCGGGCGGCCATGCGCTTCTCCAGGCGATCCACCGTGGGCTCGTCGACGAACACACCGAGTTCGCCGGGGTCGGTGAAGTCGATCATGGTCGTGAAGTAGGTCACGCTCTTCACCCTGTCGGCCTGGCCGCGGGCTTCCAGCCACGCCATCAGGCAGGCCGTCAACGTGCCGCCGAGGCAGTAGCCGATGAGGTTCACCGAGGCCTCGCCGGTGGCCTGGCGTGCCGCCTCCATCGCTGCGAGCGGGCCTTCGAAGAGGTAATCGTCAAAGGTCTTGTGGGTCAGGGTCTCGTCCGGGTTGACCCAGGAGATGACGAATACCGTGTGGCCCTGGTCCACCGCCCACCTGATGAAGGAATTGCTCGGCCGCAGGTCGAGGATGTAGTACTTGTTGATCCACGGCGGGCAGATCACCAGGGGTGCCCGATGCACCTCGGCGGTGGTGGGCGTGTACTGCAGCAGCTGCATGAGGTCGTTCTGGAACACCACCTTGCCCGGTGAGGCGGCGACGTTGTCGCCGAGACGGAAGGCGTCGTAGTCGGTCATGCGGATGGACAGCTTGCCGCGCCCGCGTTCGAGGTCGGTGAGCAGGTTGTTCAGCCCGTTGAGCAGGTTGCGGCCGCCCGAGTCGGCGGTGGCCTTCAGCACGTCCGGGTTGGTGAGGGCGAAATTGGTCGGCGACAGGGCGTCGATGTATTGCCGGGTGAAGAACTTCACCTTGCGGGCACTGGCTTCGTCGAGCCCTGCGGTGTCGGCCACAACACGCTGGATGTGCTCGGCGGCGATCAGGTAGGACTGCTTGATATAGTCGAACACGAAGTTGTTCTGCCACAGCTCGCTGCGGAAGCGGTTGTCGCCGCGGGCGGGTTCCTTCACGGCGGGCGCCGTCCCGCCCTGGACCCGGGTGAGCGTGGCGGTCCACAGCTTGAGGAAGTCTTCCCAGGCGCGCATCTGCAGCTGGGCCAGCCGCGCCGGGTCGGACAGCAGCCGGGCACCGAGGTCGGCGAAGGCCTTGTCGATGCCCAGGTCACCGATGTTGCGGGCCATGTCCACGTGGGGCTGGCTCTCGAGGAACTTTGCCGCCACGGTCGCCGAGCGCTCGGCGATGCGCGCCAAGGCCTGCTGCAGTTCCTGGGGGTCGATCGCCTTCGCGGGTTGCGGCTCAGCCATGGGAGTCCTCCTGCGGTCAGGTGGGGGATGCCTGGAAACGATGCACGCCATCGGGTCCGGTGGTGCGGGTGACGCGGCCCTGCTGGAACAGGTGATTGAGATGCGCGATGGCCTCGCCCATGGCGAAGAACAGCTGGTGGATGTCGAGCTCGCGGCGGAACAGCACCGGCATGATGTCTGCCGCCGTCCTGGGCTCGGCGCAGGCGCCCATCACTTCGTCGAGCCGGTCGCGGTGGTGGTTCTCGAGCGCCTGCACGCGCGACGCGATGCCGCGGAACGGCAGGCCGTGGGATGGGAGCACGAGGGTATCGGCCGGGAGGGCCAGGTACTCGCGGATGGACGACAGGAACTGCCCGACCGGATCGGTCTCCGGTTGCGTCGAGGGGACGCTGGTGTTGGTGCTGATCTTGGGCAGCAGCATGTCGCCGGAGATCAGCAGCCCCAGGGTCTCGCAATACAACGAGACGTGCTCGGGTGCATGGCCGTGGCCCACCATGACCCGCCATTCGTGATGGCCCAGGCGCAGCACGTCGCCGTGGCGGATGCGGCGGAATGCGGTGGGCGGCGGCGTGATGGCGTTGCGGAAGCCGGTGGGGCGCGCGGTGACGGCGGCGATGCGTTCCTCGTCCAGGCCGTGGCAGCGGTAGAGGGCGGCCAGCCCGTCGGGTCCGAACCCCGATGTTCCCTCGTAGGCGGCGTGGCCGGAGAGGTACTCGGCTTCGCTCATGAGTATCGGAAGCCCGAATTCGCGGGAGAACCAGCCGGCCTGGCCAAGGTGGTCGGGGTGGTAGTGGGTGACCAGCACCTGCTCGAGTTCCGGGTGATGCGGCAGCAGTTGTTCCCACGCCTGGCGGGTGGCGCTGCTGTTGTAGCCGGTGTCGACGATGGTCCAGCCCCGGGGACCGCGGAGCAGCCACAGGTTGATGTGATTCAGCGCGAAGGGCAGGGGCATGCGGATCCAGCGCACGTCCGGGTGAATTTCCAGCCACTGTCCGGGCTCGGGCACGACGGGGTGGGGGAAGGACAAGTCGTCGGAGGCGGCCGGCGCGGCGGGCTGCCCGGGGGAGGTTTGCGACATGGAAAAAGAATCCTTTCGGGAACACCGCGGCCGCGGCGCGTTTCTTTACCTATACTCGCATGATAGCCGATTGTTGCAGCGCACAAAACATGACACGAACCGGGACCAGCGACGTCTCCAAGACCACTTTCACGATCACCGATCTTGCGCGCGAGTTCGGAATCACGACCCGCACCATCCGCTTCTACGAGGACCACGGCCTGCTCGCCCCTGCCCGGCGGGGCCGAAACCGCGTCTACGACAAGCGCGACCTGGTACGTCTCAAGCTCACCCTGCGCGGCAAGCGCCTCGGTCTGCCGCTGACCGAGATCCGGGAACTGCTGGACATCTACGATGCCGCCCATGACGAGAGCGAGCAGCTGGCGCAGTTCCTCGTGACCCTGCGCAAGCGCCGCGAGGCGCTGGAGCAGCAGCGCGAGGACATCGAGGCGACGCTGTCCGAGATCCGCGCCTTCGAGAGCCAGTGCAAGCGCCTGCTCGATCAGGGCGCCCCGGCGCCGCGTGGTGGGGCACGCACGCGGGGCACGGTGCGCTCTGATTGACGTTGACGTCAACGGCAGATAGATTTCGTGGTCCCATTTCCGTGTCCCCTGCTTCAGGAGAGCTCCATGGATCGTGCCTCCCCCGTGTCACTGCAGCGCTTTCCCAGCCTCGACTTCGGGCTCGGCGAGACCCTGGAGATGCTGCGCTCCAGCGTGCAGGACTTCGCCGCCGCCGAGATCGCGCCCCGGGCGGCGGAGATCGACAGCAGCAACCAGTTTCCCATGGACCTCTGGCGCCGCATGGGCGACCTCGGCCTGCTCGGCATCACCGTTGGGGAGGAGTACGGCGGCACCGCCATGGGCTACCTGGCCCACATCGTCGCCATGGAGGAGATCAGCCGCGCCAGCGCCTCGGTCGGACTGTCCTACGGGGCACACTCCAACCTCTGTGTGAACCAGATCCGCCGCAACGGCAACGATGCGCAGCGCGCCCGTTACCTTCCCGGACTGGTGGACGGCAGCAGTGTCGGTGCCCTCGCCATGAGCGAACCCGGGGCTGGGTCCGACGTCGTCTCCATGCGGCTCCGAGCCGACCGGCGCGGCGACCGTTATGTCCTCAACGGCAACAAGATGTGGATCACCAACGGTCCGGACGCCGACGTGCTGGTGGTCTATGCCAAGACCGACCCCGCCGCCGGGCCGCGCGGCATCACCGCCTTCCTGATCGAGAAGGGATTCAAGGGCTTCTCCACCGCCCAGAAGCTGGACAAGCTCGGCATGCGCGGCTCCAACACCTGTGAACTCGTGTTCCAGGACTGCGAGGTGCCCGAGGAGAACGTGCTGGGCGAGGTCGGCCGCGGCGTGAACGTGCTGATGAGCGGCCTCGACTTCGAGCGCGCCGTGCTGTCCGGCGGGCCGCTGGGCATCATGGCGGCCTGCATGGACGTGGTCCTGCCCTACCTGCACGAGCGCAGCCAGTTCGGCCAGGCGATCGGCGAGTTCCAGCTGATGCAGGGCAAGCTGGCGGACATGTATTCGACCATGATGGCCTGCCGCGCCTACGCGTATGCGGTGGGACGGGCCTGCGACCACGCTCACCACCCCGAGGCGGTACGGGCGCTGCGCAAGGACGCAGCCGGTGCCATCCTGTACTCCGCCGAGAAGGCAACCTGGATGGCGGGCGAGGCCATTCAATGCCTGGGGGGCAACGGCTACATCAACGACTATCCGACCGGGCGCCTGTGGCGCGACGCCAAGCTCTACGAGATCGGCGCCGGCACCTCGGAGATCCGCCGCTGGCTGATCGGCCGCGAACTGTTCGCCGACACCGTCTGACCCGCCTCCCCGCGCCGACGACGGACCCATGAACGCCGAGGACACCGTCAGCGATCCGCCCGGCCAGGCTGCGCGGATCGCCCTCGCCCTGCTCGAGGGTTTCGATCGTCACTACCGCATCTTCCGCGAGATCTCGCGCGACGCGCGGGTGCGCTTCGAGTCGGCGGACTGGCCGGCGGTGCATCGCGCCCACGCCGAACGCATCGCCTTCTACGACCAGCGCGTCATGGAGTCGGCGGAGCGGCTGATCCGGGAGTTCGACGCAGAGCACCTGCCCGAGGCCCTCTGGACACACATCAAGCTCCACTATGTCGGTCTGCTCACCGACCACATGCAGCCCGAACTCGCCGAGACCTTCTTCAACTCGGTGAGCTGCAAGCTGCTGCACCGGGCTTACTACCACAACGACTACATCTTCGTCAGGCCGGCGGTGTCCACCGAACACCTCGACGCCGACACCCCGTCCTACCGCAGCTACTACCCGGGCAAGGATGGCCTCAGGGCGGTGCTGCGACGCATCCTCGCCGACACCGGGCTCACGCTGCCGTTCTGCCAAGCGAACCGGGATCTCGCCTGCGTCCTGAAGGTGGCGCGCACCGCGCTCGGACGCCCCTTCCGGGTCGAGGCCAACCACCAGATCCGTGTGCTGTCCTCGCTGTTCTTCCGCAACAAGCGCTGCTACCTCATCGGCGTGCTGGTCAACGGCGAGATCGAGCTCCCCTTCGCCATTCCCATCGTTCACGACGGGTCGGGCGGGCTGATGCTCGACGCGCTGCTGCTCGGGCCGTCACAGATCGCCCCGCTGTTCGCCTTCAGCCGCGCGTACTTCATGGTCGACATGGAGGTGCCCTCGGCGTATGTGGATTTCCTTGCCCACATGCTGCCGCGCAAGCCCAAGGCCGAGCTCTACACCTCGCTGGGCCTGCAGAAGCACGGCAAGACGCTGTTCTTCCGTGACTTCCTCCATCACCTGAAGCACTCCAGCGACGACTTCATCCTGGCGCCCGGCATCCGCGGTCTGGTGATGATCGTGTTCACGCTGCCGTCGTATCCCTACGTGTTCAAGGTCATCCGCGACCGCATCTCGCCCACCAAGGAGGTGACGCACGAGATCGTCAAGGAAAAGTACATGCTGGTGAAGCGCCACGACCGCATCGGCCGCATGGCGGATACGCTCGAGTATGCCGACGTGGCCTTCCCGCGATCGCGCTTCACCGACGCCCTGCTCGACGAGCTGCGGCGCGAGGCACCCTCCCTGGTCGAGGAGGGCGACGACACCATCGTCGTGAAGCACCTGTACATCGAACGTCGCATGCAGCCGCTCAACCTCTTCCTCGACGAGGCCGCTGAGGACCAGGCCCGGGCGGCGGTGGTGGACTACGGCAATGCGATCAAGGAGCTGTGCTCGGTCAACATCTTCCCCGGCGACATGCTGTTCAAGAACTTCGGTGTGACCCGCGGCGGGCGGGTGGTGTTCTACGACTACGACGAGATCGTCTACATGACCGAGTGCAACTTCCGGCGCATCCCGCCGCCTCGCACGCCGGAGGACGAGATGGCCGCGGAGCCCTGGTACCCGGTCGGCCAGAACGACATCTTCCCCGAGGAGTTCGCCCCTTTCCTGCTGTCCGGCAAGGTGGTGCGCCAGGCCTTCCTGGAGCACCACGAGGATCTGCTCGACGTGGGGTTCTGGAACCAGACCAAGCAGCGCATCGAGGAGGGCTTCATCGAGGACGTCTATCCGTACCCCGCGGCGGCACGCTTTGCCGCCCGCTTTCCCGCGGGCGGGGGGGCGTGAAGCCCGTGGCCCCCGCCCTGCGCCCGCACCCGGTCCGTCGCGGTGCCCATGAGAGAATCATTTCCCGCCGGCCCAGCGCCGGCGCGTTTCTTCAGGAGTGCGCATCATGACCGACCCGGTAGTCATAGTTTCCGCCGCCCGCACGCCGATGGGCGGCATGCAGGGAGACTTCAAGGATCTCGCCGCCGCCGAACTCGGAGCTGTGGCCATACGGGCCGCGGTCGAGCGTTCCGGCGTACCCGCCGCGGACGTCGAGGAGGTGGTGATGGGGTGCGTGCTGTCCGCCGGTCAGGGACAGGCGCCGGCCCGCCAGGCGAGCCTGGGCGCGGGCCTGCCGCTGTCCGCCGGATGTACCACGGTGAACAAGATGTGCGGCTCCGGCATGAAGGCCATCATGTTCGTCCACGACCTGCTGCTGGCCGGCAGCAACGACGTCATGGTCGCCGGTGGCATGGAGAGCATGTCCAATGCGCCCTACCTGCTGCCCAAGGCGCGCGCCGGCTATCGCATGGGCCACCAGCAGGTGCTGGACCACCTGTTTCTGGACGGCCTGGAGGACGCCTACGACCGCGGCCGGCTGATGGGTACCTTTGCCGAGGACTGCGCGCAGAAGTTCGATTTCACCCGGGAGGCGCAGGATGCGTTCGCCATCGCTTCCCTGGAGCGGGCACGGCTGGCCGGCAGCGATGGCGGCTTCGCCTGGGAGATCGCGCCGGTGACGGTGCGCTCGGGGAAGGGCGAGCGCGTGGTGGATCAGGACGAGCAGCCGGCCAAGGCCAACCTCGAGAAGATCCCCCAGCTCAAGCCGGCGTTCCGCAAGGACGGCACGGTCACGGCGGCAAACTCCAGCTCCATCTCCGACGGTGCGGCGGCAGTGCTGATGATGCGGGCCTCGGAAGCCGCGCGACGCGGCCTGCGTCCGCTCGCGACCATCGTCGGCCACAGCACACACGCCCAGGAGCCAAGCTGGTTCACGACGGCGCCGGTGGGGGCCATGTCGAAGCTGCTGCGCCGCACTGGCTGGTCGGCCGAATCGGTGGATCTCTACGAGATCAACGAGGCCTTCGCGGTGGTCGCCATGGCGGCGATGCGCGAGCTGGAGCTGCCGCACGACAAGGTCAACGTGCACGGCGGCGCGTGTGCGCTCGGGCACCCCATCGGCGCCTCGGGCGCCCGCATCGTCGTCACCCTGATCGGGGCGCTGCGCCGGCGCGGCCTGAAGCGCGGCGTCGCCAGGCTGTGCATCGGCGGCGGCGAGGCCACGGCCCTGGCGATCGAGCTCGCATGAGCGCGCGGACGGACCGATCCGGCGCATCGCCCTTTCAGTCACCAAGCCGCCTGGGGACGACGTGACACGCAAGCGCATCGGATTCATCGGCGTCGGCCTGATGGGCCACGGGATGGCGAAGAACCTGCTGGAGAAGGGCTGGCCGGTGTCGGTGCTCGGACACCGCAACCGCGCGCCGGTCGAGGACCTGGCGGCACGCGGCGCTCGCGAGGCGGCCGACGTCGCCGAACTTGTGAACGGGGCCGACGTGGTGTTCCTCTGCGTCACCGGGACGCCTGAGGTCGAGGACCTCGCGCTGCGGCCTGACGGCATCCTCGCCCACGCGCGCGGAGGACAGATCGTGGTCGACACCTCGACCAGCCAGCCGGGTTCCACCGTCAGGCTGGCCGCGGCTTTCGCGGCGCGGGGCGTGCGCTTCGTCGACTCGCCGCTGACGCGCACCCCGGCCGAGGCCGAGCAGGGTCGGCTCAACACCCTCACAGGTGCCGATGCGGCCACTTTCGCCGAACTCGAGCCGATCCTGAAAGCCTTCTGCGAGAACGTGTTCCATGTCGGCGACGTCGGCGCGGGCCATACGCTGAAGCTGGTGAACAACTTCCTCGCGGTGGGCAGTGTCGCGCTGTACGCCGAGGCCCTCGTGTCCTGCGTCAAGCTCGGCCTCGATCCGGCCCAGCTGGTGAGGCTGGTGAGCGTCGGGCCGGTGAATTCGAACATGTTCCAGATGGTCGCCGGCGGCGCGGTGGCGGGCGAATTCGACCGCATGAAGTTCGCGCTGCGCAATGCCGCCAAGGACATCCGCTATTTCGTCGGCGAGACCAGCCAGGCGCAGGTGGCCGGCGTGGTCACCGCCGCCGTGCACCAGAGCCTCACCCAGGCCCTGGCACTGGGGTTCGGCGGACCCGACCACATGCTCCCGGCGCTGGTGCAGGCACAGGCCAGCCTCAACGGCGTGAAGCTGCCTTCCGACTCCTGAGGAACGACTCCCATGGCCAACCCGATCGTCTTCCATTTCGACTTTTCCTCCACCTACGGCTACATCGCCAGCCACAGGATCGACGCAATCGCCGCGCGCCACGGGCGCGAGGTGCTCTGGAAGCCTTTCCTGCTCGGCGCCACCTTCAAGATCACCGGCCTGCCGCCGCTGCCCACGGTGCCGATGAAGGGTGAGTACTCGGCGCGCGACGTGCTGCGCAGCGCGCGTTTTCATGGCGTCCCCTTCCGCCTGCCGACGGTGTTCCCGATTTCGTCCCAGGCGCCGGCCCGGGCCTTCTACTGGTTGTCGGACCGTGATCCGCAGGCGGCGCGCCAGCTGGCCGCGGCGCTGTACCGCGCCTACTTCGTGGACGACGTGAACATCTCCAATCCCTCGGACACCGTGGCGGTTGCCGCCTCGCTCGGGCACGACGCGGCCGCGGTCGCGGCGGCGCTGGAGGATCCGGTGGTGAAGGCGCGGCTGAAGGCCGAGACCGAGGCGGCCATCGCGCGTGGCGTGTTCGGCTCGCCCTTCATCTTCGTGGACGACGAGCCCTTCTGGGGCGGCGACCGGCTCGATCAGGTCGAGCGCTGGCTGGAGACCGGCGGGTTCTGAATGGAAAGCAGCCCGGACATCCCGCGCGTCCTGCGCAGCGTCTGCGTCTTCTGCGGCTCGAGCCCGGGTCGTGATCCGCGCCACGTCGAGGCGGCCCGCCGCGTCGGGGCCACGCTCGCGGCCGCGGGCCTGGAACTGATCTACGGCGGGGGCGGCGGCGGCATGATGCGGGCGGTCGCGGACGGTGCGCTGGAGGCCGGCGGGCGGGTCACCGGCGTGATCCCCTCGGCCATCATGCGGCTCGAGCGCGCCCACCCCGGTCTCAGCACCATGCACGTGGTGCAGACCATGCACCAGCGCAAGCAGATGATGGCCGATCTCGCCGACGCCTTCGTGATGCTGCCCGGCGGCTTCGGCACCTTCGAGGAATTCTTCGAAGTGGTGACCTGGTCGCAGCTGGGCATGCACCGCAAGCCCTGCGTGCTGGTCGACCTGCACGGCTACTTCGGTCCGCTGCTCCAGGCGATGGACCACGCCGCCGCGGAGGGATTCGTCAGTCCGGCTCACCGCGCCATCGTTGGCGCTGTGGCGACGCCCGAGGCGCTGGTGCCTGCCCTGCGTGCCTACCGGGCGCCGGAAGGTCCGCGCTGGATCACGGAGGCGCAGGCGTGAGGGGTACGAGGGCAAGTGTCCGGCCGATGCGTGTCGATCCCCGCCCGCCTGGATCACATGGAAACCCGCTGTTGACCGGGACGCACGCCAGCCGACCGCCGCAGCATGAAACGGAGCACACTGCAATGCCGATCACTAAGGGATGCAAGGCGCTGGTCGAGGAGGCGCGCACGCGTATCGAGACCCTGTCCGCCGAGGCCGCCAAGGCCCTGCTCGACGATCCCGGCGTGCAGTTTGTTGACCTGCGTGATGTGCGCGAGCTGGAGCGTGACGGGATGATCCCCGGCGCCTTCCACGCGCCGCGCGGCATGCTCGAGTTCTGGGTCGATCCGGCCAGTCCGTACTTCAAGGAGGTGTTCGGGTCGGGACGGCGCTTCGTCTTCTACTGCGCCTCGGGATGGCGCTCCGCCCTGGCTACGGCGGCGGTGCAGGACATGGGGCTTGAACCGGTCTGTCACATCGACGGCGGGTTCAATGGCTGGAAGGCCACCGGCGGTCCGGTGGCACAGCGCGCCGCGCACCCGCACGGCTGAGACACGGAGGACGCCTGCCATGACTGCCATCCAGTCCCGCATCAATCCGCGTTCCGACGAGTTCCGGCGCAACGCCGACGCCATGAGCTCGCTGGTCACCGACCTGCGGGCCAGGGTCGCGCAGGTGTCCGCTGGGGGCGGGCAGGCGGCGCGAGACAAGCACGTCGCCCGCGGCAAGCTCCTCCCCCGCGAGCGGGTGCGGCAGCTGCTCGATCCGGGCTCTCCCTTCCTGGAGCTGTCGCAACTGGCCGCCTGGGACATGTACGGTGGCGAGTGTCCGGGTGGCGGAATCATCACGGGCATCGGCCGGGTCGCCGGCCGGGAGTGCGTGATCGTGGCCAATGACGCCACGGTCAAGGGCGGCACCTATTACCCCGTGACGGTCAAGAAGCACCTGCGGGCGCAGGAGATCGCGCAGCAGAACCGTCTGCCCTGCCTCTATCTGGTCGATTCCGGTGGTGCCAACCTGCCCAACCAGGACGACGTCTTCCCCGATCGGGATCACTTCGGGCGCATCTTCTTCAACCAGGCCAACATGTCCGCCGCGGGCATCGCGCAGATCGCGGTGGTGATGGGCTCCTGCACCGCCGGTGGCGCCTACGTGCCCGCCATGTCGGACGAGAGCATCATCGTGCGCAATCAGGGCACCATCTTCCTGGGCGGGCCGCCGCTGGTGAAGGCCGCCACGGGCGAGGTGGTGTCGGCCGAGGAACTCGGCGGCGCCGACGTCCATACCCGTGTCTCCGGCGTGGCCGACCACTACGCCCTGAACGACCGCCACGCACTGCGCATCGCGCGGCGCATCGTGGGTAGCCTGAACGGCGTCAAGCGCGTCGGGCTCGACCTGCGGCCACCGGAGGCGCCGCTGTACGCCACCGACGAGCTGCATGGCGTCGTTCCCACCGATACCCGCAAGCCCTTCGACGTGCGCGAGATCATCGCCCGCGTGGTCGATGGCAGCGTACTCGACGAGTTCAAGCAGAACTACGGCACCACCCTGGTGTGCGGTTTTGCCCGCCTGCACGGCTATCCGGTGGGCATCGTGGCCAACAACGGCATCCTGTTCTCGGAGTCGTCGCTCAAGGGCGCGCACTTCATCGAACTCTGTGCGCAGCGCGGCGTGCCGCTGGTGTTCCTGCAGAACATCACCGGCTTCATGGTGGGGCGCAAGTACGAGTCCGGCGGCATCGCCAAGGACGGCGCGAAGCTGGTCACCGCGGTGGCAACGGCGCGGGTGCCCAAGTTCACGGTCATACTCGGGGGCAGCTTCGGGGCTGGCAACTACGGCATGTGCGGCCGCGCCTACAGTCCGCGCTTCCTCTGGATGTGGCCCAACGCCCGGATCTCCGTCATGGGCGGGGAGCAGGCGGCAAGCGTGCTCGCTCAGGTGCGCCGCGACGGCATCGAGGCCCGCGGCGGCAACTGGCCGCGCGAGGACGAGGAGGCGTTCAAGGCCCCGATCCGCGAGCAGTACGAGCATCAGGGTCACCCTTACTACGCCAGCGCCCGCCTTTGGGACGACGGCGTCATCGATCCGGCCGACACCCGCATGGTGCTAGGGCTGGGTCTGTCGGCCGCGCTCAATGCGCCGGTCGAGGACACGCGCTTCGGCGTGTTCCGCATGTGACCGGAGAGCCCGACATGGCCAGCCCCAGTCCTCCCAGGGAGGGTGCCATCGCGCCGGAAGCGGCGGTGGCGTCGCTCAAGAACATCGGTCCGCAGTCGGCCAAGTGGCTGGCGGCGGTGGGTATCGCCACGCGCAAGGACCTGCAGGACCTGGGCGCGGTCGCCGCCTTCAGGCTGATGCGCAAGCACGGCTACAACGTGACTCCGGTGGTGCTCTACGCCCTGCAGGGGGCGCTCATGGACCTGCACTGGAACCGGCTTCCCGGAAAACTCAAGGATGACCTGCGCGCGAGGGCTCGGGCGGATGAATGACGCAATCGTGGAACTCGGGGTGAGCAGTGACGGCGTGGCCACCCTCATGATGAACCGGCCCGAAGTGCACAACGCCTTTGACGAAGCCCTGATTGCGCAGCTCACCGACACGCTGGGCCAAATGGATGAGGACCCTGCGGTTCGGGTGGTGGTGCTCGGCGGGCACGGCCGCAGCTTCTCGGCCGGCGCCGACCTCAACTGGATGAAGCGCATGTCGCAGTACTCGGAGGCCGAGAACCTGCACGATGCCAGGCATCTGGCCGGACTGATGCGCGCCCTGGATCGGATGCGCAAGCCCACCATCGCCCGGGTGCACGGCTCGGCTTTCGGTGGCGGGGTCGGACTGGTGGCCTGCTGCGACATGGCGGTGGCCTCGGAGGCAGCGCTGTTCTGTCTGTCCGAGGTGCGTCTCGGGCTCATCCCCGCGGTCATCAGCCCGTACGTGATCCAGGCGATGGGCGCGCGTTCCGCGCGTCGTTATTTCCTCACCGCCGAGCGCTTCGATGCGCGCGAGGCGCTGCGCCTCGGCCTGGTGACGGCGGTCACGGCTGCCGGGGACCTCGATGGCGCAGTGGCGTCCCTGGTGGGTGAGCTGCTCAAGGGCGGGCCCCATGCGCAGGCCGCCGCCAAGGACCTGATCCAGGCGGTGGCCGACCGTCCCATCGACACCGCGGTCACCGACGACACGGCGGCACGCATCGCCCGCGCCCGCGCTTCGGCGGAGGGGCGCGAGGGCATCGGTGCCTTCCTCGACAAGCGTGCTCCGGCCTGGATGGCCGGCGGCTCCTGAACCGGCGGGAGCCGAGACCATGTTCGACAAGATCCTGATTGCCAACCGGGGCGAGATCGCCTGCCGGGTCGCCCGGACCGCCCGACGCCTGGGCATCCGCACCGTCGCCGTGTACTCGGAGGCCGATGCCGGTGCGCTGCATGTCGCGAGTTGCGACGAGGCCCATCTGATCGGTCCGGCGCCTGCGCGCGAAAGCTATCTGCGCATCGACCGCATCCTGGAGGTCGCGGCACTTACCGGCGCCCGGGCGGTGCACCCGGGCTACGGCTTCCTGTCCGAGAACGAAGCCTTCGCCCAGGCCTGCGCCGATGCCGGGCTGGTGTTCATCGGCCCGCCTCCCGCAGCCATCCGTGCCATGGGCTCCAAGAGCAACTCAAAGGCCTTGATGGAGACCGCCGGCGTGCCCCTGGTGCCCGGCTATCACGGCGAGGCGCAGGACGCAGTGCTGCTGGCTGCCGAGGCGGAGCGCATCGGCTATCCGGTGCTCATCAAGGCCTCCGCCGGCGGTGGTGGCAAGGGCATGCGCATCGTGCGCGCAGCCGCCGAGCTGCCGGCCGCCATCGCCTCTGCGAAGCGCGAGGCCGCGTCGTCGTTCGGCGACGACCGGCTGCTGATCGAGAAATACCTCGAGCGGCCGCGGCACGTGGAGCTCCAGGTGTTCGCCGACACCCACGGCAACTGCGTGCACCTGTTCGAGCGCGACTGCTCGGTGCAGCGTCGTCACCAGAAGGTGCTCGAGGAGGCGCCTGCGCCAGGCATGCAGGCGCAGCGACGGCGGCAGATGGGTTCGGCCGCGGTGGCCGCGGCCCGCGCCGTCGATTACGTGGGTGCGGGCACGGTCGAATTCATCGTTGATGCCTCGGGCCAGTTCTATTTCATGGAAATGAACACCCGGCTGCAGGTCGAACACCCGGTGACCGAGATGATCACCGGGCTGGACCTGGTGGAGTGGCAGTTGCGGGTGGCCGCCGGCGAGCCCCTCCCTCTGGCCCAGGAGCAGCTCGCCATTCGCGGTCACGCCATCGAGGCGCGTGTCTACGCAGAGGACCCGGCGCGCGGCTTCCTGCCGGCGGTGGGGCGGCTGGAACATCTGCGCGAGCCCGTCACCTCGGCCCATGTGCGGGTCGACACCGGCGTGCGCGAGGGCGACGAGATCGGCGTCCACTACGACCCGATGATCGCCAAGCTGATCTGCTGGGACACCGACCGTGACGCCGCGCTGCGCCGGATGCGGCAGGCCCTGGCCGACTACCAGGTGGCCGGCCTCGCCAACAACCTCCAGTTCCTGTCGGCGGTGGTGTCGCACCGTGCTTTCGCCGAGGCGCACCGCGACCCCTCTTTGCTGGACACCGGGCTGATCGAGCGGCACGCCGCCGAGCTCATCCCGGAGCCGCAGCCGGCCGACGACACCACGCTGGCGCTGGCGGCGCTGGTGGAACTGCTGCGCGCCACCCGTGAGGCCCGGGAGCGCGCCCGTTCCAGCACGGACCCGCACTCGCCATGGCACGACGGTGGCGGCTGGCGCCTGAACCAGGACAACTTCCACGTCGTGGATTTCCTGGACGGCGGTGGCAGGGTTTCCGTCACCGTCCACTTCCGTCGCGGTGGTCACGAGCTCGAACTGCCTGGCGGGCGAATCACGGCGGTGGCGACGATGGACGCCGAAGGTCGCGTGACCGCCGACCTGGGCGGTGCGCGGGTGATGGCGCAGGTGATCCGGCGCGGCGACGAACTCACCGTGTTTCGCGATGGTCGCAGCCACACCCTGCGGCTGGAGGCCCCGGAGGCGGCCGAGGCTGTCGGCGACGCCGGCTCGCTGGTCTCGCCCATGCCGGGTTCCGTCATCGAGGTCCTGGTTCGGGCTGGCGATCGGGTGGAGAAGGGAGCGGCCCTGATGCTCATCGAGGCCATGAAGATGGAGCACACCGTCGCCGCGCCGGCGGACGGGGTGGTGAAGGAGGTTTTCTTCGTCCGCGGTGACCAGGTGCAGGAGGGCGTGACCCTTCTGGAGTTCGAGGTCGGGACGCAATGAGTGGCAACCGCGCCGGGGCCAGCCGCGGCGCGTCCTTTCGGGAAGTGACGTGACGACGATGAAGATGCCCGCACGCGTGCGACTGGTGGAAGTCGGCCCGCGCGACGGACTGCAGAACGAGCCGGTGATGGTCCCGGCCGATGTGAAGGTGGCGCTGATCGAGCGCCTGGCCGACGCCGGCCTGCCGGCTGTGGAGGCGACCAGCTTCGTGTCGCCCCGCTGGGTGCCGCAGATGGCGGATGCGGCGGAGGTCATGGCGAGGCTGCGTCGCAAGCCCGGTGTGGACTATCCGGTGCTTGTGCCCAACCTCAAGGGGCTGGAGGGGGCGCTGGCCGCTGGCGCCCGCGAGGTGGCGGTATTCGGGGCTGCCTCGGAGTCCTTTTCCCGTCGCAACATCAACTGCGGGATCGACGAGTCGCTGGACCGCTTCGCCCCGGTGTGCGAGCAGGCGCTTGCCGCGGGGCTGCGGGTGCGCGGTTACGTGTCGGTGGTGCTGGGCTGCCCCTACGAGGGCGAGGTCGCGCCGGAGGCGGTGGCCCACGTGTCGCGGCGGCTGCACGAGATGGGCTGCTACGAGGTCTCCCTCGGCGACACCATCGGTGTCGGCACACCGCTGAGGACGCAGCGCATGATCGAGGCGGTGGCCCGGCACGTCCCGGTGGACAGGCTGGGGGGGCATTACCACGATACCTACGGGCAGGCTCTGGCCAACATCCTGGCGTCGCTGGAGCTCGGCGTGGCGACCTTCGACTGCTCCGTCTCCGGTCTGGGAGGCTGCCCTTACGCGCCGGGCGCCACGGGCAACGTGGCCACCGAGGACGTGCTCTACATGCTGCACGGCATGGGCATGGACACCGGTGTCGATCTGGACGCCGTGGTCGAGGCCGGCCGGTTCATCTGCGATGCCGTCGGGCGTCCGAACGCTTCGCGGGCCGGACGCGCCATCTCCGCGCGCCGCAGTCGCGAGGCCGCCTGCGCATGACGAACATGCCGAGCCCGTGGGCCACCGTGACCGACGTCCCTTCCCCCTGCGTCAACGTGTGCGTCATGGACAGCGCCTCCGGCCTGTGTCGTGGCTGCAGCCGCACCCTGGACGAAATCGCCCGCTGGTCCGCTTTCTCCCCCGACCAGAAACGGGCGGTGCTGCGGCAGCTGCCAGGCCGCCGCGCCAGCGCCTCAACCTGATTCCCCATCGCCGGGCCGCCGTGCCCCGAGGTCATCACGCCATGCCGCTTTCCCCACCAGTTCCCCGCCACCCCAAGCACACCCGCACCGTCGAATGCCGCGGCTATCACCGCGACGACGGCCTCTGGGACATCGAGGGACACCTGACGGATACCAAACCCTTTGACGTGCCGAACATGGACCGTCCGGGCGGGACCCTGGTGGCGGGCCAGCCCATGCACGACATGTGGATCCGACTGACCGTCGACCTCGACCTGCTGATCCACGAGGTCGAGGTGGTGACCGACGCAGGCCCGTACTACGGGTGCCCCGGCGTCACGCCCAACTTCCAGGTGCTCAAGGGACTGCACATCCGCCCCGGCTTCACCCAGAAGACGCGCGAACTGCTCGGCGGCGTGCAGGGATGCACCCATCTGGTGGAACTGCTCGGACCGGTCGCCACTACCGTCTACCAGACCCTGTACGGAGCGCGGGAGCGGGCCAAGCCGGCGGGAAACGATGGCAGGCGGCCGGCCCTGATCGACACCTGCCACATGTACGCCGCCGACGGCGAACTGGTGCGCCGCAAGTGGCCGCAGTGGGCCAGACCAGCCTGACGCCCGGCACGTCCGTCGTCGCCGACCTCCCCGACTCACCAACGCCAGCGCCCATGTCCTCCAAACCGCTCTCCGGTGTCCGCGTCCTGGACCTCACCCGCCTGCTGCCCGGGCCGATGTGCACCCTGCACCTCGCAGACCTCGGCGCGGAGGTGATCAAGATCGAGGACACCGGTGCCGGCGATTACGCCCGCACGCTGGGCATGCCCGACGGCCACACCGCGCCGGTGTTCCTCGCCATCAACCGCAACAAGCTGGGCATGCGCCTGGACCTGAAGCAGCCCGCGGGCGTCGAGGCGTTTCTGGATCTTGCACGCAGTGCGCACGTGGTGGTGGAGGGTTTCCGTCCCGGCGTGGTCGACCGGCTCGGCATCGGTTACGAGGCTGTGCGGGCGGTGAACCCCGCCATCGTCTACTGCGCCATCTCGGGGTATGGCCAGACCGGCCCCTATGCACCACTTGCAGGTCACGACCTCAACTACTGCTCATACGCCGGCTTCACCGACCAGAACGGCGACCGCGAGGCCGACCCGGTGATCCCCAATTTCCAGGTGGCGGACATCCTCGGCGGTGCCGTGGTGCCCGCCATGGGCATCCTGGCCGCCCTGTTCGACGCCCAGCGCACCGGTCGTGGCCGCCACGTCGACGTGGCCATGACCGAGGGGGTGCTGGCGCACAACGTGCAGGCCCTGTCTGCGACCGCACGCACCGGTTCGGTGGCGCCCCGTGGCGGCGATCTGCTGTCCGGGCGCGAGGGCTGCTACCAGATCTATCGCACCGCCGATGGCCGGCACATGGCGGTGGGCGCGCTGGAGGGCAAGTTCTGGCACCAGGTCTGCCAGGTGGTCGGGCGGCCCGACCTCGAGCCCCATCACTGGGAGCACGGCGGCGACCCGGAGGTTGCGGTGCGGGCCTTGCGCGAGGTGTTCGCCACGCGCACCCAGGACGAGTGGGTCGAGGCGTTCCGCGGTCGCGACTGCTGCGTCTCGCCGGTGCGGCGCTTCGACGAACTGGTCGACGACCCGCAACACGCGGCGCGTGGCATGTTCGTCCGCACGCAGCATCCGACCGCGGGCGAGGTGCTGCAGATGGCGCCACCGCTCAAGCTGTCCGACTACGAGTTCGAGGTCCGGCACCCCGCGCCCGAGTCCGGGCAGCACAGCCGCGAGATCCTGCGCGGGATGGGCTACAGCAACGAGCGCATCGACGCCCTGGCGCGCGACCGCGTGATCTGAGGCCCGGCGGGCCGCCCGCTGCAGCGGGCATGCGTGGTGCGCGGCGCGCGTCCGTGCCGCCGCCCGGCGCCGTAACATCGGGGTGTGCCGGTCCGCGGTCCGCGGTCCGACTTTCCTTCATCCGCCGAGGTCCGTCATGTCCTTTCCCGACAAGCCGTTGTGGCAGTGGAGCGCCTGCGAACTCTCTGACGGCATCCGCGCCGGCGCGTGTTCCGCCAGCGAAGCCCTGGAGTCCGTGCTTGGGCGGGTGGCCGCCTGCAACCCCGGGCTCAACGCGATCGTCTATCCCTGCTTCGAGGACGCGCGGCGCGAGGCGCGCGAGGCGGATGCCGCCGCCGCGCGCGGCGAGTTCCGCGGCCCGCTCCACGGCGTACCCTTCACCATCAAGGAGAACGTCGACGTCGCCGGCATGCCCACGCCCAATGGCGTGTCTGCCTTCGAGGGCGTGGTGGCGCCCGCGGATGCGCCGCTGGTGCGCAACCTGCGCGACGCCGGCGGCATCCTCATCGGCCGAACCACGGCCCCGGAGTTCTCCATGCGGGCCACCACCGAGAGCCCGCTGCACGGACGCACCCGCAATCCCTGGCACCCCGAGGCCTCGCCCGGTGGTTCTTCAGGTGGGGCGGGGGCGGCCGCGGCGGCCGGCATGGGGCCGCTGCACCACGGTAACGACATCGGCGGCTCGCTGCGTTTCCCCGCCTTCGCCAACGGGGTGTGCACTCTCAAGCCGACCAATGGGCGCGTCCCCGTGTACAACCCGTCGGCGAGCGCCGAGCGCGGTCTGCTCGCGCAGCTCATGTCGGTCCAGGGTGCCATCTGCCGGGAGGTGTCGGATGTACGTCTCGCCACCCGGGTGATGATGCGTGGCGACCCGCACGACCCCTGGTGGGTACCGGTGCCCTTCCAGGGAGCGCCCCTGCCGGCGCCGCTGCGCGTGGCGGTCACGCGCAATGCCCACGGCTACCCCATGCACCCCGGCATCACCGCGCTGGTCGACCGTGCCGCCGTCGCCCTTGAGCGGGCCGGCTACGCCGTGGAAGAGGTGGAGCCGCCGCCCATCACCGAGCCCGCGGCCGGCTGGATGTCCGTGGCACTGGCGGAGATCCGGGCCACCCTCGATCCGCTGGCGCGTCAGTACGGCAGTGAACGCGTGCAGCAGATCTTCGACTGGTACTACCGCATGGGCGAGGTCGCGGAAGGCCCGGCCTATCTGGCGGGACTGGCGGCCCGCACCCGCATGACCCGTGCCTGGAACGTGTTCCTGGACACGCATCCGCTGGTGCTCACGCCCTTCCTGATGCGCCCCACCTACGACTGGGACTACGACGCACAGGGCTTCGAGCAGACCCGGGATCTGTTCGACGCCGCCATCTACAGCTACGGCATCAACTACCTGAGTCTGCCTGCCGGGGTGCTGCCCGTGGGCCTGGTGGAGGGGCTGCCGGCAGGGGTGCAGATCGTCGGCCGGCGCTACCGTGAGGACCTGATCCTGGATGCCATGGAGGCGGTGGAGCGCGAGGTCGGCACCCTGCATCCGGTTCTCTGGGCGCGCGAGACCGGCTGATCCAGGCGTCCCGCGCCCAGGCGGGGACGCGTGCGGGGTTCACGGCGATGCCGGGCACCCCGCTCAGAGCGAGTCGAGAAAGGCCAGCAGCGCCTGCCGGTCGGACCGGATCATGCCGGCGAAGGCCTCCCGCGACACGCGGGCCTCGCCGTCGTGCCACAGGATCGCCTCGGTGAAATCGCGCGCGCGGCCGTCGTGCAGGAAACCGTCGGCGCCGTTGATGCGCCTTGCCAGACCGATGCCCCACAGCGGCGCGGTGCGCCACTCCCTGCCACTGGCCAGGAAGTCCGGCCGGCCATCGGACAGGCCCTCGCCCATGTCGTGCAGCAGCAGGTCGGTGTAGGGCCGGATGGTCTGGCGCGCCGCCTGCGGGAAGGCGGGGTGGTCGCCGGTGCGCAGTTCCGGCACGTGACACACGCTGCAGCGTGCCTGGGCGAACAAGGCTTCCCCCTGCCGCACCACGGGATCGTCCACCCGGCGCCGCGCCGGCACGGCCAGCGCGCGCAGGTACAGTTCGGTCGCGGCGAGCCTCAGATCGGTGATCTCGATTCTGCCGGCCGCCAGCTGCTCGCGGCAGGTCTGGCTCGAGGCCGGGCAGTTCTGCTCCGGATACACCGCCGAGGACAGGCCGATGTCGTTGAGGAAGGCAATCGCCACCTGCTCGCGCAGGCTGCCGTGGTTGGCCTTCAGACCGAAGCGCCCGATCGCAACGCGCTGCTGGCTCGGGTCCCAGACCTCGTTCACCCGGCCGCGAATGCCGTCCACCGCGGGGCGCGCGGCGAGGTCCCGCAGGGTCTGGTCGGGGACGGCCTCGAGCAGACCCAGTCCCACCAGCGCCGGCGCTAGTCGCAGCGTGGTCATGGCGCCCTGGCCCAGCGGGCCATAGGCGAGCTGCACCACGCGCAGCACCGGCTGACGCAGCCGGACGGTATCGCCGTCGGCCAGCGTCACCAGCCGTTCCGTCCAGTCGACGCTGAAGCTGCCCTCGGGGGGCACCACCCCCTTGACGCCGAAGATCTGCAACTGGTCGCCATACTCCGGATTGACGCGCGGGCCGCCGTGGGCATCGGTCCCGGGCAGCGACAGCCGCACCACCAGATTGGGTGCCGGCTCGAAGGGTACGGTGATGTGGTGGTCCCGGGCCTCGCCCGGCGCCGCCACCGATGGCAGGGCAGGCGTACCATCGACCAGCCCCCGGCCGTTGTTGGCGTGGCAGGTGGTGCAGGCCTGGGCGTTGGAGATCGGGCCGCGGCCAAACTCCGCATTCTCGAACCAGAAGAAGGCCCAGCGATTCTCGAACATCCGCCGCCCCAGCGCGAACAATGCGCCCTGCTTCTCGTCCAGGGTGGGCACCGGGACGGTCAGGGCGCGCTCCGAGTCGTCGGGGTGGGTCATGCTGCCGCCCGACAGCACCGATTCCGGCAATGACGGCGCAGTCGCCACCCAGGCAGTCAGCGGCAGAGCCAGCAGTGCGGTGCACACGGCGCCGCGCAGCATTCCGGGCAGGGGCATGGCGCATCACCTCCAGCGTTTCGACGAATGGGTGTCACGCGCAGGCCAGGACGCGGGAGAACACCTGCCCGCAACCGCGTGATGTCACGACCCGAACCTTACCGCCGGCGCATCACGTGCGCCACCGCCGGCCTCGTGGTGACCCCGGCCCGCCGCGCCGATGCCGTCCGCTGTGGCCGGGTCATGGGGCCCCGCGCGGAGGGTGAAACCGCGCGACCAGCCGAGGCTGTCAGCCGGCGTGGCCGGCGTTCGCGGGCGGTCCGTCCCCGCGGGCGGACGCCCAGGCCGCCGCTGCCGCGCCCGCGTGCCGACCCGTGGCCAGGCAGGCGGTCAGCAGGTAGCCGCCGGTCGGCGCCTCCCAGTCGAGCATCTCGCCGGTACAGAACACGCCCGGGAGGTAGCGCAGCATCAGGTCGTCGTCCAGCGCATCCAGAGCGACGCCACCCGCGCTGCTGATGGCCTCCTCGATCGGCCGGGTGGCGGCCAGCGGGATGGGCAGAGCCTTGATCAGGGCCGCCAGCCGCGCCGGGTCGCCGCGTTGTTCCGGGCTGGAAAACTCATGCAGCAACGCCGCCTTGACCCCATCGATGCCCGCCAGCCGCTTGAGGTGCTGGGACAAGGAACGGCTGCCACGCGACACGGACAGCTCAGCCCGCAGCCGCTCGAGCGTGCGCCCCGGGGCAAGGTCCAGTTCGAGGGTGGCGCAGCCGTCGGCCGCCAGCGCCTCGCGCAGCGGCCTGGACAGGGCATACACGAGACCGCCCTCGACGCCGCTGGCTGTGACCACGAATTCACCGGTCTGGATGCTCACGCCCCCATCGGGCGCGCGGGCCCGGCCGACGACCGACTTGACCGGCGCGCCGGCGTGGCGGTCGCGCACGTGGGCGCTCCAGGCAACTTCGAAGCCGCAGTTGGCCGGCGCCAGCGTCGCGACCGGGATGCCGCGTGCGCGCAGCCAGGGCACCCAGGCCCCGTCGGAGCCGAGTTGAGGCCAGCTCGCGCCGCCGAGCGCCAGCACGCAGGCCCTGGGCCGCAGCCTGAGTGCGCCGGCCGGCGTATCGAACAACAGGTCGTCGTCAGGCCCGAAACCGCTCCAGCGGTGGCGCACGTGGAACCGCACCCCGAGTGCGTGCAGCCGTTGCACCCAGCGGCGCAGCAGGGGGCCGGCCTTGAAATCGGTCGGGAACACCCGGCCGGAGGTGCCGACGAAGGTGTCGATGCCGAGCGTGTGGGCCCAGGCGCGCAGGGCGTCCGGGCCGAAGCGCTCGAGCAGCGGCTGCAGGCGACGGGCTTCCGGGCCGTAGCGATCGACGAAGCGTTCGAAGGGCTCCGCGTGGGTCAGGTTCAGCCCGCCGCGGCCGGCCAGCAGGAACTTCCGTCCCACCGAGGGTCTGGCGTCGAACAGGTCGACCGTCACCCCGTCCATGGCGGCCGCCTCGGCGGCCATGAGGCCGGCAGGACCTCCGCCGATCACGGCGACGGCGCCGGCGTACGAGGCTGTTTGGACTTTCGGCATGGGGACTGCTCGCAAATTCGGGGGGGGCGATGGATCCGGCGTGCCTGCCGGCGTCGGACGATACCGGGTGTTTCACGCGCCGTGCCGGAGCGGGCCCTCGGACGGAATCGATCCGCCGAAGCCTCCACATCCACCTCCACCGGAGCCTACCCGATCCGTGACGATCGCGCCGTGACGCGAAGTCGTGCCATCATGCGGCCCCTTTGGATCAGCCTTTTCGGGAGGACATCATGATCGCCATCAGCGTCGCAGACCGTCAGTGGACCCCGGGCCGGCAGTCCGGCGTGGAGCGCGTCATGCTCCGCGACGAGGAGGGCGGAGGCCGCACCCAGCTCATCCGCATGGCCAGGGGCTCGACCATCGAGAACCATGGTCACATCGGCCGCGAGGAGGTGCTGATGGTGAGCGGCAGCATGCGCCTGGGCGACGCGGTTCTGTGCGCCGGGGACTACCACCACACCGGTGCTGGCGAGTTCCACGACGTCGAGGCCCTCGAGGACTGCGTGTTCTACGCCATGACCGAGAAGGTCATCGCCGGGCGCTGACGGCTTCATCCAGGCTGCGCGGCCGGGGCTGCGGGGGCCGACGCCTGCCGCAGGCCTGCGGTCAGCGCCGCCAGGGCGGCCTCGTCCAGGGTCTCGCGCGCCAGCAATTCGCGGGCGCAGGTCTCGAGCGTGGTGCGGTGCTGCGACAGCAACGCGATGGTCCGGCCGAAGGCATCCATGATGATGCCGCGTACGGCCGCGTCGATGCCCTGCCGGGTCTCGGGGCCGACCGGGCAGCCGCCATGGCCCACCGTGGGCATGTCCAGGAAGCGCGGCGGCTGTGATTCGTAGGCCACGTAGCCGAGTGCCTCGACCATGCCGTAGCGCATCACCATGTCGCGGGCGATGTCCGTCACCTTGGCCAGATCGTCCGCAGCGCCGGTGGACAGGTGGCCGAAGATCAGCTTCTCCGCGGCGCGTCCGCCGAGCAGCACCATGATCTTGCTTTCCAGTTCCTCGCGCGTCATCAGGAAGCGGTCCTCGGTCGGCCGCTGGATGGTGTAGCCCAGCGCTCCGATGCCGCGCGGGATGATGGACACCTTGTGCACCGGATCGGTCCCCGGCAGGCTCAGCGCCACCAGGGCGTGGCCCATCTCGTGATATGCGACGATCTCGCGCTCGCGGGGATTGAGCACCCGGTTCTTCTTCTCCAGCCCGGCGACGATGCGTTCCACGGCCACCGTGAAATCGTCCAGTGTGACCTCCTGCCCGTCGCGCCGGGTGGCCGCCAGCGCCGCCTCGTTGCACAGGTTGGCGAGGTCGGCACCGGTGAAGCCGGTGGTCAGTCCGGCGACGCGCTCGAGGTCGAGGTCCGGCGCGAGCCGGATACGCTTCACGTGTACCTTCAGGATCTGCACACGCCCGGTCTTGTCCGGCCGGTCCACCAGCACCTGCCGGTCGAAGCGACCGGCCCGCAGCAGCGCGGGATCGAGGATCTCCGGGCGGTTGGTGGCCGACAGCAGCACCAGCCCGGATGAACTGTCGAACCCGTCCAGTTCCACCAGCAGCTGGTTGAGTGTCTGCTCGCGCTCGTCGTGGCCGCCGATCGGACCCGCCGCGCCGCGCGCGCGCCCCAGTGCATCGAGCTCGTCGATGAAGATGATGGCCGGCGCCTTGGTGCGCGCCTGCTCGAACAGGTCGCGCACGCGGGCCGCGCCCACCCCCACGAACATCTCGACGAATTCACTGCCGGAAATGCTGAAAAAGGGCACGCTGGCTTCGCCGGCGACCGCCTTGGCCAGCAGCGTCTTGCCGGTGCCGGGGGGGCCGACCAGCAGCACCCCCTTGGGCATTCGCGCCCCCAGCCGTCCGTACCCCGACGGATCCTTCAGGAAGGACACCACTTCCTGCAGTTCGGCCTTGGCCTCGTCCACCCCGGCGACGTCGGCGAAGGTCACGCCGGTGTCGCGCTCCACATACACCCGTGCCCGGCTCTTGCCGACATTCATGAATCCGCCCATGCCCTGGCGCTCGGCGAAGCGCCGGATGACGAAAAACCACAGACCGAAGAACACCAGCGCCGGCAGGATCCAGGACAGCAGGTCACGCAGCAGCGTGCTTTCGACCACGCGCGAATAAGGCACGCGATACTGCGACAGGCGGTCGGCCAGCGCCGGCTCCACACGGTTCGCCACGATCATGGTCTTGCCCCCGGCGTCCGGGCTGCGCAGTTTGCCGGTGACCACGGTCTCGCCGATCATGACCTCGGCGAGACGTCCCTGGGCCAGGGCGTTTTCGAATTCGCTGTAGGGAACGGCTTCGGTGGTGCGTTGTGCCTGCCAGAGATTCTGGAGGGTGAGAAGCGCCAGCAGTGCCAGCAGCCAGTAGCCGGCGTTCCAGTGCAGTTTGCGGTCGTTCTTCACGGTGGTGGCCTTCGCGTGGATTGCCCGCGCGGGGAGAAGTCCTTTCACTGTACGCGGATCGCAGGGTGGTCGGAAACGGTCGACGACACAACGGGATCGGACATCCCGTCGAACCGCGCGAAGCCGCGGGCGCATGCCGCGGCAGCGTCGTGATCCCCGGCGACCGCTTTTCACGGTTCATGCATCACGCTTGATGCAATGCAGCGGAAGTGCCGCAGACTGCTGCGCAGCATTCCGGCGCGCCCCGGGATCGCCTTTGGTGCGCCGGGCCCAACCTTGATTTGTTGCGGTGCAATGGCGGTGTGCCCTTGGAACGGACCCATGTCAGGAAGGGAAAAACGGCTCTTGACGAGTCATGGCGATGTCCCTCTAATCATCAACTGCGGCGGGTTCCCTGCCCGCGCACATGGATCGACGGTCGCCCCGTGCTGCGGGGATGTCCGTCCGGTTTCATCACAAACAAAGTTGGGAGGAGTGATGCTGAACGAGGAACTGGAGCTTCGTCGGCGTGAGTTCCTGAAGGTGGCCGGTGGGTCCGCCTTCATGTCGCTCGCGGCCGGAACGGGTCTCGCGATGTTTACGACGAACGCGTGGTCTGCCCATCACATGAAGGCGCTCACGGAGGACGAAGGGCACGCGCTGCTGGCGTTCGCCCGCACCCTGTTTCCCCATGACTTCCTGGCCGATTCGTTCTACGGCGTCGTGGTCAACGGCATCGACGACAAGGCAAGTGCCAGCGGCGACACGCACAAGCTGGTGAGCGACGGCGTCGCCCAGGTGGAGCGTCTGGCGCGCAAGAACTTCGACAACCAGTCGTTCGCGCAGCTCACCGAGAAGAACCGCGTGCGCATCCTGAAGACCGTGGAGAAGTCCCCGTTCTTCGGCTTTATGTACGGCGAGACGCTGGGCGGCCTGTATGGCAACCCCGAGATCTGGAAGATCTTCGGCTATGAGGGTTCCTCCGTGGAGCACGGCGGCTACCTCGAGCGCGGATTCGACGACATCAGCTGGCTGCCGAAGGAGTGAGGACAACATGGCCAAATTCGATCTGAACGACGATTCCGTCGTTGTCATCATCGGTTCCGGTGCTGGCGGTGGAACGCTGGGCAACGAACTCGCCCAGAAGGGCATCAAGGTGGTCTGTCTGGAGGCGGGCAAGCGTCTGACGCTGGGCGACATCACCAACGGCGGGGAGATGTTCGCCAAGATCTCCTGGCTCGACACGCGCGAAGGCTCCGGCGATCTCGATCCCAACTTCCCGGCCTGGATCTGCAAGACCGTCGGTGGCACCACGGTGCACTGGGCCGGCGCGTCCCTGCGCTTCCAGCCGCACGAGTTCAAGGCCCTGTCCACCTATGGTCGTCTGCCGGGTGCCAACCTCGACGACTGGCCCATCTCCTACGAGGACCTGGAGTCCTACTACCATCGCGCCGAGGACAAGATGGGCGTCACCGGCACGCACGGCATTCCGCGCCTGCCGGGCAGCAGCAACTACAAGGTACTCGCCGCTGGCGCCAAAAAGCTCGGGTACAAGGAATACCACACTGGCAACATGGCCATCAACTCGCAGGTCCGTGATGGCCGGCCCGCCTGCCGCCAGATCGGTTTCTGCATGAGCGGCTGCGCCATCGGTGCCAAGTGGTCCACGCTCTACACCGAGGTGCCCAGGGCGGAGGCGACCGGCAACTACGAGCTGCGGCCCGAGTCCATGGTGATCCGCATCAACCACGACGCCAGTGGCCGCGCCACCGGCGTGGTGTACTCCGATGCCAGCGGCGCGATGCACGAGCAGAAGGCGCGTATCGTGTGCGTGGCTGGCAACTCCATCGAGTCGCCGCGTCTGCTGCTCAACTCCGCTTCCAGCATGTTCCCCGATGGTCTGGCCAACTCCTCCGGTCAGGTCGGCCGCAACTACATGCCCCACCTCACCGGTGCGGTCTACGCGGTCATGCCGGGCGAGGTGAACCTGCACCGCGGCACCCAGATGGCGGGCATCATCCGCGATGAGTCCTTCTTCAATCCGAAGCGTGGCTTCGTCGCCGGCTACGAGCTCGAGACCCTGCCGGCATTCGGCATGCCGGGCTACCCGGCCTACGCCAAGCCGGGTGGCTGGGGCCGTGAATACGCCCGCGACATCGAGGCCTACCGTCACGCGGCTGGCCTCTGGATCGTGGGCGAGGACATGCCGCAGGAGACCAACCGCGTCACGCTGAGCAAGACCAGGAAGGATCAGCACGGCATGCCGGTGGCCCACGTGCACAAGGAGGACCATCCGAACGACAAGGCGATGCGCGAGCACGCCTGGAAGATGGCCACTGCGCTGTATGAGTCGGTGGGCGCGCGCAAGGTCTACACGCGCATGCCCTTCTCCTCCACCCATAACCTCGGCACCTGCCGCCAGAGCAGCGACGCGAGCTCGGGCGTGTGCAACGGCTTCGGCCAGACGCACGACATCGCGAACCTGTTCATCTCCGACGGCAGCCAGTTCACCACGAGTGCGGCGGAGAACCCGACGCTGACCATCGTGGCGCTGGCCATCCGTCAGGCGGAGTACATCGCCGAGCAGATGGGCGCACGCAATCTCTGATCAGCCGCGGCTGACAACGCGACAGGGCACCCTCGGGTGCCCTGTTTCATTTCTGCGCATCGCGAGGTTGGCGTTTGAGGCCTGACGATGCGCAGGAGGCTGGCTCGCAAGCCCAGTCACTCGTCCTCTGCGGGATCTGCCATCCAGTAGCTGACGGTGTTGGGGTTGGAACCGACCCAGCGGCGTGCCGCGTCGCGCGTGCTCATGCGCTCCGCGTTCACCCAGTAATCCATCTCGGTGACGGCCTTGAGCGAGAGTTCGATCCGCGACAGCATCGAACGCTGGGCCTTGTTCAGGCCACTCCAGAAACCGCTGTTCACGACCAGGACCGCCCGGTTGGGTCCGCCGAGGAACTTCATCGGTTCGGACAGCACACGAAAGCGATGGGCGCGGTTGAGGTACTGGGGTCGCCACAGCGGCGTGACGAACCACTCCCTGGCGGCGATGCGTGCCTCGATGCTGGCGATCCATTCCTTCGCGGGCCCCGGCGTCAGCTCGTAGCCGCCTCCCGCCAGCTTGTAGTGCTCGAACACCTTGCGCGAGCCGATCATGAGGCCCGAATCCGCCGGCGTGCCGCGTATGGTCTTGGCCATCTTTTCAGCCACTGCGGGACGCAGCAGGTCGGCGACGCTGCGCACACCGGCGTCGACGTAGTCCGGCACCGCCCAGTACAGCTGGGCGTCCTCGTAGAGCGTGGACACCTCGACGAGGTTCTGTCCGTACTCCTTCCAGTAGACCGCGTGAGCGTCGGGCAGCCAGGCGGCGACGAAGACGTCGACCTGTCCCGAGGCCACCTTGGGGAACATCGTCGAATGGCTGCCCGTGTCGACCGCTACATTCCATCCCTTGCGCTCGAACAGAAACTGGATCACGTTGGCCGTGACCTCGTAGAAGGAAAGATCGACGTTGCCGATGGTGACCACCGCCGCCCGGGCCGGAATCGGGAGCAGGCCGAGGGTGGAGGCGGCCGCAGCGGCGCCGAGCAGCGAGCGTCTGGAGGAAGACTTCATGAGCGGATTTCCTGTGGGGGTTGGGTCAGGGGTGTCTTCACCCGGGGTGCCTGGAGTCTGGCGGGGCCTTGCGGCCTGCGTGCCGGCATCCGACGGCGCGGAGTCGATGGTGAGAAAACAGACGGGCGGCGTCAACCAGGCGTCCACCCGCTGTCAAGCCGGTTGTGTGGGCTTTGAGCGCGTCTGCCGCGATGCGTTCGATGCGATTGCGCACGGTGGTATGGATCGGACCCCGGCAAGCCCCCGGTGGCTTCGACGGGCCGACTCAGCGTCGCCTGATGGTCGTCAGCCGGCGGGGCAGGTCGGGCACGCGCGGTGGGGACAGCAGCCAGCCCAGTGCGACGCCTGCAGTGTTGGCCAGCATGTCGTCCGCAGCCAGGTATCGATACCCGGTGAAGGCCTGGGCGAACTCCAGCGTCACCCCCATGAGGACGAGCAAGGCCGCGGTCAGCCGGCGCTCGCCAATACCGAGCCGGATCTGCGAGAACCAGCCCATCAGCCCGCCATAGGCGATGAGGTGCTGAAGCTTGTCGCCCTGCTTCATGTCCAGCTGGGGCGGATCCGGGATCAGCGAGTACCAGACGACGGCGCATACGCCGAGCCACCCGAAGGCCATCCAGCCGCGGCGCAGGGAGGCTGGCGGCGCCGTCCCGACCGCTGGCCGCACCGGGTCGCGACTCATCCAGCCTCCGGAGCGAACTCGGCCAGCACGTCGAGGATCTGCGGACCGTAGCGCTCGAGCTTCGTCGCTCCGACGCCCTGCACACCCGCAAGCGCCGCGAGGGTGCCCGGCTGGCGCCGGGCGATCTCCGCCAGCGTGGCGTCGTGGAACACGACGTAGGCGGGCAGCCCGTGTTCCTTCGCGACCTGCGCACGCCAGGCGCGCAGCGCCTCGAAGGCGCGCTGGCCGTCTGCATCCAGTTCGAGCTCGGTGGCGCGCTTCCGCGCGCTCGGCTCGCGTGCGGAGACGTGACGTGCCGGCTCGACGCGCCGCACGATCACGGACACCTCGCCGCGCAGCACGGCCCGGGCCGATTCGGTCAGCTCGAGGGTGTTGAACTCACCTTCGGCGCGCAGAATGCCGCGCGCCACCAGCTGTCGCAGCACGGCCCGCCACTGCGCCACCGACAGTTCGGCGCCCACA
>JBILUV010000107.1:0-11395 GCA_044370825.1 Burkholderiales bacterium | reverse complement strand
CGCGTATTTCCGGAGGGCGAACTGCTCGCCGGCGTCATGGCCATCGCTCGCGAGATGGCGGGTTACGACCGCCAGTGCCTGGTCGAGACCAAACGCCTTGGCAATCAGATCCTCGCCCAGGACCTCGACACCGCGATGCGCACACAGGAGTGGCTGTTCCGCACCTACATCGGCTCGGACGAGAACCACCGGCGCATCGACGAGTTGCAGGCGAAGCTGGCGGCCGCGCGGCGCTGAGACGGCGTCTGGGTCCAAGGGGGAGGGGGCATGATGACGGCTTGCGCCGCAGAGGTCGTTTCGCCATAGTCCGCGGCTCCTTTTTTCGCCGAGTGCCGTCGCCCCATGCTGCCCCCCATCGAAGATCGTATCGCCGCAGAACTCCAGGTCCGTCCCCAGCAGGTCAGAGCCGCCGTCGGGCTGCTGGACGAGGGGGCAACCGTGCCCTTCGTCGCGCGCTATCGCAAGGAGGTCACCGGCGGCCTGGACGACACGCAGCTGCGCACCCTGGAGGAGCGGCTGGGCTATCTGCGCGAACTGGAGCAGAGGCGGACGGCGATCCTCGCGAGCATCGAGGAGCAGGGCAAGCTCACCCCCGAGCTACGCTCGCAGGTCGAGGACGCCGACACCAAGCAGCGCCTCGAGGACCTCTACCTCCCCTACAAGCTCAAGCGTCGCACCAAGGCGCAAATCGCCCGCGAGGCGGGTCTGGAGCCGCTGGCGGATGCGCTGCTCGGCGATCCGATGCTCGTGCCGGAGGACGAGGCCGCGAAGTACCTGCGGCCTGCCTTCACCACCCCGGATGGTGACAACCCCGGCGTGGCCGACGGCAAGGCGGCCCTGGAGGGCGCGCGCCAGATCCTGATGGAGCGTTTTGCCGAGGACGCGGACCTGCTGTCGCGCCTGCGTGCCCACCTGGCTGAACACGGTGTGCTCGTGTCGAAGGTCGTCGAGGGCAAGGAGGAGGCGGGCAGCAAGTTCAGCGACTACTTCGAGCATGCCGAGCGTCTGGCAGGCATCCCCTCCCACCGCGCGCTGGCCTTGTTCCGCGGTCGCAACGAGGAGGTGCTCCGCCTGCATCTGCGGCTGCCGGAAGAGCTAGAGGCTGCGACACCATCCACGTCGTCGAGCGCCTGCGAGGCCATGATCGCGGCCCGCTTCGACATCCGCGGCGCGGGTCGTCCCGCCGATCCCTGGCTGGTCGAGACCGTGCGCTGGACCTGGAAGGTCAAACTCTCCTGGCAGATCGAAGGCGATCTGCTCAACGACCTTCGCGCCCGGGCCGAGGAGGAGGCGATCCGGGTGTTCGCGCGCAATCTCCATGATCTGCTGCTGGCGGCGCCGGCCGGGCCCCGGGCCACCATGGGTCTGGATCCGGGTCTGCGTACCGGCGTGAAGGTGGCGGTGGTCGATCGCACTGGCCGGGTGGTGGCCACGGAGACCATTCACCCGCATGCGCCGCGCAACGACTGGGATGGGGCCATCGCCGCCCTGGACAGGCTCGCGGCTGCGCATGCAGTCGAACTGGTGTCCATCGGCAACGGCACGGCCTCGCGCGAGACCGACCGTCTGGTCACCGAGCTCATGCGACGCCACCCGGAACTGCGGTTCACCCCGGTGGTGGTCTCCGAGGCGGGGGCCTCGGTTTACTCGGCGTCCGAACTGGCGGCGCGCGAGTTCCCGGACCTGGATGTCAGCCTCCGGGGCGCGGTGTCCATCGCCCGCCGCTTGCAGGATCCCCTGGCGGAGCTGGTGAAGATCGACCCCAGGTCGATCGGCGTGGGCCAGTACCAGCACGACGTCAGCCAGACGCGGCTGGCGCGATCTCTCGACGCCGTCGTGGAGGACTGCGTCAATGCCGTGGGCGTGGACGTGAATACGGCCTCGGCCGCGCTGCTGGCGCGCATCTCCGGCCTGAGCGCCTCCTTGGCCGAGAACATCGTCCGCCACCGCGACCAGAACGGCCCCTTCCCCAGTCGCGAGGCGCTCAGGGCCGTGCCGCGGCTGGGTCCCAAGACCTTCGAGCAGGCGGCCGGGTTTCTGCGCGTCAATGGCGGGCAGACGCCGCTTGACGCTTCTGCCGTCCACCCCGAGGCCTACCCGGTGGTCGAGCGCATCCTGGCGGACATCAGCAAGACGGTGCGCGAGGTGATGGGGCGCAGCGACGTGGTGCGCGCCCTGGACCCGCGTCGCTACATCGACGAGCGTTTCGGTCTGCCCACGGTGCAGGACATTCTCCGGGAGCTCGAGAAGCCCGGTCGCGATCCCCGGCCGGAGTTCCGCACCGCTGCCTTCAAGGAGGGCGTCGAGACCCTGCGGGATCTCCAGCCTGGCATGTTGCTGGAAGGTGTGGTCACCAATGTGGCCAATTTCGGCGCCTTCGTCGACATCGGGGTCCACCAGGACGGGCTGGTGCACATCTCGGTGCTGTCGAACCGCTTCGTGAAGGACCCGCGGGAGGTCGTCAAAGCCGGTGACGTGGTCAGGGTCAAGGTGCTCGAGGTGGACGAGAAGCGCAAGCGCATCGCCTTGTCCATGCGGCTCGACGAACCAGCGGTGGCGCGCGAGAGGCCGGCTCCGGCGGACCGGGGAGCGGCAAGTGGACCGGCACCGCGCAGCCGGGCGCCGGCGCCGGCGCGGGATCGTCAGGCGCCTGCCGGCAACGGGGCGATGGCGGAGGCGCTGGCGCGGGCGATGAAGAGGGGTTGATGACAGCGGTGGGTAACGGTGGCGCTGCGCGCGGTTTTCGGTGACCCAGCTCTCGCCCGGACAGCGCCCGTGCGCCAAGCCTGCGATGGCGGCATCGCTTGGTCATGTCGGCATCGCCCGGATGCAGGCATCGCACCGCACTTTGCTACGGCCCGTCCGAAAGCTTTCCGCAGAAAACGCAACAAACCGTCAAGAAGTCGGGAAAAACGCCGTCATCTCCCGCCGTATGAGCCCCCTCATTGCTGAAAACCGCCGACCATGATGCGCTTCCGCCCCGATGCGTCCATGGCACGTCCGCGCCAGACGGACCTCACGGACGCTCGTCGGTCGCCTTGGTCGAGGACGATCATCATCGTCTGGCCATTCCTGGCGATCGTGCTCCTGCAGCTGCTCTCTGCGGTCATCAGCATGGATGTCCTGTCGGGGGTACGGGCTTTCGTGGAGGGCGAGAGCCTCTGGGCCAAGGCGCATCATGAGGCGGTCAACCAGCTGAAGCGGTACGCCACAACCCACGATGAATCGCATTACGTCGAGTTCAAGAGGGCGATTGCCGTGCCCCGGGGAGACCGCGCCGGACGGCAGGAGCTGGAAGGCTCGAACCCCGACTACGACAAGGTCATGCGTGAGTGGATGCGCGGCGGAAATCACCCGGCCAGCATTCCGCCCGCCATCAGGCTCTACCGTTGCTGCAACGACTTCGCCTTCATGCGGGGCATCATCGACAGATGGGAGGGGGCCGACCGATTGATCGACCTTCTCGATGCCAGGGCGGAGGAGATCCGAGCCATGGCCGAGGCTGGCGCGGACATTCGCCAGACGGCCGTGTTGATCGCGGATATCCAGGCCATCAGCGAGCGCATAACACCCCTCAACACCGAGTTCTCGGCGCGATTGGGAGAGGTCGCACGGACGACCACGCTCCTGATCGTCGTGCTCAACCTCGCGCTGGGGGCATCACTCCTTCCGCTGGGGTTGATGTTGTCCCGCCGGATGGTGAAACACGGCTATGAGACCGAGGATGCGCTGCGCACTTCGGAAGAACGGTTTCAGTTGGCGGTCGCTGGCAGCAACGACGGCCTGTGGGACTGGGATCTCGTTGCCGGGGGCCTATACCTGTCGCCCCGGTGCCGGGAGCTCATGGGCTTGTCGGAAGCCGGCAATGACCCGGCCGCACGCGGCTTCATGCGTCTGGTCCGTCCCGCGCATCGCCGGGATCTGATGCGCGTTCTGCGCGGGCACCTCCACTGGGGGCAGGCCTTCGACGTCGAAGTCCCGGTCCAGTCGGGCGGGTCTGAGCGTTGGTTCCGTCTGCGCGGCGAATCCGTGCGCGATGTTTCGGGCGTCTCGGTGCGCATGGCCGGATCCCTGAGTGACGTCACCGACCGCAAGAACGCCGAGGAACAACTGTATGCCGAGAAAGAGCGGGCGCAGGTCACGCTTCAGTCCATCGGCGACGCCGTCATCACCACCGATATTGCGGGTGCGGTCCTGTATCTGAATCCGGTGGCTGAGGCCCTGCTGGGTGTGCCGGAAGCCGACGCGCTTGGCAGGCCGCTGGAGGAAGTCTGCCGCCTGATGATCGAGTCGAGCGGGGAGGCTGCGCCGGATGTGGTGGGCGCGGTGATCGGCGGTGGCCCGGCGCAGGAGGTGCGGCACGAACTGGTGCTCGTGCGTGGTGATGGACGCAACGTCGCGGTCAACCGCTCGGCCTCGTCCATGCGCGACCGCGAGGGCAGGGTGGTCGGCGCGGTGCTCGTGCTGCATGACATGACCCGCGAGCGGGAGTACGCGGCGACGCTGTCCTACCAGGCGACGCACGACGAACTCACCGGGCTCATCAACCGCCGGGAGTTCGAGTTCCGGCTCGGCAATGCCCTGCACGACGCCTGGGAGAAGGGTCGGCACCATGCGGTCATCTACCTTGATCTTGACCAGTTCAAGGTCGTGAACGACACCTCGGGGCACGCGGCGGGCGACGAACTGCTCCGGCGCGTGAGCATGGTTTTGCGCCGGCGGCTGCGCGAGGGCGACACGCTGGCGCGCCTGGGTGGCGACGAGTTCGGCGTACTGCTGGAGAACTGCGGCGCGACCGCCGCCGAACGCATCGCGGAGCAGTTGCGGGAGATCGTCCAGGAACACCCCTTCGTCTGGCACAACCAGTTCTTCCGCATCAGTGTCAGCGTCGGCCTGGTGCAGGTGACGGGGGAGCACTTCACCCTGGCCGGGGTACTGAGCGCGGCGGACTCCGCCTGCTACCTCGCGAAGGAGCGCGGCCGCAACCGCGTGCAGGTATACAGTCGCACCGATAGCGAGATCTCGACCCGCCACGGCGAGATGGCCTGGGTCGGCCGCATCCACCGGGCGCGCGAGGACAACCGCTTCCGGCTCTACGCGCAGGAAATCTTTCCCGTGCACGTGCCCCAATCCAGTGCGACCCACGTCGAGATCCTGGTGCGGATGCTTGACGAAAAGGGCAAGCTCGTGCCGCCCAACGCCTTCCTGCCGGCTGCAGAGCGCTTCCACGTCATGCCACTGCTCGACCGCTGGGTGCTGGAGCAGACCTTCGAGATCATGGAGCAGCTGGGCGCCCGCCCGGAGGCCAATCCCGTCCGTGTCTGTTCCATCAACCTGTCGGGCGTCTCCATAGGGGACGAGCGCCTGCTGGAGATCATTCGTGGCCTGTTCACGCGCCACCGCGTGGCTCCGCACTCGGTGTGTTTCGAGATCACCGAGACCGCGGCGGTCGCGAACCTGCAGCGGGCGGTCGGCTTCATCGAGGACCTGCGGGACCTCGGGTGCCGGTTCTCGCTCGACGATTTCGGGGCGGGGATGTCCTCATTCTCCTACCTCAAGCACCTGCCGGTGGACTACGTCAAGATCGACGGCAGCTTCGTGCGCGACATGCTGACCGATCCGATCGACCGGGCGATGGTGGAGGCGATCAACCACATCGGGCACGTCATGGGCAAGCGCACCATCGCCGAGTTCGTGGAAGACCAGGCAATGCTGCCGGTGCTGCGCGAGATCGGGGTCGACTTCGCCCAGGGCTATGCGCTCGGCGTGCCGCGTCAGTTCGATGCACGCTGGGGTCTGGAGGGCGAGGATGCCCTCGTCACTGACGCCGCCGGCCCCGGCTTGGCCACCATCATCAGCCTGCCATCGACCCGCCGCGTCTCTTGACGGGCGCCCGCAATCGACTGGCGCACCGGCCGGGCGCCGGTTGGTCTCATGCAGGCGGCATTGACAAAACCTTTTTTTGTCCAATTGCGCCGTACGGTCTTGTCTGTCATATTCCTCTGCTGAAATTCCGGTTATAGCTGGTGGCGCGTTGCCGCAAACGCGCTCTCGGCGCCTCGCGACCCCACAATTATTACGAGTGACATGAACGACGTCGCCATGAGACACCCCCTCTGGGTGGAGGACCTGCACCGCTACCTCGACCCGTACTGGAAGCAGGTCACCGAAGGCAGTTGGGCGCAAGGCGTGGCCGGCAGGCGCCTGTCCCTGCCGGAGATGCGGGGCTGGATCCTGCAGCTCTATCCCTTCATCCACGTGTTCCCGAAGTTCCTCGCAGAGGCGCTGATCAAGGTCGAAGACGAGTATTCCCGCACCTTCCTCATCCGCAACATCCGGGTCGAGCGGGCGCATGCGGACCACTGGCTGGACATGGGCGAGGGCTTTGGCGTCCCGAAAGATGAGATGCTGGCCCTGGCTGAAGGACGAAAACCGGTCCTTCGCGATGTCCAGTCCCTCACCGACTGGCTCTGGTACATCAATACCAAGGGCAGTCTGGCGGAGGCGGTGGCGGCGACGAGTTTCGCAATCGAAGGCCTGACCGGGGACCTCTCCAGAGCCACCATCGAGGGGTTCGTCGCCTACGAGAACGAGCCCGGGGTGTCCCTCACCCGCCCTGCCAGTCGATGGATGCGGGAACATGCCCACTACGATGACGAGCACCCGGTGATCGCCCTGGAGGTGGTCAAACAATATGCGACGACGGAACGGCTGCAGCAGAAAGTGATGATCGCGGCGCGCCGGTCGGTACAGTTGCTCGGTCTGGCGCTCGAGACCTCGTATCGCGCCTATACCCCAGCCCCGGAAGCGGGCGAGGCCACTGGCACAGTTGTGCGTTTTCCGGGCGATCGCCGGGCTTCGGACCGACGGGTAGGTACGGTGGCCATTGGTTTTCCCGAGCGTCGTCTGCGCGACCGGCGGGGCTATTTGGAGCGGCGGGTTCACTGAGGCCCGCTGCACTCCCGCGACAACGGCCCGGAGACGGGCCGTTGTCGCTTTTGCTGCGCGCATCGCCCCTCCATCGGCACGCGACGGGCACGGCAAAGCGCGGTAAAGTGGTGAGGCTCATGTCTGGAGGAAGCGGTAATGGCAGTGATCGAGTGGAAGGACCAGCTTGCTATCGACCAGGGGATCATGGACGACACCCACCGGGAATTCGTCGATCTTCTGGTACGTGTGGCCAACGCGCCGGATGAGGACATGGCCGCGGTCATCGACGAGTTCATCCACCACACGGAGGACCACTTCACCCAGGAGGAGCGCTGGATGGAGTCCCTCGAGTTCCCGCCCCTGTCCTGTCACCGCAACGAGCACCAGGGGGTGCTGCAGATCGCCCACGAGGTGCGCGGCCGCGTCGCCAATGGCGAGACACGCTTCGGCAAGGTGCTGGCCGAGGCGGTGTTCGAGTGGTTCGAGAACCACGCCGCGTCCATGGACACGGTTCTGTCCATGTACATGAAGGACCGCGGGTTCACGCCAACGCCGGGCGCCTGAGCCGTTGGGCGGGTACGCCTGGCCAAACCCTGACACCCTTGGATCTGCGCGTCGCGATCGCCGGCGAGGCCTTGTTGCTCATGCCGGAGCACGTGGCGGCGTGGCCTGCACGGGCCACCCTACTGGTGGCTGACGCCCACTTCGGCAAGGCGGCCAGTTTCCGCGCCGCCGGAATCCCAGTGCCCCGCGGCACCACCGGAGATGATCTGGCACGCCTGGACACGGCACTCGCCCGCGCCAAGGCGCGCCGCGTCGTCTTCCTGGGAGATTTCCTGCACAGCCGCCAGGCGCGCGCGCCCGCCACGCTCGCTGCCATCGCCCGCTGGCGCGATGCCCATCGCGACATCGAGATGGTGGTGGTGCGTGGCAACCACGATCGCCAGGCCGGTGATCCACCGCCGGACCTTGGCATCCGCAGTGTGGCCGAGCCGCTCGCCGAGGGACCCTTCCTGCTTTGCCACCATCCGGAGCCGCGCCCTGGCGGCTATGTGCTCGCAGGTCACCTCCACCCGGCGATCCGTCTGGGCGGCAGCGCCCGACAGTCTCTGCGTCTCGACTGTTTCCACTTTGCACCCGCTGTCGGCGTGCTCCCGGCGTTCGGCAGCTTCACCGGTCGCGCCCTGGTACGGCCTGGCCGCGACGACCGGGTGTATGTGGTGGCAGGGGAGATCGTGGTGGAGGTGCCGTCGCGGCCTGCATCGGCACCCCGTGCCGAGGGAGCTGGCGCCCGGGGGTGATACGGTCCGCGCGATGAGCCCGGAGCTCGGCCCTGACGGGAAGGCGCGGACATTGCTCCGGACTGGAATCCGCGGTGTTCATCGCCCTCCGCCTGCGTTCGCGATGACTGCATGCCTATGCATGCATCGTCACGGCAGGCCGGAGCAGGTCCAGGTCGAGCAGCCTCACACGGCCCGTCGGGCGCGATGGCACTGTCGGCAAGGTTGACAGGAACCATTCCAGGGAGGCGCCTGTTCGCCGTCGACGGGGATTCCGGGGCTGCTCCCGGTATCGCCGCGAGACGCGCGACGGCGGACGAGAGATGCAGATCCTGAGACGCGCGCGCGCGCTGGCGTGGAGGCTCCGCGGACAGGTTGGTCGCCCCGGGTCACCGTTCGCCGTGGGCTGGGAACGGCCCGTCGGCGACGCTGAATTCGAGTGGATCCTGGGCGCCCTGGCCGCGGGGCATGGGCTGGCCTTCGACCCCCGCCTCCTGGCCAGCTCCTTTCCGGCGCCGCGCACCCGGGGCGACCTCCTGGCGGCCGCCAAGGCCCTCGGCATCGACCTCGAACCTCTCAGACTAGAGCCTGCCAGACTCCGGGAGCGCGCCGGCCCCTGCGTGGCTTTTGCGCGCGAGCCGGCGGCACCCCGAGAGGCGGCTGCTTCCGCCGCACTGATCCTCACCGTCGACGCACACGAGCTCGTAGTCGCCGAGTTCGGCGCGTCCGAACCCCGGTGTCTTGGCCCGGAGGAGTTCGCATCAGGCTACCAGGCGGTCGGTCTGGCCACTGCCAGCCTGGACGACATCGCAGGCCCGCAGGTCGAGCAGCCGGCTGCAGCGGGGCGGTTCGGTTTCCGGTGGTTCGTCCCCGAATTGCTGAGGCACCGGGCGGTGTGGCGCGACGTCCTGCTCGCCTCCCTGTTGATCCAGTTGCTCGGCCTGGCCATGCCGCTGCTGGCACAGGTGGTCATCGACAAGGTCGTGGTGCACCGCACGCTCGGCACTCTCGGGGTGGTGACCGCGGCCGCATTCCTGTTCGTGGTATTCGGCGCGGCCATGAGCTGGGTCCGGCAGTATCTATTGATACACACCGGAAACCGCATTGATGCGGTGCTCGGGCAGCGCGTGTTCTCGCACCTGTTGCGATTGTCACCGCGCTACTTCGAGTCGCGTGCGACAGGCTCGGTGGTGGCACGCCTGCACGGCATCGAGGTGGTACGCGAGTTCCTGTCGGGTGCTGGCGTCGGGCTGATGCTGGACCTGCCTTTCGTGCTGGTGTTTCTTGCCGTCATGCTGGCCTACAGCTGGGAGCTGACGATCGTCGCGGTGGCCGGTCTCGCACTGCTGTGCGCTCTGGCGCTGCTGGTGTCTCCGCTGCTGCGCGCGCGCCTGGATCAGCAGTTCCGCATCGGCGCAGCCAATCAGGCCTTCGTCACCGAACACGTCGGCGCCATGGCGACGGCCAAGATCCTGCAGATGGAGGGCGTGCTAGAGCGCCGCTACGGAGACCAGCTCGCCCGGCTTCTCGAGGCGACGTTCCGCACACGCACGCTGTCGAACACCTATCAGGTCGGAGTGAGTGCCCTGGAGCAGGCCATGTCGCTCGTCATCCTGCTGGCCGGCGCCATGCTGGTGATGCGTGCCGAGGGCTTCACCATCGGGATGCTGGTCGCCTTCCAGATGTTCGCATCGCGCATGAGCCAGCCGGTGCTGCGCCTGGCGGCGCTCTGGCAGGACTTCCAGCAGGCGCGCGTCGCCGTGGAAAGGCTTGGCGACCTGATGGACGGCCCGCAGGAGAACTACGCCGCGCGGCCGCGCCGGGCGCAGGGTGGCGCCGGGGTAGTGCGCTTCGAGGCGGTGGACTTCCGCTACGGTCCGCGCCACCCGTGGCTGCTGCGCCGCCTTTCCTTCGCCCTCGCGCCCGGCGGCCTGACGGTGGTCATCGGCCCATCTGGCACGGGCAAGAGCACCATCGTCCGTCTGCTGCTGGGTTTCGAGCAACCGGAGGCCGGACGCATCCTCGTCGACGACGTCGATACGGCGTGGATGGCTGCCAACGAGCTGCGGGCGCTGTTTGGCGTTGTACCCCAGGACACCACGCTCTTCTCCGGCACCATCCTGCGCAACCTGCTCGATGCGAGTCCCGGCGCCAGCTTCGAGGATATCGTGAACGCGTGCCGTCTGGCCGAGGTGCATGCCGACATCGAGGCCCTGCCCCAGGGCTATGACACCCCGCTCGGAGAGCAGGGTGTGGGCCTGTCAGGCGGGCAGAGACAGCGCATCGCGATCGCCCGGGCCCTGTTGCGGCGTCCCCGGGTGCTGGTGTTCGACGAGGCCACCAGCCACCTGGATGGCGACACGGCGGCTGCTTTTGCTCGTACCGTGAACGCCCTGCGCGGCAAGGTCACAATGCTGTTCATTGCCCACGTCCTGCCCCGCGGACTCATGGTCGACCAAGTGGTGCGTCTGTCGGGCCCGGGGCTGTCCTCGGTGGTTTCACCGGTCTCCGAACGTGGTGCCATGCCAGCCGGTGAGGTCAAGGGCGATCGATCCGGTCCGGGGCCCGCCGGGGCCGGCGCGGGAGCGCCGGCATGATGCGCGGTCCCGGCATCGATGCCTTTTCGCAAGCCCTGTTGCGGCTGCAGGAGCGTCCGCCCTCGCCGCTGCCCCGGGCACTGCTGGCGCTGATGCTGCTCCTGTGCGCGGCGCTTGGCGGATGGTCGGCGCTGGGGCGGCTGGACGTCGTCGCCGTCGCCCAGGGCAGGCTTGTACCCCTGTCCTACGTCAAGGTGGTTCAGCCAGCCGACGGCGGCATCGTGCGCGACATCCTGGTGCGCGAGGGACAGGCCGTGCGTGCCGGTCAGGTGCTCGCGCGGATGGACGCAGCCGTGGCCGAGGCCGATCGCCGGCGCATGGAGCGTGACCGGGACGGACTGGAGCTGCAGCTGCGCCGCATCGATGCCGAACTGCGCAATGCCCCGGTGCATCGCCGCCCCGATGATCCCGAGGCGCTGTGGCGCGAGACGAGTGAGCAGCACCGTGCCGCACTCGATGCCCTCGCCGACGCGGTTGCGGCAGAGCGGGCGGTGCTGGCCAAGGCAACGCACGAGCGGGCTGCCGCGATGGCCCAGGCGGAGCGACTGCGCGCCGTGCTGGACAGTGCCCGGGAGGAGGAGTCGGCGT
>JBILUV010000106.1:0-11404 GCA_044370825.1 Burkholderiales bacterium | reverse complement strand
TCCAGGTGGCCGGATCAGCCCAGGTTCACCATGACGTGGCGCACCACGGTGTAGTCCTCCAGGCCGTACATGGACATGTCCTTGCCGTACCCGGAGCGCTTCATCCCGCCGTGAGGCATCTCGGTGGCGAGCATGAAGTGGGTGTTGATCCAGGTGGCACCGTACTGCAGACGCGCCGCGACCTTCATGGCGCGCGACACGTCGCGGGTCCATACTGAAGAGGCAAGCCCGTAGTCGGAGTCGTTGGCCCAGGCGATGGCGTCGTCGGTGTCGTCGAAGCGCGTGACTGACACCACCGGGCCGAACACCTCCTGGCGCACGATCTCGTCGCCCTGCAAGGCGCCGGCGATGACGGTGGGCTCGTAGAAGAAGCCAGGCCCGTGGGCCGGGCGGCCGCCGGCGACGATCTCCATATGACTGTTGGCGGCGGCACGATCGACGAAGCCGGCGACGCGCTCGCGCTGCCTGGAGGAGATCACGGGCCCGAGCTCGGTGGTCTCGTCGTTGGGGTCGCCCCACTTCAGGCTGGAGACGGCGCTCGACAGATCGGCCACCAGCCGGTCGTAGACGCGCGCCCCGGCGTAGACGCGACACGCGGCGGTGCAGTCATGACCGGCGTTGTAGAAGCCGAAGGTGCGCAGTCCGGCCACCACGGCCTCCAGATCGGCATCGTCGAACACGATGACCGGCGCTTTGCCACCGAGCTCGAGATGGGTGCGCTTGAGCGTCGGCACAGCCGCCTGCAGAACCGCCTGACCGGTGGCGACGCTGCCGGTGACCGACACCATGGCGACATCCGGATGCGAGATCAGGCCCTGGCCGACGGTCGCGCCGCGGCCGTGCACCACGTTGATCACGCCCTCTGGGAAGACCTCGGCGCACAGTCGCGCCAGACGCAGCGTCGTCAGCGGGGTCAGTTCGGAGGGTTTGAGCACGACGGTGTTGCCGGCGGCCAGCGCCGGGGCGATCTTCCAGGCGGCCATCATCAGCGGGTAGTTCCAGGGCGCGATCTGGGCGACCACGCCGACCGGGTCGCGCCGGATCATGCTGGTGTGACCCGCCAGGTACTCCTTGGTGGCCGAACCGGACAGGCAGCGGGCCGCGCCGGCAAAGAACCGGAACACGTCGGCCACCGCCGGCAGTTCGTCGCCGGCGGCCCTGGCCAGCGGCTTGCCGCAATTGAGGGACTCGAGGCGCGCCAGTTCGGCGGCATCGTCCTCGATACGCTGCGCCAGTCGGAGCAGCAGCAATGAACGCTCGGCGGGGGTGGTCTGGCTCCACGTCTCGAAGGCGCGGCGGGCGGCCGCGACGGCCGCGTCCACTTGCGCCGTGGTGGCCTCGGGGATGTTGATGATCGCGCCTCCGGTGGCCGGGTTGGTCACCGCCACGGCCTCGCCTCCGCCCTGGACCAGGGCACCTCCGATCAGCAGTCCGGACTCCATGTCGTGTTCTCCTCGGGAAGTTTCAGGGTTCGGATGAGCCCGTCGCGCCGGCGGGCGGGGTGGTCGCGTTCACTTCACGCTGCCCGACACGTCGTGCGTGTCGCGGGTCAGGTAGAAGGCCGCGACGATGGGCAGGAAGGTGAGCGCGATGACGAACACGGCCACCACATTGGTCACCGGCCGCTCCCGCGGGCGCACCAGTTCGCTCAGCATCCAGATCGGCAGCGTACTCTGCTGGCCGGCCGTGAAGGTGGTGACGATGACCTCGTCGAAGGACAGGGCGAAGGCCAGCATGCCGCCGGCCAGCAACGCGGTCGCAATATTGGGCAGGATCACGTGGCGCAGGGTCTGGAATCCATTGGCCCCAAGATCCATGGACGCCTCTATCAGCGCCCCGCTGGTGCGGCGAAAGCGCGCCAGCACGTTGTTGTAGACGACCACGACGCAGAAGGTGGCGTGGCCGACGACGATGGTCCAGAAGCTGAAAGGCACCTCGGCCAGGCTCAGGGCGGAGCGCAGCGCGATGCCGGTGATGATGCCGGGCAGCGCGATCGGCAGGATCAGCAGCAGCGACACGGCTTCGCGGCCGAAGAAGCGCGAGCGCCACACGGCGGCGGCCGCCAGCGTACCCAGCACCAGCGCCACCGCGGTCGATACCGCTGCGACCTGCAGCGACAGCCCGAGCGCCGCGCGGATGTCCTCGCGGGCCAAGGCGACGCCGAACCACTTGGTGGTGAAACCCGGGATGGGGAAGCGGAAGCTCTTCTCCTCCACCGAGAAGGCGTAGAGCACGATGACGAGCAGCGGCAGGTGCAGGAAGGCCATGCCGCCAGCGGCGGCCAGCCTCAGCCCCAGGCCCGCCGGGGGTCTGTCGCGCTCAGAGCGCATCGAAGGCTCCCAGCCGCCGCGCCACCATGAGGTAGACCGCCATGAGGGTGATGGGCACCACGGTGAACGCTGCGGCCATGGGGATGTTGCCCGCCACGCCCTGATGGGCGTAGACGGCCTGCCCGAGGAAGGGGGTGGACTGGCCGATGATGCCGGGGATGATGTAGTCGCCCAGGGTGAGCGAGAAGGTGAAGATGGAGCCGGCCACCACGCCCGGAAAAGCCAGGGGCAGGATGACGCGGCGGAAGGTCTCGCCCGGCCGGGCGCCAAGGTCCGAGGACGCCTCGATCACCGAGTTGGGTACGCGCTCCAGGGCGGCGATGACCGGCAGGATCATGAACGGCAGCCAGATGTAGGTGAACACCAGGAAGGTGCCCAGGTAGGAGGTGGACAGCGACGGCCCGCCGATCACAGGGGTGGCCAGGACCGCCTCGAGCAGCCAGTCGAGCTGCAGCCGGCTGGCGAACCAGTTCAGGATGCCCTCCTTGGCGAGGATGAGCTTCCAGGCGTACACCCGCACCAGGTAGCTCGACCACAGCGGCAGCATCACGCCGAGATAGAGCAGCGCCTTCAGCCGCATGCCGGCGAAGCGGACCATGTAGTAGGCCACCGGGAAGGCGATGAGGGCGCAGGCGACCGTCACCGCCGCCGCCATGAGCACGGTGCGCAGCACGATGTCCCAGTTGGCGGGGCCGCCGAGGAACTCCCGCCATGTGGCGAGCGAGAACTCCCTCATCACCACGCCGGAAAACTCGTCCACCGAGAAGAAGCTCTGCGCCAGCAGTGCGAACAGCGAGCCGAGGTAGATGATGCCCAGCCAGGCCAGCGGCGGCCCAAGAAGCACCAAGAGCAACAGCCGCGGCCGCTGGAACAGCATGTTGGAGAGCCTGCCGGCCGGGGAACCCGCGCCGCCCTCGACGATGGCCGTCATTCGCCGTCCGACAGCGGCCGCACGTGGCGGCGCTCGACCACCAGCCGCACCACCGTGCCCGGCGCGCGGCCGGCGCTGCCGTCGCCGCCCCCGGCATTCTGCTCCACGACGGTGAGTTCCACGCCCTCCCCCTCCACCGCCACGGTGACCCGAACCGTGGCGCCGAGGTAGGTGGTGGACACAATGGTGCCGTCGATCATGGCGTAACCGCCCTCGGGCAGGGCATCGAAGGGAATGATGCGGATGCGCTCGGGGCGGACCGCGTAGCGCCCGGGGAACCCGCCGAGGCGCTGCCCGAGGTAGCCGTCGACCAGGTTGGTCTGGCCGACGAAACCGGCGACGAAGGCGCTGGCCGGCTCGTCGTACACCTCGGCCGGTGTGCCGATCTGCTCGATGCGGCCGCGGTTGAACACCGCCAGACGGTCGCTCATGGCCAGGGCCTCGCCCTGATCGTGAGTGACGTAGACAAAGGTGATGCCGACCTGGCGCTGGATGCTCTTCAGCTCCTGTTGCATCTGCTCGCGCAGCTTGAGGTCGAGCGCACCCAGCGGCTCGTCCAGCAGCAGCACCCGCGGCCGGTTGACCAGAGCGCGGGCCAGGGCGACGCGCTGGCGCTGACCGCCGGAGAGCTGGGCCGGACGCCGTCCCCCCAGCCCCTCGAGCTTGACCAGGGCCAGCATCTCGTCGGCGCGGCGGCGGCGCTCATCTCGCGGCACCTTGCGGATCATCATGCCGTAACCGACGTTCTCCGCCACGCTCATGTGCGGGAACAGGGCGTAGTCCTGGAATACGGTATTGACGTCGCGCTCGTAGGGCGGCACCCCGGAGACGTCGACCCCGTGCACCCGGATGCGACCGCTGGCGGGACGGTCGAAACCGGCGATCAGACGCAGGCAGGTGGTCTTGCCGGATCCGGAGGGCCCGAGCATGGAGAAGAACTCCCCGTCGGCGATCTCGAAGGAGACACGATCGACCGCCCGGACCTCACCGAAGGAACGGCTGACATCCTCGAAGGCAACCGCCGGCAGGCCCTCACCCGCCATGGGCGAGGGCCTCCGATGCCGGCGCGGACATCAGCGTCCGCCGAGCACGGCGATATAGTCCGACACCCAGCGGTAGTAGGGAACACAACCCTTGGGGTCGGAGCACTTGGCCACCGGCGTGCGCCAGAAGGAGATGCGGTCGAACTCCTCGTAGCCGTTGGTCTTGCAACCGTCGTCGCCGAGCAGCTTGTTGCCCTTGCAGGCGGCAGGCACGGCCGGCACGGAACCAAACCAGGCGGAGAGATCACCCTGCACCTTGGGGCTGATGGAGTGCTCCATCCACATGTAGGCACAGTTCGGGTGCCTGGCGTTCGCGTGAAGCATGGTGGTATCGGCCCAGCCGGTGGCACCCTCGACGGGCACGACGCTGGCGATGGGCTGCTTCTCCCCACGCAGCAGGTTCACCTGGAAACCCCAGGACGACGAGGCCACCACGCCTTCGTTCTTGAAGTCGTCGATCTGCACCATGGCGTCGTGCCAGTAGCGCGAGACCAGCTTGCGCTGCTGGCGCAGCAGCTCGAGGGCGGCCTTGTACTGGTCCTCGTTCAGCTCGTACGGATCCTTGATGCCGAGTTCGGGACGGGTCGCCTTGAGGTAGAGGGCGGCGTCGGCGATGTAGATCGGGCCATCGAAGGCCTGCACCCGGCCCTTGTTGGACTTGCCGTCAGCCAGGGTCATCTCCTCGAACACCACCTTCCAGGACTTGGGCGCTTCCTTGAAAGCCTTGGTGTTGTAGGCCAGCACGTTGTAGCCCCACTGGTAGGGAACGCCGTAGTGCTTGCCCTCGACGGTGTGCCACTTGGCGCTCTGCAGCCGCGGATCGACCGTCTTGTAGCTCGGGATCAGGCCGACGTTGACCTCCTCGACCTTCTTGCCGGCAATCAGGCGCAGGCTGGCATCACCCGACGCGGTGACCAGATCGAACCCGCCCTCGTTCATCAGGGCCACCATCTCGTCGGAGGTGCCGGCAGTCTTGACGTTGACCTTGCAGCCGGTCTTCTTCTCGAAGCCGGTGACCCAGTCGAAGCCCTTGTCGGTATCGCCGCGCTCGATGTAGCCGGGCCAGGCGACGATGTCGACCTGCCCTTCCCCCTTGCCGATCTTCTGCAACGGACCGGCCTGGGCGACGCCCAGGGACACGCCGAACACGGCGGCGAGCGCCACCACCGAACAGCGCGCCACGAACAGGCGCGCGGATGCTGCGTGAATCTTGGTCATGGGATTCTCCTTCGTACGACTCAGGGGGGACTGCGAAAACCCACCGCCGGCCGGGATGCCCGCGCGGAAGGCAGCAAATTCGTTGCGATGCTAAGTGGAAATCCCTTGCCCTGACAAGGTGAACATGGCGCGCAGCGCGCGTCAGCGCGGCTTGGCGCCGGGCGGTGTCAGCGGCTGGGGCCTGAGCTTGAATACCGGGCGCGGTCGGGTGTCCTGATAGTAGGGCATCATGACCGGCACCAGTTCGGCCAGCGTGGCCTGGCGCTTCTCGGGAGCCGGGTGGGTGCTGAGGAAATCCGACTTGCCGCCACCGCCGGCCGCCTTGCCCATCTTCTCCCACAACGTGACCGCCGCCTTCGGATCGTAGCCGGCCTTCGCCGCCAGCTCGATGCCGATGCGGTCGGCCTCGGCTTCGGCGCCACGGCTGTTTGGCAGGGTCACCGCCACGGCGGCCGCGGCGATCGCCGCCTGGGCGGCCATGCCGCCGTAGCGCTCCCCGGCGATCACTCCCACCACCAGCGCCCCGGCCGTGGTGGCGATGGTCTGGGACATCTTCTCGGCCTGGTGCTTGGCCAGGGCGTGGGCGATCTCGTGACCCATGACCTGGGCGATCTCGTCGTCGCTTGGCTTCAGGGCCGTGATGAGCCCGGTGTAGAAGGCCATCTTGCCGCCCGCCATGCACCACGCGTTGACCGTCTTCGGGTCGTCGATGACCTTGACGCTCCAGGCCCACTCCGCAGTCTCGGGCCGGTAGGCGATGGCGTGCGGGATGAGGCGCTCGGTGATCTCGGTGATGCGGCGGGTGACCGCCGGGTCATTATCCAGCTTGCCCTGCTTCTGGTAGGGCGTGAGCATCTCGACGTAGGCCGAGGCCGAGGAGGCGATGGCAGAGTCCTCGGAGACGAGGATGAGCTGCTTGCGGCCCGTCACCGGGGCACTCTGGCAAGCCGCCAGCAGCAGGACGGCCGCCACGGTGGCAAGGACTCGGGAGACTTTCATCGGGGACCGGGGATCAGGCGAACAGGCGGCTGTGGCGCGGCACCTTGGCGAGCAGGTATTCCGACTGATCCTGCAGGATGCGGCGGTTCTGCAGGATGAGGTGCTCGTAGCGGTTCGGTATATAGGGAGTGTACAGCAGGGGCATGTGCGCGGCTTCCGGCGTGCGCCCCCCCTTGCGGATGTTGCAGGGCCGGCAGGCCGTGACGACGTTCATCCAGCGGTCGCGACCGCCCCGGTGCACGGGCACGACGTGGTCGCAAGACAGATCGCGCTCGCGAAATTCCTCGCCGCAGTAGGCGCACAACTGGCGGTCACGGGCGAACAGGGCGGCGTTGGTCAGGTGCGGCTCGGCCTGGACGTCCAGCACCCGCTCGCGCGCCCCGCGGATGGCGATGATGCTCGCGGTGGAAAGTTCGGAGCGACTGCCCGTCAGGCGCGACAGCCCGCCCCGATAGGTTGCCACTTCGGCACCGAGCGACCAGGCCACCATGCGCCGGGCGTGGTAGGTGATGGCCTCCTCGACCATCAGCCAACGGCTGGGCAGTCCGGCCATGTCGAGCGCGAGGATCATCGCCACGTCGGGTCTCCAGGTGCCGGCGGCGGGGAGCCGCCGTGCAATCCGAAAAGTATACGGGCAGGGTCGCGCTGCTGTCAGCCGGACGGCAGGGTCTCGGCGCAGACCTTCTGGATGGTGATGGCATTGACCGGGCACACCGCCTCGCACTGCCCGCAGCGGATGCATTGGTCCTGGTCGATCCACAGGCGGTTGTAGTACAGCGAGTCGGACCGCCCCGGCTCGAAGCGCTCCAGGCCGGTGATTCGCCCCTCTTCGTCCCGCACCAGTCCGGTGATCTCGACGATGCAGTCGGCCACCGGCTTGACCTTGAGGCACTCGTCGCACAGCACGCAGCGCTGGTCGATGATCTCGAACTTGTAGTGGCACAGGTAGCAGCGGCCCGCTGCCTCGGGGGCGATCTGCGGCCCGTAACCGGCCTCGACCTCGGCCTCCAGACCGCGCGCCGCAGGCTCGAGCACAGGCATCGGATGGAGCGGGATGAGGTTCATGGCGGCCGCGCGGCCCGTGCCCCGGCCGCCGGCGACCTTGGACTGGAACACCGGCTCGATGCGGATGTGGCTGCGCAGGCGCTCCCGTCCGGACAGGAGGTGGTCGACGCGGCGCGCGCACTCGCGGCCGTGGCCGATGGCCTGGATCAGCGAGGTCGCGCCGAGGGCGAAATCGCCGGCCGCGAACAGCTTGCCCATGGCGGTGTCGTGCGCCCGTCCCGAGGCCAGCCAGCCGTCACGCCCCACCAGCGTGCGCGCCAGGGTCGGCTCGATCCAGCCGGTGTCGGGGAACTGGCCAGTCGCCCAGATCACGTGATCGACGTCGAGCTCGAACTCGCTGCCGGCCACCTCGCGAAAGCCGCGGCGTGCCCCGCCCTCGCCGGGCAGCGCCTCGGTGCGCACCATGCGCAGCGCCCGCACCCGGCCGTCACCGTCCGCCAGCACGTCCACCGGAGCGAGGTGATCGGCGAGCGATCCGCCCTCGGTGAGATACTCCTCGAGCTCGCCGGGCAGGACCACCATGTCCTGGCGTCCACGCCGATAGCACACCGTCACCTCGGCGCCGAGCCTCAGGGCGGTGCGGGCGCAGTCCATCGCGGTGTAGCCGCCCCCGATGACCGCCACGCGCCGCCCCACCGATCGTCGCCCCCCTTCGTTGACCTCGAGCAGGAAATGCAGGCCGTGCTCGACGCCCGCCGTGCTGCCCGCAGACACCGCGGGGACATTGGGCCGCAGGGTACCGGCCGCCATCACCACGGCGTCGTACTCGGCCGCCAGCGACTCGAGGGTGGTGTCGCGCCCGATCTCGACGCCACAGCGCAGCTCGACCCCGAGGGCGAGCACCTGGCCGATCTCGCGCCCGACCAGATCACGCGGCAGGCGAAACGCCGGGATGCCCTGGTTGAGCATGCCGCCGGGCCGCTCGTGGCGCTCGAACACCGTCACCCGGTGGCCGAACAGGGCGAGGTCGCGGGCCACCGCCAGGCCCGCCACGCCGGCGCCGATCACCGCGACACGCCGACCGCTGGACGGAAACAGGGGCTCCATGACCACCGGCCCCTGCAACATCAGGTCCGCCGCCGAACGCTTGGAGAAGCAGATCGCCACCGGCTCGCCGTTGCCGGCGCGGCCGTGTCGGCAGGTGTCCTCGCAGGGACGCGCGCACACCCGGCCGAGGATGCCCGGGAACACGTTGTCCCGCAGGTTGATGGCGTAGGCCTCGTCGTAGCGGTAGACCGCCTCCAGATACCCCGGGATGTCGGTGCCCGCCGGACAGGCGGTGCGGCACGGGATGTTCACGTCCAGCCAGTGGCGGTCCTGGAGCGCCTCGGAACGCATGGCCTCGTCGGACAGGGCACCTGCGGACAGGGCAGTGACGGCAGACAGCGGCAGGGGTTGGTTCATGACGGCACGCGACGCAGGTTCAGAACAGGCCAACGACCTGCCCGTCCGCGCCGAGGTCGATGCGCGTGGCCGAGGGCACCTTGGGCAGCCCCGGCATGGTCATGACGTCGCCGCAGATCGCCACCACGAACTCGGCCCCCGCCGACAACCGCACCTCGCGCACGTGCACGGTGTGACCGCTGGGCGCTCCCCGGGCCTGGGCGTCGGTGGAGAAGGAGTACTGGGTCTTGGCGATGCACACCGGATAGGTGCCGGCGCCGTTGTCCTGCAGGCGCTGGATCTCGGCGCGCACCCTGGAATCGGCGCTGATGCCGGCCGCGCCGTAGATGCGGCGCGCCACCGTCTCGATCTTCTCCCACAGGGGCGCGCTGTCCTCGTAGACGAACTTCATGCGCGCCTCGCCGCGATCGACCACGTCGGCCACGGTGCGCGCGAGTTCCTCGGCACCGCGCCCGCCCTCGGCCCAGTGACGCGCCACGACCGCGGGCACGCCCAGGGCGGCCATGCGCTCCTGCACCAGGCGATGCTCGGCCGCGGTGTCCTGGGTGAAATGGTTGATCGACACCACGCACGGCAGGCCGTAGTGCTCGCGCACGTTGCGCACGTGCCGCTCCAGATTGGCCAGACCGCGCTCCAGCGCCTCGAGGTTCTCCTGCCCGACCGCCTTGAGGTCCACGCCACCGTGGAACTTGAGGGCGCGGATGGTGGCGACCACCACCGCCGCCGAGGGCCGCAGGCCGGACTTGCGGCACTTGATGTCGATGAACTTCTCAGCCCCGAGGTCGGCGCCGAAGCCGGCCTCGGTGACCACATAGTCCGCCAGCTTGAGCGCGCTGCGCGTGGCGATGACCGAGTTGCATCCGTGGGCGATGTTGGCGAAGGGCCCGCCGTGGATGATGGCCGGGTTGTTCTCCAGGGTCTGGACCAGATTGGGCTTGAGCGCGTCCTTGAGCAGCACGGTCATGGCGCCGTGCGCCTCGAGGTCGCGCGCCCGCACCGGACGCAGGTCACGGGTGTAGCCGACCACGATGTTGCCCAGCCGCGCCTTGAGGTCGGGCAGCGAGCTGGCCAGACAGAAGATGGCCATCACCTCGGAGGCGACGACGATGTCGAAGCCGTCCTGCCGCGGGAAGCCGTTGGCCGGGCCGCCCAGCGAGACCACGACGTCTCGCAGCGCCCGGTCGTTCATGTCGAGCACGCGCTTCCAGGTGATGCGGCGCGGATCGATGCCGAGCTCGTTGCCGTGGTGGATGTGGTTGTCCACCAGGGCCGCGAGCAGGTTGTTTGCCAGCTGGATGGCGTTGAAGTCGCCGGTGAAGTGGAGATTGATGTCCTCCATCGGCACCACCTGGGCATGGCCACCGCCCGCCGCCCCGCCCTTGATGCCGAACACCGGGCCCAGCGAGGGCTCGCGCAGGCAGATCAGCGCCCGCTTGCCGATGCGGTTCAGCGCATCGCCCAGGCCGACCGTGGTGGTGGTCTTGCCCTCGCCCGCAGGCGTCGGGCTGATGGCCGTGACCAGGATCAGCCGACCGTCGGGCCGCGAGGCCAGCGAGTCGACATAGTCGAGCGCGACCTTGGCCTTGTAGTGGCCGTAGGGCTCGAGCGACTCCTCGGGGATGGACAGCCGCTCCTTGGCCAGCGGGATGATGCGCTGCATGGTCGCGCGCTGCGCGATCTCGATGTCGGAAAGCACCTGGACTCCTTGGGAAACACGCCCGCCGCAGGCGGCAGACACGGATGGCGGACGGCGGGACGCCGGCAGCTCAGTGGTTGCGGCGCAGGCCGTTGCCGGTCTTACCGAGGTCCGGGTTCTCGAAGATGGTGCCGCTGGGCCCCATGCCGGAGATCTGGAGGATCACCTCCTCGTCCTTGGCGCCGTCGTAGTGGGCTTCCCCTGCCGGGTGCTTCATGAAGCTCCCGGCCGGCAGGGGCTCGGTGTCCCAGGGCTCGAACTTCGCGCCCGTGCCGGTGTACCAGGTGCCCTTGAGCACCGCCACCAGGCGGTCCTCGGGGTGGTGGTGCGGCATGCTCATCACCCCGGGGGAGAACTTCACCCGCAGCACGTAGGGGCCGGTCTTCTTCAGGTCGCCCTCGACCACCATCACCTGGATGCCCTCGATGCCCGGGTAGTCGGTCCACACCTCCTCTCCGGGCTTCACGGTGACGAATCCCTTGGAGTCGACGTTGACGGCGTGCAACTGGGTGCCGGGCACGATGGCGGCCGCGGCCAGGGCGGCGATGGTGAGCAGGCGCTTGGCAGGCATGGAAGGAAATCCCCGATGGATGATGGAAGGAAACGGCTCTGGAAAAGCTGATTGCAGGCGGCGCCGGGACCCGGGCGGCCGCGTCGCTCAGGGCTTGACGAAGCGGAGCGTCATGCGGTCGCTCTCGCCGATGGCCAGGTACTTGTC
>JBILUV010000373.1:0-3105 GCA_044370825.1 Burkholderiales bacterium | reverse complement strand
GAAGTGGCGATTGGGAGCTTCGCGGCGGCGAGCCTGAAAGCCTCGCGCGCCAGCGCCTCATCGACACCGTCCATCTCATACAGAACCTTTCCGGGCTGGATCTCGGCAACGAAGTACTCCGGATTGCCTTTGCCGTTACCCATCCGCACTTCGGCCGGCTTTGAAGAAATAGGCTTGTCCGGAAAGATGCGGATCCAGATGCGCCCGCCTCTCTTGATGTGACGCGTCATCGCGCGCCTGGCCGCCTCGATCTGCCGTGCCGTCAGACGCCCGCGCCCGATGGCCTTCAGACCGAACTCGCCGAAGCTGACCTTGTTCCCGCGAGTCGCGATGCCGGTATTCCGCCCCTTCTGCTGTTTTCGGTATTTGGTCCTAGCTGGCTGCAGCATTCTTCACTCCCGATTTGCGACCCTTGCGCTCCGGCTCCACCGGTGCGGGAGCGACAGGCTGTTCCCCACGGCCAAGGATCTCACCCTTGAAGACCCAGACCTTGATACCGATCACGCCATATGTCGTCTTGGCCTCGGCAAAACCATAGTCGATGTCCGCACGCAATGTGTGAAGTGGCACCCGACCCTCGCGATACCACTCCGTGCGGGCGATTTCGATGCCGTTCAGGCGCCCGGCACTCATGATCTTGATGCCCTGCGCACCAAGCCGCATCGCATTCTGCATGGCACGTTTCATGGCCCTGCGGAACATGATCCGCTTTTCCAGCTGGGAGGCGATCGAGTCCGCAATAAGCTGGGAGTCCAGCTCTGGCTTGCGCACCTCCTCGATGTTCACGTGAACGGGAACACCCATGAGGCGCTGGAGCTGGCCGCGCAAAGACTCGATGTCCTCGCCCTTCTTGCCTATGACCACACCCGGGCGGGCTGAATACACCGTGATACGGGCGTTTTTTGCCGGACGCTCGATCACCACGCGACTGACAGAGGCGTGCGAGAGTTTCTTGCGGAGGAAGGCTCGAACCTTGATGTCTTCCTTGAGCATCTCGGGGAAGTTCTTGCTATTGGCGTACCACTTCGAAGACCAGTTGCGCTGGATACCGAGACGGAAACCGGTCGGATGAATCTTCTGTCCCATGGACGTTCCCCTATGCCCTGGCCCGCGCGGGTTCATCCCCGACGGTCAGATAAATGTGGCAGGTCGGCTTCGAGATGCGGTTGCCGCGACCCTTAGCACGGGCGGTAAAGCGCTTGAGGGTCGGGCCCTGCTCCACGAACACACTCGTGACCCTCAATTCGTCAATGTCAGCCCCCTCGTTGTGCTCGGCATTCGCAATCGCCGACTCGAGCACCTTGCGAATGATGGCCGCACCCTTCTTTGGGCTGAAGCTAAGGATGTTGAGCGCACGGTCCACGGGAAGGCCGCGGATCTGGTCTGCGACCAGCCGGCCCTTCTGGGCGGACAGCCGTACGCCACGCAATATTGAGTTGACGTTCATGCCGCTAGCCTCACCTCTTGCCCGCCGACGCCTTCTTGTCCGCCGCGTGACCCTTGAAGGTACGCGTGGGCGCGAATTCGCCGAGCTTGTGTCCGACCATATTCTCGGTGACGAACACCGGAACGTGTTGCCTGCCGTTGTGGACCGCGATGGTCAGCCCGATGAAGTCCGGCAGGACCGTGGAACGCCGCGACCAGGTCTTGATCGGCCGTTTGTCGTTTGCGGCCCGCGCCGTATCGATCTTGTCCAACAAATGAAGATCGACGAACGGGCCCTTCTTGATGGAGCGCGCCATGTCCTACCCCTTATCTCTTGTGCCGCGAACGGACGATCATGGTCTTGGTCCGCTTGTTGCGGCGGGTCTTGTAACCCTTCGTCGGCGTACCCCACGGACTCACAGGATCGCGACCTGCAGCGGTTTTCCCCTCACCACCACCGTGCGGATGATCGATGGGGTTCATGGCGACGCCACGCACCGTTGGGCGGATACCTCGCCAGCGCTTCGCCCCCGCCTTGCCGATCGAACGCAGGCTGTTCTCCTCGTTCCCAACCTCACCGAGAGTGGCCCGACAGTCGACGTGCACCCGGCGGATTTCCCCGGAGCGCAGACGCAGTTGCGCATAGCTACCCTCTCGCGCCAGAAGCTGGACGCTTGTGCCGGCGGCACGCGCCACCTGCGCCCCTTTGCCAGGGAGAAGCTCAACGCAATGCACGGTCGAGCCGACCGGGATGTTGCGAAGAGGCATGGTGTTGCCCGCCTTGATCGGGGCCTCGCTGCCACTGACCAGGTGCGCCCCAGCCACCACTCCCTTCGGAGCGATTATGTAGCGCCGTTCGCCATCGGCGTAGCACAACAGGGCCAGGTGGGCGCTCCGGTTAGGGTCGTACTCGATTCGCTCGACCACAGCCGGTATCCCGTCCTTGTCGCGTTTGAAATCAACGACGCGATAGTGGTGCTTGTGGCCACCACCCTTGTGCCGGGTGGTGATGTGTCCCTTGCTGTTGCGCCCGGCGTTCTGCTTCTGTTTCTCCGTGAGCGCGGCTACCGGCCGCCCCTTCCAGAGATCCTTGTTCACGACCTTCACGACGGCACGCCGGCCGGCCGAGGTCGGTTTGACTTTGACCAGTGCCATTTACTTGACCTCTCCGCCGGTGAAGTCGATCTCCTGACCGGGTTTCAGGGACACATAGGCCTTCTTCCAGTGGTCCCTGCGACCCATGAAGCGACCAAAACGCTTGACCTTGCCCTTGACGTTGCTGATCTGGACGCCCTCGACCTCGACCTTGAACAGCAGTTCGACAGCCGCCTTGACCTCAGGCTTTGTCGCATCACGAGCCACTTTGAAGATGACTTGGCCGTACTTCTCGCCCACATAAGTGCTCTTCTCGGAGATCTGTGGCGCAAGCAGCACCTGCAGCAGACGTTCCTGAGTGAAGCTCATGACAGCATCTCCTCGATTTGGGCCACGGCCGCCTTGGTGACCACGGTGTGATCGAAGCGAAGGAGACTCACCGGATCCGCATGGCGCGGCTCCAGCACCAGCACGTTGGGGAGATTGCGCGCGGACAGATAAAGGTTGTCGTCGATGTCATCAGTAATGATCAACACCCGATCGAGACCCAGGTCGCGGACTTTGCTCGCCAGCAGCTTGGTCTTC
>JBILUV010000371.1:0-3120 GCA_044370825.1 Burkholderiales bacterium | reverse complement strand
CGTGGCGCTGCTGTTTGCCGGTGCCGTGCATGCCCACGAAGTCCTCTACAACGTCACGCAGGTGTACTTCGAACCCGACACCCAATGGGGCAACGGCTGTTGCAACACGGTGTTCGAAGGCTCCTTCCTGTTCAATGAACACACCGGCACCGTCTCCGGGCTGAGCGGCATCCTCACCGAGTCGATGACCGGCACGGGTGTCGGGACTGCACCGCTGTTCGACATGACCCAGATCACGCTGAGCCACCAGCTCTCGTCGGTCTACGACGCGTCCCTGGGCGGGCTGCTGGTGACGACCTTCCGCAACAACACCACCGACACGCTCAGCGGGGGCGACGGCTGGTCCCCCGAATCGGGCGTCACGGGCATGTATTTCGGGCGACCCGGCCCCAACCCCGGCAATGCCTACGCGCGGATCTTCGTCAACACCACCGACCCGACCGCGCCGCTGACGGCGCCGCAGATCGCAGCGCTCGCCTACGCCGACTGTGCGCCCGGCGGCATGATGGGGCCGATGTGCATGACCGGTGTGGCTGGGGGCGGCACCATGAGCGGCGTCCCGCTGTCGCAGGAGATCGTTGCCGCGCCGATTCCGGAGCCAGGCACCTGGGCGATGGTGCTTGCCGGTCTCGGCGTGCTCGTGACCTTCGGAAGACGCCGCGCCCGCTGAGCACGTCCGCAGTCCCTGGCAGGAGTTTGGTGGACAGGTGTTCGCGGCGCGGAAGGCGCCGCGGGGGCGCCCTTCTGGTCGCGGCATGCCTTGTTGTGTCGGGCATGCTCCCGACGCCGGCTCCGGCCGCCGACGCCGCCGGGGGCGGCCGGGCTGTCCCCGGCGCGAGTGGCTCGGCCTTGGGTGTCCGGCCGCCCCTCCAGCGGAAGTACGGTGCTCGACGCCCAGGTCTTGTCGGCGTCGCGTGCCTTCACCAGTGATTCGGCCCGCCTGCTCGAAGACGTACCCGGCGTGAGCCTCTACGGCGCGGGCGGGATTTCCAGCCTTCCCGCGATCCACGGTCTTGCCGACGACCGGCTGCGCGTGCAGGTCGACGGCATGGATGTGATGGCCGCCTGCGCCAACCACATGAATTCCCCGCTTTCGTACATCAACCCCTCCCGGGTCGGGCGGGTGACGGTATACGCCGGCTCCGCGCCGGTGAGCGTGGGCGGCGACAGCATCGGCGGCACCGTGCAGGTCGACACGGCACCACCGCGGTTCGCCGAACCCGGCGGGGCATTGCTGACCCGTGGTCGGGCCGGGGGGTTCTACCGCAGCAATGGCCACGCGCACGGGCACCAGCTCGGCGCCACGATCGCGTCGGATCGCGTGAGCCTCTCGTTCGACGAGTCGGTGTCGCAGTCGGCCAACTATCGCGCGGCGCGGCCCTTCAAGGCCCCGGGCATCGGCTCGCAGACACCCGGCGGGCAGTGGCTGGGCGGCGAGGTCGTCGGCTCGAGTGCCTACCGTGGGTCGCGCAACCGCGAGATCAGTCTCGCCACGCAGGCCGACAGGCACCTCCTGCAGCTTGGCCTCGGCGAGCAGAGCGTCGGGTTCGAGGGTTTTCCCAACCAGCGCATGGACATGACCTTCAACCGGAACACGCTGGTCAACCTGCGCTACGCCGGTGATTTCGACTGGGGTCTGGTCGAGGCCCGTGCCTTCGAGCAGCGCACCCGCCACGCGATGGACATGGGGCCGGACCGGGTGGCCGATGGTGTGGCGGTGATGCCCATGAACTCCGAGGCCCGCACCCGCGGCGCCTCGGTGAAGGCAAGCGTGACATTGGCGGAGCGTCACGTCCTGCGCGCTGGTGCGGAGGCCTTGTTCCACACGCTGCAGGACTGGTGGCCGCCGGTGGGCGTCAGCGGGGCGATGTGCTGCAACCAGTTCTGGAACATTCGAGACGGCCGGCGAGATCGTGTGGGTATCTTCTCGGAACTGGGCACGACCTTCGAGCAGGGCTGGAGCACGCTCGTGGGCCTGCGCACCGATCTTGTCCGCAGTGAGGCGGGGCTCGCACAGGGCTATAACGCCACCGGCATGTGGGCCATCGACGCACGGCGATTCAACGGCCAGGACCGGCAGCGCAGCGATCGGCACTGGGATTTCACCGCCTTGCTGCGCCAGGAACCCGACGCGACCACGCTGTTGGAGGCCGGTTTCGCCCGCAAGACACGCTCCCCCAATCTGCACGAGCGCTATGCCTGGTCCACCCAGCCGATGGCGGCGCTGATGAACAACACCGCGGGCGATGGCAACGGCTATATTGGCAATCCGGATCTGCGCCCGGAGACGGCCTACACCCTGAGCCTGACGGGTGACTGGCACGACGCCGACCGAGAGCGCTGGGGATTCAGGACAACGGTCTACACCACCTACGTCGACGACTACGTGGACGCGCGGCGCTGCGATTTCGGTCAGTGTGGTGGCGCGGCAAACGTCGGTCGGACCAACGGCTTCGTGCTGCTGCAGTTCGCCAATCAGTCTGCGCAACTCTACGGGGCCGATGTTTCCGGCGTCGCGCCGCTGCTGCCGCCGGGACGACTGGGCAGCCTCGAGTTGCGGGGTCTGGCCAGCTATGTGCGAGGCGAGAACCTGAGCACCGGCGATGCGCTCTACCATCTCATGCCGCTGAACGCGAAGGCCTCGCTCGTGCACCGCCTGGGCAACTGGACCAGCACGCTGGAGGTGGTCGGCGTCGCCGCGCGCAACCGGGTTTCGCGGGTGCGCAATGAAGTGCCCACGCCGGGCTACAGCCTGGTCAATCTGCGCGCCAGCCACCAGTGGAAGGGCGTCAGGCTCGACGTCGGCGTGGACAACCTGTTCGACCGCTTCTACTTCCTGCCTCTGGGCGGGGCCTACCTCGGCCAGGGATGGTCGATGACCACCAACGCCATTCCCTGGGGCGTCACCGTGCCAGGCATGGGGCGGTCCGTGACGGCAGCCGTGAGCATGGAGTTTTAGCCCGGACATTTCACCAGGCCGGCCCAGAAAATACGCGGCGTACCGATGGCCATTGGGTTTGCAACGAATCGGCCAGCGCTACGATATGGTTTGCTGGCCTCCACGGGCGCTGGCGGGCGCCTTGCGGTCATGCCGCGCCCGCGCTTCGCGCCAATAGGCAC
>JBILUV010000370.1:0-3122 GCA_044370825.1 Burkholderiales bacterium | reverse complement strand
ACGGCTTCCGGCCGGCCCGGGGGCGCACGGTCCGCATCGTCCATCTGCCCTTCGTCCGAGGCCTGACCCCATGAGCGACCGCCCCCTGACCAGGCGCCAGCAGGAGATCCTCCAGCTCATCCGCGACGCCGTCCGCGCCACCGGCCTGCCCCCCACACGGGCAGAGATCTGCCAGGCCTTCGGCTTCGCTTCGCCCAACGCCGCCGAAGACCACCTGCGGGCCCTGGCGCGCAAGGGCGTCATCGAGCTGGCCGAGGGTATCGCCCGCGGCATCCGTCTGGTTGGCACCGAACCCGCCGGCATGCCGCTGATCGGCCGTGTGGCGGCCGGTCAGCCCATCCTGGCCGAGCAGCACATCCAGGGCCACTATCAGGTCGACCCCGCGCTGTTCACCCCGCAGGCGGACTACCTGCTCCAGGTACGCGGCATGAGCATGCGCGACGTCGGCATCCTCGATGGCGACCTGCTGGCCGTGCACCGCACGGCCGAGGCACGCAACGGCCAGATCATCGTGGCCAGGCTGCAGGACGAGGTCACGGTCAAGCGCCTCCGGCGCAACGGTCCGATCGTCGAGCTGCTGCCCGAGAACCCGGAGTTCTCCCCCATCGTGGTCGACCTGCGCCAGGACTTCCTCGCCATCGAGGGCCTGGCCGTCGGGGTCATCCGCAATCGCAACCTGTCGTGACACCGGCGCGCCGGTGCGACAGCACGCCATGCTGCGAAAGCACGCCATGCTGCGAAAGCACGCCCCATCCCGCCCGAAACGCCCGCCCCAGGAGACACATCCATGAGCATCGTCGCCGAACCTTTCGTCCACAGCCTGCGTGAAGTCACCCGCCCCGAGTTGCCCCTCGATCGCCATATCCACCGGCAGCTGCACACCGCAGCCGACCGGACACTGTGGCACCACCTGCGCGACTGCCGGTTCGGTGGCGCGAAGTTCCGCCGCCAGCATCTGGTAGGCCTCTACCTGGCCGACTACGTCTGCATGGAGGCCCGGCTGGTGATCGAGCTGTCCGGCCAGCGCAGCCCGACCCTGGATGCCCACGCCGAAGCCAGGCGCGCCTTCTTCCACGCCAACGGCTATCAGGTGCTGTGCCTGCGTGACCGCGACGTGCTGGTCGAGACCCGTGCCGTGCTGGGCGTCCTGCGCCAGGCCCTGAAAATCGCCGCCTGACCCGCTCCTCCGGCCCTGGCCAGCCCGACGACGGGCGTTGGCGGGCGCCTTGCACTCATGCCGCGCCCGCGCTGCGTGCCACCAGCCCCGCCGGTGGCATGGTGGAAGATGCACGGCCTGCCGCGCAGTGCAGCTCGCCATCCTCCCGCATCCGGGTGATCGTGTCCGGGTCAGGCGCCGGTCCCGTCCTGGCACAAGCAACGCACCATGTCCGCTCTCGACGCCCTGCTGCTCAAGTCTCATGTCTGGCGCGGTGACGCCCAGGCCGAGGTGGCCGTTCCCAGCGTGTCCAGCGGCCACGCCGAACTGGACGCGCTGCTGCCCGGCAACGGCTGGCCCCGCGCCGCCCTGACAGAGCTGCTGGTGCCGAAGCCGGGCATCGGCGAGTTGTCGCTGCTGCTGCCGGCCCTGGCGGGCCTGTCGGCGCAGTCGCGGTGGATCACCCTGGTGAGCCCGCCGCACCTGCCCTACCCCCCTGCCCTGGCCCGCGCCGGCCTCGACCTGTCACGGCTGCTCGTGGTGCGCGCCGCAGACGGTGCCGACGCCCTGTGGGCCATGGAACAGGCCTTGGCCTCGGGCGCCTGCAGCGCCGTCATCGGCTGGCCCGCCTTCGTCAACGAGCGTGCCCTGAGACGCCTGCAGCTGGCCGTGGAGCGCGGCGGGGGCTTCGGCGCCTTCATCTCCCGCGGCCCGGGGTCCAGCCATTCGCTCGCCTCGCTGCGCCTGCAGCTTCTGCCTGCCGACGGGCAGCTCGGCATCCGGGTGCTCAAGGTGCGCGGCCACGGCATCGGCGCCACCCTGACGATAGACCCGCAGCAGCCGCAGGCCTCCACCCCGCGGGCCGATGCCGGGCCGGCGCGTATTGCCCGGACCGTGCACCCGTGAACCACCCCATCCCGGCCGGCGCGGCGTGTGCCCGGCACACATGCCAGGCGATGTGCGCGCATCGACCCGACCTTCCCCAGGCGCGGGCATCGGCTTGCCAGGGGCTGCGCAGCCGGGCTCGCCATCATCGCGCGGCCTGCTGAAGCATCCAGCCAGGCCCTGACGTCGGTTCAGTGTGTCATCCCATGCTCTGGCTGGCCCTGCATCTGCCCCGCCTGCCCCTGGAGGTGTTCCAGCGTGCCGGTGTTCTCCCCCGCGGTGCGACGGGGGAGACCGCGCTGGCGGTGCCGTTCGCGGTGACGGCGGGCGTGAACCCGCCACGGGTGCTGCTGCCGGATGAGCCGGCGCTCCGGTGCGGCATCGCCCCCGGCATGGCGCTGTCGGCCGCCCAGGCCATCGCCCCTCACCTGAGGACGCGGCCGCGTGATGCCAGCCTCGAGGCGGCGGCACTGGCCGGTCTGGCCCGCTGGGGTGGACAGTTCACCCCGGCGCTGAGCCTGGCACCGCCCGACGCGCTGCTGCTCGAGATCGGCGGCTGCCTGCGCCTGTTCGGCGGCCTCGCACCGCTGCTGGAGCGCCTCCGCCAGGGTGTGACGGAACTCGGCTTCGACCCGGTCCCGGCCAGCGCCCCCACTGCGGCCGGCGCCCTGATGCTGGCCCGCAGCGGCCTGGAGACCCACGTCAGCGATCACACCGTGCTGCGCCAGCGCCTCGGCCAGCTATGCATCGACACCCTGGACATGACCCCCGGTGTGCAGGCCGGGCTGCAGCGGCTCGGGTTGCGCACCCTGGAGGACTGCCTGCGGCTGCCGCGCGACGGTCTGGCGCGCCGCTTCGGTCAGGCGCTGCTGGACCGGATGGACCGTGCGCTCGGGCTGCAGCCCGACCCGCGCCTGCCCTACGTGGCGCCGGAGCACTTCTGCAGCCGTCTGGTGCTGCCCGTGCCGGTGCCGGATGCCGGACAGGTGGTGTTTGGCCTGCGGCGTCTGGTGGCGGAACTGGCAGGCTTCCTCACCAGCCGTGACGCCGGCGCCACCCGCGTGGTGCTGCATCTCGAGCA
>JBILUV010000112.1:0-10773 GCA_044370825.1 Burkholderiales bacterium | reverse complement strand
CAACATCAACCTCGAGCACTTCGCCTCGAGCTGCCCCGTCACGATGTTTCCGCAGGGTTCGGATACCGGCGTGCCCGAGCATCCGGATGCCTCCGGCGCGGGCCCGTCGGCGCAGGCCTCCGGCTTCACCGACATCGTCGGCAACGTGTGGCAGTGGACCCGCACACCGATCATGCCCTTCAAGGGCTTCGAGATTCACCCCCTCTACGACGACTTCTCGGTGCCCACCTTCGACGGTCGTCACAACCTGATCAAGGGCGGCTCATGGGTCTCGACCGGCAACGAAGCCCTCGCCAGCGCCCGCTACGCCTTCCGGCGGCACTTCTTTCAGCACGCCGGCTTCCGCACCGTGATCGAGGAGCCGGGCAACGAGGCGGTGACCGCGGGCTCCCGGCTCTACGAGACCGACCAGCTCGTCACGCAATACCTCGAGTTTCATTACGGCCCCGAGGCGCTCGGCGTGCCCAACTTCCCGCGGGCCTGTGTCGAGGCGACGATGGGCTGGGTCCCGGCCGATCGCCGCGGCCGCTGTCTCGACATCGGCTGCTCGGTGGGCCGCTCGGCGTTCGAGTTCGCGCGGCACTTTGCCCGCGTCGACGGCATCGACTTCTCGGCGCGGTTCATCCAGTCGGGTGTTCGGCTTCAGGAAGGGGGCGAACTGCACTACGAGATCCCCACCGAGGGCGAACTCACGCTGCCGCGGGCCGTCTCGCTGGAGCGTCTTGGCCTCGCCGACGCAGGCTCGCGCGCGGTCTTCATTCAGGGGGATGCCTGCAACCTGAAGCCGCTCTACACCGGCTACGATCTCGTGTTCGCCGGCAACCTCATCGACAGGCTCTACGACCCCGCACTGTTTCTGAGCGACGTGGCCCGTCGCGTCGATCCGGGTGGGCTGCTCGTCATCACGTCGCCCTATACGTGGCTCGAGGAATACACGCCCAAGGCGAAGTGGCTCGGCGGTCGGCGCGAGGCGGGCGAACCGCTGACCACCTTCGACGGCCTCATGCAGGCGCTGGCCGGGTCGTTCGAGCTCCTGCACCGTCAGGATGTGCCTTTCGTGATCCGCGAGACTGCCCGCAAGCACCAGCATTCGGTGGCCGAGATGACGGTATGGCGGCGCGGGCCGGCAGGCTCCTAGCCTGGAAATCTCACCAGCCCGGATATTTCTTCAGGTCGGCCCCGACGCGGGGCGGCGGGAGCCCTCGCGTCCTCCGCCCGCGTGACGCCCGTCGGCCGAGACAGCGGTCCCCGACGTCGGCTATCCTCCGCGACTCCGAACGCTCCGGAGCTGGTCGGGCGCCCAAGCCCGGCCACTTCGTCTCCGCGCAGTCCTCATGTCACGCCTCGGCTTCACCATCGACCGGCAAGCGAGTGCCTCCAAGGCGCGCGCGGCGCGCTTCCAGACCCTGCACGGCGAAGTCCTCACGCCGATCTTCATGCCGGTTGGCACGCAGGCGACGGTCAAGAGCATGACGGTCGACGGGCTCCACGCCGTCGGCTCCCGCGTGCTGCTGGCCAATACCTATCATCTCCTGCTCAGACCCGGGCCGGACGTGTTCCGCGCCTTTGGCGGCATTCATCGCTTCATGAACTGGTCGGGCCCCGTGCTCACCGACTCGGGCGGATTTCAGATCTTTTCCTTGCCCAACGCCCGGGTGATGGCCGAGGAGGGCGCCCGTTTCCGCAGCTACGTCGATGGTGATGCGCACCTGCTCTCGCCGGAGACGAGCATCGCCATGCAGAAGGCCATCGGCTCCGACATCATGATGGCGCTGGACCAGTGCATTCCCTCGACCGCAGGGTTCGAGGAGGCCAGGGCCGCGATGGAGCTCACGCACCGCTGGGCCGTAAGGTCACTGGCGGCGCGGGGGGATTCGCCGCAGGCGCTGTTCGGCATCGTGCAGGGGGCCTGCCATCGGGAACTGCGCGAGCGCAGCGCCACCTTCCTGTCGGGGTTGCCGTTCGACGGCCTGGCCATCGGCGGACTCGCCGTCGGTGAAACGCACGCCGAGCGCTACGAGTTCACCGGCCTCACGACCGACTACCTGCCTGCACACCTGCCGCGCTACCTGATGGGCGTCGGCACGCCGATCGACATCCTGGAAGCGGTGCACCGCGGTGTGGACATGTTCGACTGCATCATCCCTTCGCAGCTTGCCAAGCGCGGCACTGCCTTCACCTCGCACGGGCGCATCCACTGTCGCCGCTCGGTCTATCGCCTTTCCGAGGCACCGCTCGATGCCGACTGCGAGTGCCAGACCTGTCGCGAATACTCGCGTGCCTACCTGTGTCATCTGGTGCGCGCGGGGGAGGCCCTCGCGGCCCAACTGCTGTCGGTCCACAACCTGACCTTCTATCACCGCCTGATGCGCGACATGCGCGAGGCCATCCTGCGCGACGAGTTTGCGGCCTTCTACGAACGGAAACGCCACGAGCTCGCGCGTCCCGACGACGACAACCCCTGCGTGCATCCGCGGCGGAACAAGCCTGCGCCGCCGCCGCGCCGCGGCGACTACGAGATCATCGTGGGGCCCAGCGGTGCCAACTGCGTGCGCCAGATCAGCTCCGGCGAGGTGATGCACTCGGTGAACGAGCCACGCGCGGAAGCCCACGCGCTGTACGTCGCGCAGTCGCGGCTCGCGGAGCGGTTGCAGCCCGCGGAGGATGGTCGGTCTTCCGGGACCGATGCGCTCGTGATCTGGGATGTGGGGCTCGGCGCCGCCACCAATGCGATGGCTGCCATCGCCTGCTTCGAGCAGGTCATCGCGCGACAGGGCGGGGCGGCTGTGCGACCGGTGCGGCTCGTCAGCTTCGAACGTGATCTCGATCCCCTGCTGCTGGTGACGAAGAAATCGTCCCACTTTCCCCATGTGCAGCATGCCGCGCCCGGAGCGCTGGCGAGGCAGGGGCACTGGAGGCATGCCTCGAGCTTGCTCACGTGGGAGCTGGTGGCGGGTGATTTCCTCGAGACCTTCCCGTCCGCGCCTTCGCCGGATCTGGTGTTCTACGACCCCTTCTCCGCGAAGACCGATACGCCGCTCTGGAGCCCCGACGTGTTCGCCCGCATGGTCAATCATGGCGGAGCCAGGCCGATGGAACTCTTCACCTACTCGGCCTCGACTGCCGTGCGAGCCGCGCTCCTGTGGGCAGGTTTCTGGGTGGCCGAGGGGGTGGGCACCGGCCCCAAGGCGAGCACCACCATCGCTTCCACTCGCGTTCCGGCGGCGTCGCACGATCGCGGCGCGACGTTGCCCGAGGCGGCGTTGCTTGGCCCGGCGTGGCTGGCGCGCTGGCGGCGCAGCGACTCGCGATACCCGCCCGGCCTGAGCGACGCGCAGAAAGCGGCGTTCTCGGCAAGGATCGAGTCGCATCCGCAATTCGGCAGTGGGGCGGCATGATCGGGATCGACCCGGTCTTCGTTCGGAGTGCCGGCGGATCCTGATCCCCGTCGGCGGCAGGGGGCAAAACTCAAGACCTGACCCCGACCCTGTGACCCCGACCCTGCTGGCGGGCGCCTTGCGGTGATACCACGCCCGCGCTTCGCGCCAGCAGGCCCCGCTATTGACCTGGCGCGCGATGCACGGCCTGCCCCGCGATACGCCTCGCCATCATCCCGTGACCCGATGAAAGTTCCGGGCTAACGCGTCACCCACCCCCCGCACATCGGGAACACCTGACCGACGAAGGCACCGGCGGCGTCGCTGCAGAGGAAGGCCGCCAGCATGGCGTCCTCCTCGGCACTGACCAGCCGGCCCAGCGGCACTTCGCGTCGCAGGCGTTCCTGGAAGCGCGGATTGGCCTGTACCTCCGGTGGGAAGTAGGTCGGGTTGTCGACGAAGTTCTGGGCGATGGCGTTGACCTGGACGCCGTGCGGCGCCATCTCCACCCCGAGGGCCTGCACATAGGCCAGCTGGGCGCCGCGCGCGGCACTGTAGCTCGAGGCCCGCTTCATGCCGCGCAGGGCCGAAGCGCTGCCCATCACCAGGATGCGGCCGGAGCGACGCTCGATCATCTGCGGCAGCACGGCGCGGCACAGGCGGGGCAGGGGATCGACCATGTGCCGGAACAGATGCTGCCACTCGGCATCATCCGCCTCGAGCGCCGGGGTGCTGGGCGCGGGCACGGCGAGGTTGGCCACCAGGGCGTCGACGCGGCCCGCCTCGGCCACCAGCCACGCTGGCCGCGCCGGGTCGTCCAGCGGGCCTTCGTCGGCGATCACCTCGGCGCCGAGGCGGGCGAAGACCCGGCACAGTTCCGGACCCATGAACGTGCCGGCCTGGGTGACAAGGATGCGTTTTCCGGTCAGGTCACAGGGCAGCATGTCGGGCTCCGGGTCGAGGTCGGGTCAGGCCGCTTCCGTGGCTTCCAGCACCACGGGCTGGCCATCGGTCTTCCGGCGGCGCACCAGCAGCAGCAACGGAATGCCGGCCAGCGCGGCGACCGAGAGCACGCGGAAGTCGCCGATGTAGGCGATCAGCGCCGCCTGCAGGTCGATCTGGCGCTCCAGCATCGCCAGCGGGCGGCCGGGTTCCAGGCCGGCCAGCGCGGTGTCGGTGTGCTGCAAGGCCTCGCGGTACGGCGTCACGTGTTCCGTCAGCAGGGCGCGCTGCGCCCCGGCCTGGCGCACGAACAGGGCCAGCGCGGTGGACACCCCGAGGCTGGCGCCGATGCTGCGGATCAGGTTGTAGACCGCGGCCGCCTCCGTCCGGTGCGCCACCGGCACATCCGGAAAGGCGATCACCTGGATGGGCACGAGGATGATGCCGCAGCCCACGCCCTGCATGAAATTGGTCCAGGTCAGCGGCCAGACGCCGACGTCCGCATTCCAGGTCGACATCTCCGCCGCCGGGAGGGCGATCATGGCCAGCCCGGCGGCGATGAGGATGCGGGGGTCGATGCGGCCGGTGATGCGCCCGCCCACCACCATCGCCAGCAGCATGCCGATGCCGCGCGGTGCCTGCAGCAGGCCGACCGTGTCGATGGGGTAGCCGCGGATGTCCGCCAGGAACGGTGGCATGAGCACGATGGGCGGCACGGTGAACAGCCCGTACATGAAGACGAAGCCCAGCCCGAGCACGAAGTTGCGCTCTGTGAACAGGTCGGGATGCAGGAAGGGCTGGCGAGTGGTCAGGCTGTGGGCCAGGAACAGGTACAACCCGAGTGCCGCGAGGCAGGCCTCGATCACGATCTCCGGCGACTCGAACCAGTCCAGGCTGCCGCCGCGGTCCAGCATCAGTTGCAGCGAGCCGATCGCCAGCCCGAGTGTGAGGAAGCCGAACCAGTCCAGGCGGTGGCGCGGGTTGCGGGCAGTCTCCGGCACGAACATCAGCACCCCGGTGAGGGCCAGCAGGCCGAAGGGGATGTTGATGTAGAAGATGTAGCGCCAGTCCAGGTGCTCGGTGAGGAAGCCCCCCAGGGTCGGCCCGAGGAAGGAACCGGACACCGAGCCCGCGCCCCACAGCGCCATGGCCTTGCCGTGTTCCTCCGGCGGGTAGGTGTCGAGGATGATGGCGTGGGACAGCGGGATGATGAACGCCCCGCCGATGCCCTGTATCACCCTGGCACCGACTTCCACCGCCAGGGAGTCGGCGGCACCGCAGACCACCGAGGCGGCGGTGAAGGCGGACAGCGCCCAGCCGAAGATGCGGGTGCGGCCGAAGCGTGTACTGAGCCAGCCGGCGGTGGGGATGGCGATGGCCGAGGCCACGATGTAGGAGGTGATGACCCAGGCGATCTGGTCCTGGTTAGCCGAGAAGGCACCCTGCATGTGCGGCAGGGCCACGGCAGCGATGGTCCAGTCGATGGAGTAGAGCAGCGAGGCCACCATCACCGACAGGGTCACCAGCACCGGATGGCGAGCCACCGGTGGCAGGGCCTGGGCCGAGGACGTGCTCACCGGGACTCAGTCGCCGGCGTGGGCTTCGGCCGGGTGCAGGAAGCGCGGCAGAACGCCGCGGTCGAACAGCCAGCGCACGGTGCTCGGCAGGCCGTTGGCGCGGCCGGTGTCGATCTGCACCGTGGCGGTCATGCCGGCCCGCAGCGGCGCCGCGCCGGGCGCCTGCTCGACCTCCAGGCGCACCGGGATGCGCTGCACCACCTTGACCCAGTTGCCGGTGGCGTTCTGCGGCGGGAGGATGGCGAACTCCGCCCCGGTGGCCGGCGCGATGGAGGCCACCACCGCCTTCCATTGCTGGTCAGGATAGGCGTCGACCGTGATCGTGGCCGGCTGGCCGACGCGCATGTGGGTGAGCTGTGTTTCCTTGTAGTTTGCCTCGACCCAGACGGTCTGGCTGCTGATCAGGCTGAACACCGGCACGCCGCGGGCGACGTGTTCGCCGACCTGCAGCTTCATGTTGCTGACCACGCCCGCGGAGGGGGCGCGCACCACGGTGCGAGCGAGGTCCGCCTGGGCGGCATCCAGCGAGGCCTTGGCCTCGAGGTAGCGCGGGAAGCGTTCCACGGGCAGGTTCGGGTCGCCGGCGAGGCTTGCCACCACGCGACTGGTGCGCTCCTGCACGCTCACCAGCCGGCGGCGCGCCAGCTCGAGGTTGTGGCGCGCCTCGTCGTGGGCGTCTGCCCGGCTCATGCCCGCCTCGCGCAGCTTCTCCTGGCGCTGGAACTGGCGGGCGAGGAATGCGATGCTCTCCTCGGTTTCCTCGGCCTCGCGCAGGCTGGCGCGGTACTCGGCGCGCAGCGATTGCACGTCGGTGCGCACGACTTCCATCTGGGCGCGCGCGCGGGCGATGGCGATCTCGAACGGCTGGGAGTCGATGCGCAGCAGCACGGTGCCGGCGGCCACGGACTCGTTGTCCCGGACTGGAACCTCCACCACCCGGCCGGACACCTCGGCGCTGACGGCCACGATGTCGCTCTTGACGTAGGCGTTCTCGGTCTCGGCGATGCGCCCGCTGCGGGCATAGACGCCGAGGCCGACGAAGGCCGCAACGGCCGGCACGACCAGCAGGAGCAGCAGTCGCAGGACGAACCGGCGACCCGGAAGACGCAGCCGCAGTTTCACGGCGCCTGCCTTGCCGACGCCCGGCGCGCCGGGCGTGAGGCGCCCGCGGCCTCCATGCGCGAGAGGTTGGCCTTGATGGCCAGCAGCGTGTCGACGAAGACCTCGCGACGTTCGGGGTCCAGCCCGGCGAGGGCATCGCGCCTGAGTTGGCCGGCGGCGGCGCGCATCGCCTTGAGGGCCGGCTCGACCTCCTCGGTGAGGTGGACGCGCTTGACGCGGCGGTCGAGCGCATCGGGCTCACGCCGCACCCAGCCTTTCTGCTCCAGACGGTCGAGCAGCCGCCCGAGCGTGGGCTTCTCGATCTCGAGCAGGTCGGCGAGTTCGGACTGGGTGAGGCCGCCGTTGCGGAACAGGTGGTTAAGCACCCACCACTGCGAGCGGGTGAGGCCGAGCGCCCGCATGCGGCGGTCGAAGGTGGTGCGCATCAGGCGCGCGACATCGTTGAGGATGAAGCCGAAGTTGCGCGACAGGTCTTCCTGGAACATGAGCCGGATAATAGTTGCCTAGCTTATCAAGGGCAAGGCGTGAGCCGGCAAAAAAGATAAAACGGTCGGGCTCAGCGCGCGCCGGTGTCCAGACGTCGGCGGATCTCGTCCCGGGTCTCGCGCGCCGTCGCCTGGTGGGGGCCGGCGAGCGTCACGGCGGAATCGGCCAGTGCGAGTGCCTCCTCCAGGCGCCCGGCTTCTGCCACCAGGTGGGCGAGATTGTTGAGCAGGGCGTCCGACCGGGGGTGGTATTGCAGCGCCTGACGCAGGGCCGTCTCGGCGCCGCCGCTGTCGCCCTGGGCGTGGGCCACGTTGGCCAGCCCCACAGCCAGGGCGAGAGCGCCCGGCCAGGGCGTGAGCCCCGCCTCGTAGGCGGCGCGCGCTTCGGCCAGCCGGCCCACCCGCTCCAGGGCCACGGCCGATTCCGCATAGGGCTCGCGCGGGACGCCGGCCGGCAGCTGTCCGGGGCGGAAGGCGATCATGGCCCAGTGGCCGGAGCGGGCCCAGGTGTGCTCGAAGGTGCGCAGCGACAACACCTGGCGGGACTCGCGGCCGGAACGCAGGATGATGGTCCCGCGCGGGCGGTCGAAGCCGATGACGACCGCGTAGTGCCACATCGGCACCCACTGCAGCGACAGGTTCTGCAGCACCACCACCGGCATGCCGGTGGCGACCTGCTCCAGCAGGGCTTCCAGATCGGGTGCGGTGCGCACCGCCATGGCACCCGCGCGGCGGGCTCCACCCAGCATGTCCAGCGGCAGACTGCCCTCTCGCGCGGGAAGGTAGACGGCGGGGGCGAGGCCGTCGGGCGTGGCGGCGATGCCGGCCGCGCCGAGCGCCGACGCCAGGGCGGCCGGCCCGCAGTGGTTGACTTCCTGGGGGTGGAACGGGGTGGCGGACAGCTCGATGCGCTCGGGCAGGGCGGCGCTGCGGGCCGAATCCAGCCGCGGGCTGGCGCAGCCCACCGCGAGGAGCAACACCAGCCCCAGGGAAGCGCCCGCGCGGGCGGCGCCTCCCGGGACGGGTGTGCGCGGGGGCTTCAGTTCTTGGCCGGTTTGGTGAAGGAGAACACCTTGGTATAGCCCAGGATGTCGGTCACCAGCAGCACCAGGAACACCAGCACGGCGGCGGTGATGATGGTGCCGAAGGCGTCGCCGCCGGCGGGCAGTGTGTCGAGGCGCTGGGACAGGGACCGCACTTCGTCGTCGCTCATCGCGTCGACCCGGGCCGCGGCCTCGGCCGGCGCCACGCCGAGGCGCTGCATCTGGGACGCCACGTCCTCACGCGTCAGGAACGACCGCACCCGGGCGCGCGCATCGTCGGCCGTGGTCGTGGCGGACTGCACGGCGGGTGTGTCGATCATGGCGGCCTGGACCGCACCGACGAAGCCGAAATGCGCGGTGCTGAGGATCAGGACGGCGGCGATGGTCTTGCGCAGGGATTGCCACATGGCTCGGACTCCTTGGTTTGAAAGAGGGCGTGTTGCCGAGGCTACCGCATCGTGCGCGTGAACGGAAAGATGCGCGTGATGCCGAGGACATCGGTCATGACGAGGGCGGCGAGGATGAACACGGCGACACCGAACACGCCGCGGCCAGCCGGCATTGCCTCGATTCTGGCGCAGGCTCCGGCGTCGCTTGCGGCCCAGCCACCGAGGCGGGCCGAGGCTTCGTCGGGCGTGAGCCCCATGCCGACCAGGGCGTCGCGCAGATCCGCGTGCCGGGTGACGTCGTCCAGGGCGGAACAGGCCTGGCCAGCCACGGTGTCCCCGGTGGGTACCATTGCGCTTTGCGCGCTGCCCACCACGCTCAGGTGCAGCAGGCTCGCGACCAGCAGCGCCGCGAGGCGGCGATTGGGCGTTCGGATCATGGCGGTGCCTCCGTGGGTGGGTGGTGTCTGACCGTCACGCGAAGGGTAACCCGGCGGCGAGCCGCTGTGTCCCCCGAAGATTCACGCGTCGAAGGTCACCTGTGCGCTGCCGAGCAGGCCGAAGTCCGCCACCACGACCTGGCCGCTGCGCACCGCCACGGGCACCAGGCAGGTGCCGGTCGTGACGATCTCGCCCGCGGACAGTGGCGTGCCGAAGCGGGACAGGCGGTTGGCGAGCCAGGTGAGCGCGACCCGCGGGTCGCCCAGGACGTTGCGGCCGGCGCCGGTCCCGACCTGCACGCCGTCGATGCGCACCGTGACCTCGTGCGCCACCAGGTCCATGGCGCGCCAGTCGGCCGTGGTCGCCTCGCTCGGCGAAAACCAGCTGGCGCAGGCGTTGTCGGCGAGCAGCTGCGGGCCGCCGGCATGGACGAAGTCGGCGAAGCGCGAATCGGGCACCTCGATCGCCGGGTGCAGCGAGGCCACGGCGTCCAGCACCTCGTCCACCGTGTACTCGGCGTCGCGTGGCGCCAGCGTCCGGCCCATGCGGAAGGCGAACTCCGCCTCCATCACGCCCATGGCGTTGCCGGTGAGCGGGATGCGCGCCGGGCTGGCCCGCAGGCGGGAGGCGAGCAGGGTGCCCGCCAGCGGTCCGCCGACGCCGATGTGCTGCTGCCCGGCGGTGCTGGTGGCGGCGATCTTCCAGCCGGCGCGCGAGGCGCTGGACAGGGTCGTGACTGCCTGCTGGATGGCGAAGCCCTCGTCCTCGGTGGCCGGGCGCACTGCCTCCGGCAGGGCGTCGATGCAACGTCCGTCCTGCCAGGCGGACCAGAGCGTCCGGGCGGCTTCCAGGGTGGCGGCGGATTCCATCGATGTCTCCTCAGTCAGGTTCGGTTGGGTCGGGTATCGCGCCGGGGGCCGCATTCGGGTCCGGCGAGTGAAATTCGGGAGTGACTCAGGTCGCCCCCGCAGGAGCCTGCCGAGGTGGCCGCACGACGTTCTGCAGCGGGCGGCCGCTGGCGAGACGCTCCAGGTTCTCGATCACCACGGCGCAGCGGCGCTCCGCCAGCGACTCGGTCCAGGCCGAGGCGTGGGGGGTCATGATGACGTTGTCGAGCGTGTGGAAGGGGAAGCGCGACGGCGGGTGCACCGGCACCGTTCCGCCCGACTGCGGCGGGTACGAATACCAGGTGTCGATCACGGCACCGCCCAGACGCCGGTCCCGCAGCGCCTCGTAGAGCGCCTGCTCGTCGACCGTGGCGCCACGCCCGACGTTGATGAACAGCGCCCCGGGCCTGATCGCCGCGAGCATGGTCGCGTCGAACACGCCACGCGTGCTCGGGTCCAGCGGCAGGGCGGAGAGCACGAAGTCCGCGCCGGACAGCACCTGCGCCAGCTCCG
>JBILUV010000369.1:0-3129 GCA_044370825.1 Burkholderiales bacterium | reverse complement strand
TTTCATCTCCAGCGCCTTCATGTTCGTGAACAGCGAGACGTGGTTCTACATCCTGCGCTTCCTGCTGGGGGTGGCCGAAGCCGGATTCTTCCCCGGAGTCATCCTGTACATGACCTACTGGTTCCCGTCCTCCCGTCGGGCCAAGATGACGGCGCTGTTCATGACGGCGATCGCGATCTCCAACGTCATCGGTTCCCCGATCTCCGGCGCCATCATGCAGTACATGGACGGCGCGAGCGGGCTGCGGGGCTGGCAGTGGCTGTTCCTGCTCGAGGGCCTGCCGTCGGTGGTCATCGGTGTCCTGGTGATCTTCCTGCTGCCCAACAACCCGCAGGACTGCAAGTGGCTCACCCAGCCCGAGCGCGATCTCGTCGACCAGCGGGTGCGGGAGGACGTGGCGGCGAAGGGCGACCTGGGCGGCAAGCACAACTTCATGGACGCCTTCAAGGACGGCCGGGTCTGGGCTCTTGCGGTGGTGTATTTCTGCGGCGTGGTCGGCTTCTATGCGGTGAACTTCTGGATGCCGACCATCATTCAGGAACTCGGCATCGACAAGAAGGACCTGCTCAAGGTCGGCCTGCTGAGCATGATCCCCTGGGGCGTGGCGGCGGTGTCCATGGTCGTGGTGGGCGCGCATTCGGACAAGACCGGCGAACGACGCTGGCATGCCAGTGGCTCGCTGCTGGTGGCCGCGGTGGCCATGGTCGCTCTGGCGATGATCGGCAAGAATGCCGTGCCCGCCATCATCGCCCTGACATTCGTGACCGCAGGCATCCTGTCCTGGGTGGCCACGTTCTGGTCTCTGCCCACGGCCTTCCTCTCCGGCACGGCGGCGGCGGCAGGCATCGCCTGGATCAACTCGGTGGGCAATCTCGGCGGCCATTTCGGGCCCATGCTCATCGGCCAGATCCGTACGGCCACCAATTCCACGGAGGCGGCGTTCTACGCCCTCGCGGGGCTGGCGGTGCTGGGTGTCATCATCACCCTCATGATGCCGCGCACGCAGGCAACGCCGGGCGCGCGCACCATCGCGCCGCACTAAGTCCGTGAGGGCCTGATCGAGTCACGCGGATTGCGTCACCGGCGCGGAAGGGCGGACGACCCCGGGGTTGTCCGCCCTTCGTCTTTCGTGGGGCCCGCAGTCCATCTCGCCGCATCCGGAAGAGGTATGCCTCTCTAATGAAAACAGTCTAATTGAGTTAAACGGTTCATCGAGTGCGGGCAACTCGTCGCATTCCGCGATACCGGCCTGTCCGATCCCCGGCGAGTGGGTAGAATCCTCGAAGACTCTCATTCATCCGATCAAGCCCCCACCGGTCACCGACTCCGTGCGCCGTCTTCTGGTCATCTCCCTGTCGGTCCTGCTCGCGGCGCTGCTGGTGTTCCTGATCGTCATGACCCAGTCCGTCGATTTCGGGCGTCAGGTCAGGGTCAACGAGCAGCTTGCCGCGCTTCGCACGCTGGACGCGAAATGGAACGAGTCCGTGCTCCGTGCGCGCAGCGGGGACCTCGCGGACGAGACCCTGCAGCGCATCGCCCGCGATCAGCTGGGCCGGGCCATCAACGGGCTCAACGCCGAGGCGCGTTCCCTGGACAACCTGGGACTCGTGGCCGACGTGGCGCGGCTGCAGACCCTGTATGACGAGAAGCTGCTGCTCATGGCCGAGTACGGGCGTGCCACGGCCGTGTCGGCCAGTGCACTCGGTCAGGTGCTGGAGACCGTGCCTGCCGCCCAGGCCCAGATCCGCGATCTGCGCGCGGCCAGTTCCGGCGTCATGCAGCAACGCCTGGAAGACATGCGCCTGCTGCTCGATCGCCTTTCGGCCACCAGCATGGAGTTCTCCGCCGTATCCGGCGACCGCCTGCGCCAGGAGATCGAGGTGGCGGAGCAGACGCTGCTGTCGGCCATGGAGGCGCTCCCGGGCGGTGTACGCGACAGCCTGCGCCGGACCGTTGCCACACTGCGCGCGCTGCGCGAGGCTCAGCCCCGGCGCGACCACGCCTTCTCGCGCCTTTACTACTTTCCCACCGGGCCGCGTACGGACGCCCTGGGCATGCAGTTCGCTCAGAACTTCCAGTCGGCGCTGGAGCAGCGCGAGCTCTACCGCGTCTACCTGATCTTCTACTCGGCGGCGCTGCTGGTGCTGCTGGGCTATGTCGGGTTCCAGTTGTTCCGCAGCTACCGCGTGATCAACCTGGTGAACATGCAGCTCAAGCGGGCCAACGAGAACCTCGAGCAGAAAGTCGAGGCGCGCACCCTGGAGCTGTCGGATGCGCTGCGACATCTGAAGGAATCCGAGGCCATGCTGGTGCAGTCGGAGAAGATGTCCTCGCTGGGCCAGATGGTGGCCGGCGTGGCGCACGAGATCAACACGCCGCTGGCCTATGTCAAGTCGAGCCTCGAGTCGGTACAGGGGCAGCTGCCCACGTTGTCGGCCCTGGTGGAACAGGCCGATCGGCTGCTGACGATGCTGCAGACCGGCGAGGCGGGCGAGCAGGAGGTGGCGATGCTGTTCGGGCAGGTCAGCGCGCTGGCGCGGGAACTGCGCGAACACGAGGCGCTGCCTCTGCTGGAGCGTCTCGCCCAGGACGGCCTGCACGGTATCGGCCAGATCTCCGATCTGATCATCAACCTCAAGGACTTCAGCCGCCTGGACCGCACGCGCCTGACGCCTTTCGACCTGCGCGCCGGCCTGGAGAGCACTCTCAAGATTGCGCGCAACCTGGTGAAGACGCGCGAGGTGGTGCGGCGCTTCGGCGATATCCCGCTGGTGGCGTGCTCGCCGTCCCAGATCAACCAGGTGTTCCTGAACCTGATCACGAATGCGGCCCAGGCCACGGAGGACGGGACCGGCACCATCATCCTCACCACCCGACGCTCCGGCGTGCGGGAGGTCGCGGTCGACGTCGAGGACAACGGCCGGGGCATCGCCGCCGAGGATCTGCCGCGCATCTTCGATCCCTTCTTCACCACCAAGGAGGTGGGGCAGGGGACAGGCCTGGGTCTTTCCATCGCCTACAGGATCGTGCAGGAGCACGGCGGGCGCATCGATGTCGAGTCCCGACCCGGGCAGGGCACGCGCTTCACCGTGACCCTGCCGATCGGGTCTGTTCCGGCCCACGAGACGT
>JBILUV010000368.1:0-3150 GCA_044370825.1 Burkholderiales bacterium | reverse complement strand
TGCCGCCAGCAGGGCGGCGGCCGCCGCCACGCCGATGACGAAGAGGTAGAAGGGCGGGAAGGCCTTGCGTATGAGCACGCGTGCCTCGGCCATGGGCAGCACCTTGAACAGGAAGGTCGCGAAGCCTGCGGCGAACAGCAGCATGCCCCCGAAGAGAAGGGCAGTGGTCAGCAAGGCGGTGCCGCGAAGCAGAAGGTCAGCCATCGGTGGTCCTTCGCATGTGAGTGGACGGACAAGCGGGGGGACGCCGGGACATTCCGGTCACCACGGCAACACTCGCCCCGCCGTCCATGGTGGCGCACGACTCTTCATGGCCCATCTCAAGAGTGGACTCATGGATCAGTGCGCGCGCATTTCGATCACGGCCACGCCGTATCGGGCGGCAGTCTGCAGCGCTGGATAGACGTCGCATCCTCCGTGTGAGTTCCGTCATTGGTCCCTCGAGCGGGCCAGGCACGGGCCGGTGGCCCACCCGCTCTCTCCGGGCGTCATCGAGTTCCGGTCACCCGTCCGGAGCAGTGAGTCCCACCAGCGTCATCGCCTGCGCCGGCGGGCATTGCCTGAAACCGCAAGGCAACTTCTTCAACCTGCCAGCGGTACCGCCAGAGAAGGTCGACGGGCACAGGGCTCCGGAGCCCGTCTGGTACGCTCCATCGTGCGGCCCCATCGACGCCTGATCCGCCCCGCCCCGTGTTCGAGAGCCAGCAGCGGTGCTTCGATGCATATTGTGGTGATGCGGCACGTCGATGCGGGCGCGGTGTCGGTAACGGTCTGTCGTAGGATGCGTGTTCGTGACAGGCTGGCAGGCTCCGCCTGCCTGGGTGCAGGCCGGGGAGGATGGGGAGCGATGCCATACGTGACCTTGTCGAAGGGTAGGGTGCACTATTCGGAAAGCGGCCAGGGTGTCCCGCTGGTATTGCTTCACGCCAACCCGGGGGACAGCAGGGATTTCGAGGCCATCGTGCCGTCTCTGGCGCAGAGCCATCGTGTTCTGGCGCTGGACTGGCCAGGCTACGGTCTGTCGGACCCGCTGGCCGACCCTGGCGCGGCGAGCGTCGCCGATTTCCGGGAGGCGCTGCGCGAGTTCATCGCCGCGGTCTCACTGCCGCCGGCGGTCTTCATCGGCAACTCGATCGGGGCCAACGTCGCGGCACGACTCGCGATCGAATCCCCGCAGCAGGTGCGTGGCCTCGTCCTCGTCTCGCCCGGGGGCTTCACACCCCACAACACGGCCACGCGTCTGTTCTGCCGCCTCCAGGGTGGCCGCTTTTCAATCCCGCCCTGGCTGTTCGCCAGGCTGTATCTGAAACATCGCACGCTGGCAGTCCGGTCGATGCTGGAGCGCGCCGCGACGTCGCAGGCAACACCCGACCGTCTCGCCCTGAACCGGGCCATGTGGCGGAGCTTTGCGCACGCCGATAACGATCTGAGGCCTCTGGCGGCGCGCATCGACGCGCCCACTGCGTTGTTCTTCGGGCAGTACGATCCCGTCATTCCCGCGCACAGGGACGGCCAGGTCGCAGCCCATTGCATGCCTTTCGCGCAGTACACAGTCCTGCCCTGCGGGCATGCGCCCTTCGCCGAACTGCCGGACGTCTTTCTGGCCCGCGTCCAGCGATTCCTCGCAGCGAACGGGCTGTCCTGATCCCTCGAACCTGCCGGAACGCAGAGAACCCTCATGACGACTCCCGCCCTCATCTTCTGGTCCCGCGCCGTGCAGGCTGCGGCCTTCGTCGTGCTCACCCTCAGTGCGGTGCTTCTGTTGGCGCCTCCGCTGGGGGAGCGCGCCTTCTATTTCGTCTACTTCCAGCAGTTCACCAGCCCGGTTCCGGTGCCGGAGGTCACGGTCGGCTACATGCGGTTTGCAAACGGCATCATCGGCGCAGTGATGGCGGGGTGGATGATCGGGGTCATCGTGCTGGCGCGTGGTCCCTTTCTGGCCGGTCAGCCGTTCGCGTGGAAGGCAATCGCCTGGCCGCTCGCCGGCTGGTACCTCATCGACACGGCCTTCTCCGTTGGACACGGGGTCTGGGGCAATGTGGTGCTCAACACGGCAACCGCGCTGATGTTCGGCATACCGCTGCTGGCTTCCCGTCGTCATTTCGACGAGGCGCCGTGAGGCCGTAGAATGCGGCGCTGCTCGGGGCAAGCCCAGTTCAGTCAGGTACTGGTTGACAGCCCTGCGCGTGTGACCTTCGCAAACATCGAACGGGAGTGAGGATGCAACTGAGCCAAGCTGGCGCTGGTGCCTCGCAGATCGGCTTTCTGACGCTGCTTGCCTTTGTGGTGGCCGCGGCCGACGCCCGAGCGGACGATACCTGGGCGGGCGGCTATGTGGGGGTGTCCGGCGCTTATTCCAGGAGCCTCATCAGCGGGACGACCGTGAAGGCCGATGGAACTGTCGGTGCAAACGCCACCAGCGAGGCCGCGAATGCCTTGCGGGACGAGGCGGCAGGCCTGGCGCTCATCCTCGGCGTCCGCAAGCGCCTCGACTCCGGGCTCATCCTGGGGCTCGAGGCGGATGTGGCGTACCTCGGTCACCAGACGCGCAACGCGAATCTGATCAACAGCGGCGCCTACACCGGGCAACCCAGCGCCACCCTCGAGTACGAGACGCCGTGGCTTTCTACGGCGCGTGCCGTGGCCGGGTGGTCATTTGGAGACCTCCTGGTGTTCGCGTCGGGCGGCGCGGCGTTCGCGACCGAGAAAGTCACGCGGACCCAGTACCGGGCGGTGGGGGGGACCAGCGTGACGGAAGCGGCGTTCAGCGAGACCGATCGTGAGACCCGTGTGGGTTACGCGCTGGGCGCCGGCCTGGAGTGGCGGTGGGGCAAGCCCTGGGCACTCCGTGCCGACTATCTGCACGTGCGATTCCCCGATCAGACGTTCCACTTCCCCGATGCGCGTGGGGGCGCCCAGGCGTCATTCACGAACGTGCAGGGCCGCATTGCGACCAACGACGCGCACTCGAACACCGTCCGGATCGGCCTGACGTATACCTTCGGTATCGGAAACTGACGGGGCCACAGGGGCTCTCCGTCGGCGTTGTGCCAGTAACGCCGAGGTCAGTGCGTGTGAAACGCGACGGGGGCAGGCTGACGGGATTTCGACCACGCACTCCCAGGTTATCATTGCGGCGCGTGGCGCCAC
>JBILUV010000104.1:0-11664 GCA_044370825.1 Burkholderiales bacterium | reverse complement strand
TGCCCGTCCCGTGGAAGAACTCGATGCGCTCGCGCAACTCGGTCTTGATGGCATCGGCGGCGCGCAAGGTCGTGCTGCGCGGCGTCACGTAGTGGCTGGAGGGGTACACCGTGAAACGCGCCACCTTTGCGAGGATCTGTCCGGTCAAAGGGTCGAACAGCGACAGTGACTCCACCTCGTCGTCGAACAGCGACACCCGCACCGCGGTCTCGGAGTTCTCCGCCGGGAAGATGTCGAGCACGTCACCGCGCACCCGGAAGGTGCCACGCCGGAACTCGTAGTCGGCGCGCTCGTACTGCATCTCCGTCAGGCGCTGGATCGCCGTCCGCTGCCCCAGGCGCTCACCCTCGCGCAGATGCAGGATCATCGCGTGGTAGTCCACCGGATCGCCGATGCCGTAGATCGCCGAGACCGTGGCCACGATCACGGTGTCGCGTCGCTCGAGCAGGGACTTCGTGGCGGAGAGCCGCATCTGCTCGATGTGGTCGTTGATGCTCGAATCCTTCTCGATGTACAGATCGCGCGAGGGCACGTAGGCCTCGGGCTGGTAGTAGTCGTAGTAGGAGACAAAGTATTCGATCGCGTTCTCGGGAAAGAACTCGCGCATCTCGGAGTACAACTGCGCGGCCAGGGTCTTGTTCGGCGCCATGACGATCGCCGGCCGGCCGATGCGCGCGATCACGTTCGCCATCGTGTAGGTCTTGCCCGAGCCCGTCACACCGAGGAGGGTCTGGTAACGCAGTCCGGACGACAGCCCATCCACCAGCGCTGTGATGGCCGCGGGCTGATCACCGGCCGGCTCGAATGGCTGGTGCAGCCGGAACGGGCTGTTGGGGAAGGTGAGGATCACGGGTAAAATTCGGCCACTTCCGGATGGCTGGCCAGTCTAGCACGCGGTTCCGCGGCGCCCCGGCCGGGCCAACGGGTTCACGATCCATCAACGGGTTAAATCCTCATGTCTTCTCCCCTGTTCCAGCACGTGGAGCTGGCTCCGCGCGATCCCATCCTCGGCGTCACCGAAGCCTTCGCCGCCGACCCCAGCCCCAGGAAGGTCAACCTCGGCGTAGGCATCTACTACAACGAGGACGGCAAGGTACCGCTGCTGCAGTGCGTAGCCAGGGCCGAGCGGCAGCTGGTCGAGGCCTCCCAGCCCCGCGCCTACCTCCCCATCGACGGCCTCGCCGCGTACGACAAGGCCGTCCAGCATCTGGTGTTCGGTTCCGATGCAGCGGTCATCCGCGACAGGCGCGTGGTCACCGTCCAGGCACTGGGCGGCACCGGCGGGCTCAAGATCGGCGCGGACTTCCTGCGCCGCATCGCGCCCCAGGCTGAGGTGTGGATCTCCGATCCCAGCTGGGAGAACCACCGCGCCCTGTTCGAATACGCCGGCTTCAAGGTCAACCAGTACCGTTACTACTCCCCGGCCACCAACGGGCTGGACGCCGACGGGTTCTTCGCCGCGCTGCGCGCCATCCCGTCCGGCCATGTCGTTGTGCTGCACGCCTGCTGTCACAACCCCACGGGTGCCGATCTGAGCCATGAGCAATGGGCAGAGGTCATGGCCATCGTCGCCGAGCGCAATCTCGTGCCCTTCCTAGACCTGGCGTACCAGGGCTTCGGTGACAGCATCGAGGACGACGCCCATGCCGTGCGCGCCTTCGCCGCCACCGGCCGACCGGTCTTCGTGTCGAGCTCCTTCTCCAAGAGCTTCTCGCTTTACGGCGAGCGCGTCGGAGCCCTCAGCATCGTGGCTACCGATGCGGAAGAAGCAGCCCGCATCCTGAGCCAGGTCAAGCGCATCGTGCGCACCAACTACTCCAACCCGCCATCTCACGGCGGCAAGGTGGTCGCCACCGTGCTGGACACCCCCGAACTGCGCGCCCTGTGGGAACAGGAACTCGGCGGCATGCGCGAGCGCATCCGCGCCATGCGCCAGGAGCTGGTCACCCGCCTCGGCCAGCGTGTCCCCGGCTCGGACTACAGCTTCGTGCTCCGCCAGCGCGGCATGTTCTCCTACTCCGGCCTCACCAAGGCCCAGGTCGAGCGTCTGGCGAAGGAGTTCTCCGTCTACGCCATCGACACCGGCAGGATCTGCGTGGCCGCCCTCAACGGACGGAATATCGACCACGTTGCCGACGCGATTGCCAACGTGACCGCGTGACACCTGGGGTCCGCCCCATAGTGCGGCGAAGGTCGCAAGAAAGCGTTGACCGTCGGTCAAGGCACACTTAGAATGCGCCGCTTCCGATTCCCCGATAGCTCAGTCGGTAGAGCGACGGACTGTTAATCCGCAGGTCCCTGGTTCGAGCCCAGGTCGGGGAGCCAAAAAATTCCGTTGTAACGCCATCAGCCGCCCGCGCGGGACCTGCGGATTGACAGTCCGTTGCTCTATGGGTAGTTACGAGAGCCTAGTCGCCGGGTGATCTACCGCCGGTCTCGCTTCGGAATGGCACGTTCCCGCCTCCAAAGACCGTAGTCCGAGCAAGCCCCGAAAAGAGCCAAGTCCCAGCGACTTGGCTCTTTTGTTGTCCGGATGCGGCGATCCGCATCAGACTCGTTGGTCGCTCATGGCGTTCTGGGCGCGGCTGCGCGAACCGAAGCGGACGCCAGTGCCGTCGTCCCGACCACGCAGACGAAATCGCCACCCAGGTCAGGAGTGGCGCCCTCCCCGCTCACGAGCGGCGCCGTCTCCACCCCACGCATCCCAGCAGACCCAGGCCGGCCAGCAGGCTGGCATACGTCTCCGGTTCGGGGATCGCGGCGGTGATCGTCTGCGACAAGGGCACCCCGCCCAGGGTACCGCCCAGGTCCGATGCGCTCATGCAGGCATCGCTGAACATGCCCCCGGGGGAACAGTCGGCGTATGCGAGATACAGGAGTTGGTCCTCGGTCAGGGGCGCCGTCGGATCGACGACATTGATGAACACGCGTGCATACGCATTGCCAGGGTTGGCGCCGGGATACCCGAAGTAGCGTCGCGCACCAGCAGCCGGGGCCCAGGTGTCACCCTCGGAGTTAGGCTCGAACGTGTCCAGTGTCGGGTTGCGGAACACGGTCACGATCGCGCCTCCCAGGAAGGAGTCGTACTCCGTCGACAACTGGTGGGTGAGCGATATCTGCGTCATGTCATAGAACGGCGGCTCCCCTGCTCCGGTGCTGGTGAGGGCCTGGTAGAGCGTCCCCGTGAGACCAGACACCGTGCCCGTGTCCGCGTCGAGAGAAAAGGTCCCCTCGAAAACCGTGTCCGCCGCCAGCGCGTCGGGTTCGGAAAACACCTGCCTGATGCTGTAGAGCCCGCCGTCTGCCTGAGCGGCGCCTGCGATCGCGCACAGCGCGATGGCGAGGGTGAACTTCTTCATTCGGATCTCCTGCGATCTTGTTATGCGGCATCCGTACCTCGAGATGCGCAGGGCTCCTGCGCCCCGACGGACGATGTCATAGTTTGACAGCGACATGAGAGGAAGGCGAGGCGCTGGATCGCCTTCTGGCCATCGTCATGGCAGTACCTGGGGAGCAACCCCCGTTTGCCCGGAGTGCCCAGGGTCATCTCCCGGAGGTGCGGCAACGTGTCGCATTCCCTGTTGCGACTCGATGGAATCTAATGTCGCCAGGAGGCTGCGGCAGTTGCATGTCACGCGTGCCCGCCGCGCCCCCTCCAAAACATGATTCCGGAGATCCATCCATGACACCGAAACGACTTGCAAGCCTCGCCGCCGTCGGCCTGCTGGCGGCGTCCGCCACCGCATCCGCGCATGTGAGCTACACCAACCGTGACTTCATTGCCAACGGCGCCTTCGATGGCGTCGACACCTACACGCTGAGCGGCCAGCGGGTGGCATCGAATTACGGTTGGGCGGACGGCGCGGACGGCGACTGGGGCGACAGCCACCGTGTACGCTTCATGCGCTTCACCCTGACCGAGGCAGCCAACGTCACCCTCTCCGTGGCGGCCCAGGCCGGCGTCGCATCGACGCTCGACGATCTCTCGCCCGCGTTTTCGCTCTACGCTGGTGTCGTCCCTCACCTGTCCCACGACGGCGCGCCCAGCCCCACGTATCTGGCCAATCACCCGGGCTTTCTCCCCTCCACCGATTTCTACGTGGATACCGGCAAGCTGGGCGACAAGGAAGGCGCTTTCCGTTCGGTCAACGACTTCTGGCTCGGCAACGACAGTGGCGCAGCGGCGCAGGTTCTCTACCTGGGCCACGTGATCGACGGCCCGGGGATCGACGTCACCGGAGACCGTGTGGTCGACTTTGCCGGTGACGCCGTGGCCGACGGCAAGGTTTCCGGTTTATGGGTGGGGCTGGGGCCCGGCACCTACAGCGTGGTCGTCGGTGGCACCTGTTACGCCTGCCAGTTCACCGAGTCCTCGTCGACCTGGGTGGCAAATCGCGCCTTCACGGCCTCGCTGGAGATCGCCCCCGTGCCCGAACCGGAGACCTGGGCGCTCACCGGTGCAGGCCTCGCACTGCTGGGCCTGATCACACGCAAGCGCCGCAGCCGCATCTGATCTGAACGGCACCCCGACCGACCACTGGCGCAGTTTGGCCTGGTGGTCGGTGCCGCATTGCCCAGTCAGCCGAGCGCAGGCGAAGTCTGTCCGCCATGGTGGCCGATCCGCGCCGGAAGTCCTGTTGGCGGGGAGCAGGTGTGCCGCATGACCGCAATATGCCTCGCCATCACCCCGTTTCCCGCTGCATCAACGGGCCAGGCCGGACATCTCACCAGGTCACGGGATGATGGCGAGGTGCATTGCGAGGCAGGCCGTGCATCGCGCGCCAAGCCAATAGCGGGGCCTATTGGCGCGAAGCGCGGGCGCGGCATGACCGCAAGGCGCCCGCTAGCGCCCGTGGAGGCCGGAAGACCAAGTCGTACCGACAGCCTATTTGCCGCAAACCCGGTGAGCGTCAGTGCGCAGCTCATCTTCGGGGCCGGCGTGGTGAAATTTCCAGGCTGGCAATGCTCCCTTGTGTCCACGGCGATGGCGGCCCCGGGGCTGATCGTGCTCTAGCACGATTCCGAACCCGGCAGCGCCCAGGGTTACCCGTTTTCCGAGCGCATTCAAGTCAGGAATCGGGAGGACATCCCGCGCAGCGTTGCGGGCAACTGAGGCACGCTGGAGGACGACGATGTTCCAGCCGGAGTCACGCCCAGGGGAATCGTCTGGTCCGTTACCGCTGGCCGCCCCAGAACATGGGGTGCCTGCGCTGGTGAGCAATGGCGAGGATACGAAGGAAATCCCCCTCGACACGATAGATCACGGAGTACGGATAGCGTTGGAGCGGGGCAAGCCGCGTGGCGTGCCCGGCAGGTGTACCGATCTCGGGGTGAGCCACCACGAGGGACAGCACACGTTGTAACGAAAGGCGGAAGTCGAGGGCTTGTTCAACGCCTGCCTCCTGCTGGTACCACTTCGCGGCTGCCAGCAATTCCGCGCGGGCGCCAGGGTGAAAGCTCGACTTCACCGGATGCGGGCGGCGAGAAACTCGTCGAGTTCCTGGAAGACTTCTTCGACTGGAATCCAGGCGATGCGCCCCGACTCCATATCGGCAACCCGTCGGGCGATTTCCTCATCCCAGGCGCGGGCCACGGCTTCAGGTGAGTCGGCTGCCTCGCCCTCGAGGCTGGCAATCAGCTTGCGAATCAGGTCGCCACGCTGTCTCGGAGTCAACTGCAAGGCTTCGGCTGCGATGTCATCGATGGAACTGGCCACGGGCAACTCCGGATCAGCGACTTTCAACAAAATGTTAGCACTCTGATCGAAGCGGAGCCCATCGCCATCCCCGTGCTGCTGGATGGGCCCGATCTGACACGGCGATGCCGGCCCGTTCGTCGGGAGCAGGACTTCGCCGATGACCCCAACACCGCACGGCCGCAGGCTGTCCACAGCCCGGTTGGTGCAGCCCGGCGAGACCGGGAGGCTCGGCTGAAGCTGTTCTCGGAAATGCCCCCAACAAGCAGCCCGACCGCTTTCGGCGCACCCTGCCCACGGCGCTGACGGGGTTCAGACGAACAACTGCACCGACGGCAGTGCTGTTTCGCACTCCAGCAAGTCGACGCGCTTCAGGCGGATGCGCAGGGCGCCGTCGATGACGGCCAGCGTGTGGTACACCGTCGCGGCCAGGCGCAGGGTGGTGCCGGCACGGGTCTCGGAATAGAGCAGCGGCGTGCGCGTGACGTAGGTGTTGGCAGCGTTGTCCAGTCGATCGACTTCGGGTTGCTGCAAGAGGTGATGGCAGCGGCTCGGTGGCTGCTGGGAGAAGGCGCGCGGGCTCTTCAGGCGCTCGATGCGCAGGCGCAGCAGCAGGGTGTCCTCGTAGGCCAGGGAGTTGTGCAGCACCGGGTCGGTCTGGCCGTGGCTGAGCGGCACCCAGTAGTGGCCGCCGTCTGCGAACAGTGCGAACCACTCGTCCAGGCGGCCTTCGTCCAGCAGGCGTGCTTCGCGCACCACGAAGCGGGCGAGATCCTGTTCGGTGGGGATCATGCCGTGGCCTCCGGAGCGGGACTCGTCATGTGCTGCAGCCAGCAGCGGAACTGGTTGCGCATGGAGATCTCGCTGGTGCCATTGGCCACGAAATCGGTGTGCGCGGCTTCGTCCGGGGTGTGATTGCGGTGCAGGCTCACCCATTCGTTGCCCGGGGCGCGCAGGCCCTCCTGCATGGCGCGGTAGCAGTGCAGGTCGTCGTGGCCCACGACCGAGAAGGGCGAGTTGATGAGACGGTTGTACATCACGGAGCGCGCAAGCAGTTCGTCGGGCGCGCCCTTGAGCCGCAGGGTCCAGGACTCGATGATGGTGCGGTCGGCGGCAACCGGTCGGGCCACGCGGATGGTCTGGATCGCGCCCTTGATGGTGAGGCTCGGGTAGTAGACCGTGTTGTGCCGGGCGACGCGCAGGATCTCGGCCGCACGCTCCGCACCCCAGGCGCGCTCCAGCGCCTCCTGGTAGCCGGGGATGGCCGAATAGGCGGAGTGGATGGAGAAGTTCACGCCGGTGTAGCTGTGGCCGTTGGCGAAGACGCGCACGCCCATGTCGTCGAAGAAGTCGTAGCTCGAGGCGAAGGGCACGAACTGCTCGATGGCCATGGGCTTGGGCGCGTCGGCGGGCTTGCCGGCCCAGAGGCGTTTCGCGGTGCCGGCCGAGGACTCGTGCGCCACCATGGGGTGCATGGTGTCGTTGAGGTTCTCGACGAACATCTTCCAGTTGCAATCGTGCTCGTAGCGCAGCACGCCGCCGGCGATCTCGAGTTCACCTTCTGGCGCGCGATCCGCCATGTTGTCGATGGACGACAGCGATTCGCCGAAGTACTCGCGGAAGCCCGGGCCATCATCCGACAGGCGTGCGAACACGAAGCCACGCCAGCTCTCGACGTGTTCGACACGGGCCAGGCCGCGACCCGCCTCGCAGGCTAGCAGGCGCGTGCCCTCGTAGCCTTTCTGGCGCGGAATGGCGAGCAGCGCGCCGTCGGTGGTGTAGGACCAGGCGTGATAGGGGCAGCGCAGGAAGCGGCCGGTGTTGCCGCCGGGGGCGGAGAGCAGCTTCGTGCCCTTGTGGGCGCAGCGGTTGTGGAGCACCCGCACCGAGCCGTCGTCGTGGCGCACCATGATCACCGGCCGGGTGGCGATGTCGGTGGTGATGTAGTCCCCGGGGTTGGGCACCTGGCTGTCGTGCCCGACGTAGACCCAGGTGCGGGACCAGAGCCGCTCCATTTCGAGCTCGAACAACTCCTGGTCGAGGTAGACGTCGCGGTGCACCTGGTCGGGCTGCACGAGGCGGCGGATCGCGTCGGGGTCGTGGCGGTAGCGGGACATGGCGTCGGTGGCGGGGGACCTCAGGCTGCGAGTTGCTGGCGCGCCGCGGCCAGTTCGCGCCCGTGTTCGTCGGACAGGGCGGCATCGCGCAGGCGGCGTAGCGCCACGGCGGCGTCGGAGCGGCCATGCAGGCGTTCGGCGGCCTCCATCAGCGTCTGGAAGTTGCGCCAGCCGCGCACGTGGGTGTCGCCGTAGCCCTTGACCAGCCGCTGGCATTCCGCCACGGCGATGGCGAACTCGCGGTCGGTCGTGGCGGTGTCGAGGATGCGGTCGAGCCAGGCCGAGATGCGGCGCATCTCCTCCCGATGGCGCAGGCTGCGCCGGCGCATCGGCCGCAGGCTGGCGATGGCGTACAGCTGCAGGTAGCCGCGCAGCGAGCTGGTGCGCACCACGCGGGCGTGGCCGAAGAAGCGCCCGACGAGGCGGCGCGCCCAGGGAGTGGCGAGCAGCCAGCGACCCAGGCCTTCGGGCAGCGTGTCGGCGACTTCCTCCACGCGCGGGTGCATGAACTCGGCGATACCCAGCACCTGGTCGTCGCGTGCGCGCACCTCGCCCCGCACACGGTCGAAGCGGGCGCGGCGGGTCTTGAGATCGGCCACGCGGATGGGGTCCTCGTAGGACATCCACAGGGCGAGATGGCGGGCGGTCGTGTCCAGCAGTCGGTGCGCCGGGTCGGCGATGTCGAGCAAGGGCGTCAGCCGGTCGAGGTAGTCGGCGGCGTAGGCCTCGTCCTGATAGTCGGCCAGGCGGGCGATGCCGGCGGTGAGGGTGGCGTGCGCCGCGGGCGGGAACTGGCGCGCGATGCGGTCGGCCAGGGGTTGCAGGCGGGGGCCGGTTGCCGGGATGCCGGCGGGCGTCTCGAAGACGGGTTGCGCAACGGGCGCGGCGGCGGCAATGACGGTGTGTTCGCCCGGGGCCAGCCGTGCGCCGGCGGCGAAGGCCGCCAGACTGGCGTCGACGCCGACACCGCCGCGGCGGATGGCCTCCTCGAAAGCCTCGCGCGGGAACGGCAGGGCGCCGCTGGCGCACAGCGCGCCGAACAGGGCCGGACTGATGACGCTGGCGTTGCGCTCGGCGGCGGCGGCGAAGTCACCTGCGATCCAGCGCTGTGCGCTGTCGCGGCAGGCGCGCACCAGGGCCTCCGGATCGACCCGCCCGTCTCCCATGGCCGTCTTCTCGGTCATGGAGTAGACGCGGTGGGTGGAGGCGATGAAGGTGGTGCGGTCCGGCGTCACGAAACCCCGCTGCACGGCGCGGCCGGCCTCCATCAGCTCGGACGCGATGACCACGTCGACATCCCCCGGGAAGGGCATCAGCGCGAGCACGGGCATGGCCCCCGGCTCGGGGTCGGGCAGCAGCTCGACGTAGTAGATGGTGGCGCCTGTGCGCTGGGCCACGCCGGGTACGGAGGTGGCCTGGGCGGTCCAGCCGGCGTGCTCGGCGAGGTCGACCAGCCAGTCGGCCAGCACGCCGCCGCCTTCGCCACCCATGGCAAGGATGGCGATGTTGATGGAACGCGAACTCACAGGTGCGCCGCTCCGGGCGAGGGTGTTGCCGCCGGTGTCCTCATGCCGCAATGCCCGCGAGGCGACGCTCGATGCGCCGCTGAAGGAATCCGATCACGCGGCTGCGGATGGCGGCCTTGATGCGGTCCCAGCGAGTCGGGTTGCTCACGATCTCGGCGCGGTAGAAGGAGGGGCAGAGCACGGCCGCGTGGGAGACCTCGCCGCACAGGCCGCAGCCGACGCAGCTGTCCAGCACCGTGGCCACGGGGTCCGTGCGCAGCGGGTCGGGGTTGGGCTTGATGGACAGCGATGGGCAGCCCGACAGGCGGATGCAGGAGTGGTCGCCGGTGCAGGTGTCGGCATCCACGCCGAAGCGCTCGCGCACCACACGCCGGCCCTCGCGGATCGCCTGGCGCACCCGCGGCTTCTCGCGCCGCTGGCGGTTGAGCATGCATTCGCTCTGGGCGATGACCACCTTGGGGCCAGGCGTCTTCGTGGTCAGCGCTTCCCTGAGCGTGTCGCGCATCTGCGCCACGCTGTAGGTGCGGGTGACGGTGCGCACCCATTCGACACCCACGCCGCGCACGGCCTTCTCGATCGGGTTGCGGGTGGCGCGGTCGGGGTTGTCCGCCTTGGAGGAGAGCACGTCCTGGCCGCCGGTGGCGGCGGTGTAGCTGTTGTCGACCACCACCAGCACGTTGTCGCTCTTGTTGAAAACAGCATTGCCGACACCGCTGGTCAGGCCGTTGTGCCAGAACCCGCCGTCGCCCATGAAGCTGATGGTGCGCTTGCCGGTAGCGCGGGTGTTGAGCGCCGAGGCGCCGGCCCAGCCCAGGCCGTAGCCCATGGTGGTGGCGCCGATGTTGAACGGTGGCAGGATGGAGAACAGATGGCAGCCGATGTCGCAGCTGACATGGTGCGGCCCCAACTCGCGTTCCACCAGCTTGAGCGCGGTGAAGATGGGGCGCTCCGGGCAGCCGGTGCAGAACGAGGGCGGGCGCGGATGGATCGCCGCCTGGATAGCGCTAAGCGCCGACGGCGGCGCCGGCACCGCGGCGCTGGCCGGTGCGGTGGCGGGCAGACGCTCGGGCGACACCTTCTCCAGGAAACCGCGCAGCCCGGCCGTGAGCACGGCGCCGGTGTATTCGCCCGCCATGGGCAGGACGTCCTTGCCGTGGACCCGGGTCTGCAGGTCGGCGCGGCGCAGGATCGCGTGCAGGTTCTGCTCGAGGAAGTCGGGCTGGCCTTCCTCCACCATGAGCACGGCACGCTTGCCGGCGCAGAAACGCACCACCTCCGCGTCGACCATCGGGTAGGTGACGTTCATGACGTACAAGGGGATGACGGTCCGGCCGTAGACGTCGGCCAGCCCGAGACGCTGCAGCGCGCGGATGACGCCGTTGTACATGCCGCCCTGGAGCAGGATGCCGAAATCCGCCGCATCCTCGGAGAAGAACTCGTTCAGCCCCTCACAGCGGATGAAATCGACCGCGGCGGGCCAGCGCTTCTCGATCTTCTCCTTCTCGTGCAGGTAGCTGGCCGGCGGCAGCACGATGCGGTTCACGTCACGCACCGGGTGCTCGATGGCGTCGGCCAGAGTGAAGTCCGGGCGGACGTTGTCCGAGGTGGTGAAGTGGCCGTGCACGTGGCAGGCGCGGATGCGCAACTCAAGCATCACCGGCGTGCTGGTGGCCTCGGACAGCTCGAACCCCTTCTCCACGGCGCGCACGATCGACGGCAGGTTGGGGCGCGGGTCGAGCAGCCAGATCTGCGACTTCATGGCGAAGGCGTGGGAGCGCTCTTGCATGATGCTGGAGCCCTCGCCATAGTCCTCCCCGACGATGATGAGCGCGCCGCCCCGCACCCCGCCCGAGGCCAGATTAGCCAACGCGTCGGAGGCGACGTTGGTACCCACCGTGGACTTGAAGGTCACCGCCCCGCGCAGCGGGTAGTTCACCGACGCCGCCAGCGTCGCCGCTGCCGTGGCCTCCGACGCGGAGTGCTCGAAGCGCACACCGAGTTCCTCGAGGATGTCGTTGGCGTCGGCCAGCACGTCCATGAGGTGGGAGATCGGGGCCCCCTGATAGCCCGCCACGTAGGCCACGCCGGACTGCAGCAGGGCCTTGGTCACCGCCAGGATGCCCTCGCCGCTGAACTCCTGCCCCGCCCCGAGACGGAGTTTCCGCACTTCCTGCTTGAAAGAACGCTCAGCCATGCAGCACCTTCGGGGTCGGACCAAGGTAAATGATTGATAGGACGCCAATAATGCCTCAAAAACTGCCTGTTTTCGCGCTTAAAGGGGGATTTTTGGGGGTGTTTTCAAGAGGCTTTGTTCGGGAGCCGTCAA
>JBILUV010000108.1:0-11202 GCA_044370825.1 Burkholderiales bacterium | reverse complement strand
GTGGATGCGCGGACCCAACGTCATGCGCGGCTATTTCCTCCGGCCCGACGCCACGGCCGAGATGCTGCTGCCCGAAGGCTGGCTGCGCACCGGCGACATCGCTTGTGTGGACGCCGATGGCGAGTTCTTCATCGTCGACCGGGTGAAGGAGCTCATCAAGCACAACGGCTACCAGGTGGCGCCGGCCGAGCTAGAGGCAGTGCTGCTGCGACACCCCGCCATCGTCGACGCCGCCGTGATCCCCAGCCCGGACGAGGAGACCGGCGAGGTGCCCAAGGCCTTCGTGGTGCTGCGCGCGCCGCTCGAGCCTCAGGACATCATCGATTTCGTGGCCGCAGAGGTGGCGCCCTACAAGAAGGTGCGCAGGATCGCCATCGTCGATGCCATCCCCAAGTCGCCGTCGGGCAAGATCCTGCGCCGCGTGCTCGTCGACCAGGAGCGTGCCGCCCAGGGCGGCACCTGAGCCCGGCGCGCGGCAACCACCGCCATCAGCGCATCGGAGGTGGGGCTTCCACGGCCCGCGGAGCGACGCGGAACAGCGCCGGGTCGCGCCGATCGACGGTCACTTCGACCCAGTTCACGAACGGGCTGCCGAAGCTCTCCACCCGGGAGAAGTTCGCAAGCTCGCGTCCCTCCGCGGTACGCCAGGGACGGTCGTGGCGGAACCAGTGGGTGTCGCCGTGCAGCAGGAGCACGGGCCTGCCGAAGGCCAGGGTATGACGGCGCAGGCGCTCGAGGAAGCGATCGTAGGGGCCGGGTGCCGCGGCGCCAGGCACCCGCTCCAGTCCCGGGTTGCCGTGGATCGCCACCACCACGCCGATGCTGCCCGCCGCGCGCGCCGCATCGAAGGCGGCATCCAGCCAGGCCAGGCCCGCGGCCTCGCGTTGCGCCACCTCGGCCAGCCGATCGTCCCGCGGCCGGGACACCGAGTCGTCCGGATCGAGCTCGCGCCAGGGGGCGAGACCATTCTGGCTGCCCACCACGTGCACCGTGGCAAAGGTCACCTCCGCTGCCTGCCATAGGGCGTTTTCCACGTACGCCTCGAACCCGGGCGTCGCCGACTGCGGCCGCAGGTCCATGGGCCGCCCACCAGTGGATCGCGCCGGATCGGGATGGAAGATCTGGCGGTAGCGTGCCAGCCGCTCGGTAGGCAGGAAACGGCCATTGCTCACCCGGTGGCAATCGGTCCAGTCGTTGTCCCCGGGCGTGATCACGAAGGGCCTGGCGAGCTCCTGGAACAGGCGGAAGCGACGCCGCAGCACGGCGTCGTCGCAGGACTCGCCCCCACCCTTCAGATCGCCGATATGGATTACGAAGCCCACGGCGGGCGAGGCGTTGATCGCGGCGATCACCTCGCGCGCGCGGCGCTCCTCGCCCTCGCCATAGGGCATGTCACCGATGAGGGCGAAGGACAGGCTGCCGGCCTTCGGCACCGGCTCGGCACGGGAAGCGCAGGGGAACGCGAGGACGCATGCGAGCAACAGCGCGCCCGCTGCTCGCGGCAAGGGACCAGGCCGATGGGAATACGAGTGACGCATGCTGCGTCGATGGTCTCACGGAAATCCGCCGTCTGCTTTCCCGGGGGCAGGCCGCTGCCCTGTATCAGGCGAACAATCCGCTTCCGCGCGAGGGCTGGTTGAGCGCCTGCACCAGGGCGGCGAGGGACAGCAGGTCTTCCCGGTTGTGGTCGAGGATGCGAGGCACGGCGGAAGCATCACCCCTGGTGAGCCAGCGCTGCCACGCGGCCGGCACCTCGGCACCCGGGAGGTCGTCGACGCGGTCAAAGCCCAGGGCGTGGACCTCTGTGGTGCGCAGGCGGCAGTCAGGCCAGCCCTCACGCAACAGCCGCCGGGTGGCATGCAGCAGATCACCGTGGGCCTTGCCCTCGAAGGGATGGGTACGCCGCGCCAGAGCGTAGCGCGCCTTCAGGACCGGGACGTCGAAGGACTTGCCGTTGAAGGTGACCAGGCAGTCGGCGGCCTCCACCGCCGCCGCCAGAGCGTCGAGCAGGCCGGGCTCCCCGGCGAAGCCTGTGGCGAGGTACTGCGCAACACACAGATGGCCAGCGCTCAGGCTCGCCAGCCCGAGCAGGAACACGAAGGTCCCGGTGCCACCGGCGAGCCCGGACGTCTCCGTGTCGAGAAAGAGCAGGCGCTCGGCCGGCACCACCAGCGTGTCGCCCCGGCGCAGCGGCACGCTCAGGCGGCCACGCAGCACCTCGTCGAGCCGGGTGCGGCCGTGCTGCAGCGGCAGCGGGCGGCGCCATTCCACCAGCAGCACACCCTCCGCGACAGGGCGGGCACCGGTGGCAAGCATCAGTTCGTCCTGCCCGCGGATCCGCGCCACCGCCCGTGCCTGGGTGAGGCGGGCAAGGCGCAGCGCCAAAGACTCGCCCGCGTCGATGCCTGCCTGTCCGGTCGCTGGTGCGCCTGGGGTCAGGCACGGCGCTGGTGTCGCAGGCGGCATCGCGCTGCCGTCGCCCACCTCGGCGCCGGTCGGCACGGCGCACCCCGTGGGGTGGTCCGTGGCCCCGCTCTGCCGGCGCAGAGCGGCGATGCGCTCGCGCAGCATCGCGATGCCTACTGCGCGAGACCGGTCGTTGCCGCCACGCCATCCGCCTGCAGCAGCCGCAGCACCTCCAGGGCCGCCGCCTTGGGTGAATGCCGCTCCCGCTCCTGCGGCGGCAGGACCGGGCCGATGCAGGCGGGGCAGCCATGGGCACAGCGACAGTCGTGCACCAGCTCACGGGCGCGCCGCACCACCTCGGCCTGCAGGCCGAACAGGGGCGCGCTGATGCCGATGCCACCGGGGTAGGCGTCGTAGAGGTGCACCGCCGGGCGGAAAGGCATGTGGCTGGCGCCGATCTCGACAATCTGCCCGTCGAGGGTGCGTGCGCCCGTCCGGCCCGCGGCGTCCACGGTGGCGGACCAGCCGGCCTGGCCGTCGCCCACAGACCGGCCGATGTCGCGCAGCTCGGCCAGGCTCATCAGGGCCGCCATGTGATGCAGCGCGTGGGCGGCGCCGAGGAAGCCGTCGAGCGCTTCGAACCGGCTGGGAAAGGCGTGCATTAGGACCTCGGGCCGCAGTTCCCACCACACGGCCGTGGTGTGCATCTCCTGGTCGGGCAGGTTGACGTTGCCGTAACCGATGTTCTCGTGCGTGTAGTAGCGGATCTTCTTGTACCCCGCCACCCGGCGCAGCACATGCACCTCGCCGTGGCTGCAGTTGCCGGCGGCGTGATCACGGCGCTCGAACTCGTCGAGGACCTTGAGCTTGGTGTAATCGATGGCGTCGGTGTAGTAGTCGACGGCCACGCGGCGGGCGTAGGCCTTGCGCCCGACCCAGTCGAGCCGCTCGATCTGCCACGGCGCCGCCTGGATCAGGTGGATGGCACCCTCGTACAGGGTGACGGCGGCGGCCGAGTAATCGACCTCGGCGATGATGCGCTTCGCCCCGTCGGTGGTGTCCACCACGACGAAGTTGCCCTCGGCGATGGAGCGCAGGCTGACGGCGTTGGCCGGGTAGCCGTCGGCGATCCAGTGCCAGCGCGGGCCCTCGCGATGCAGCACACCCTGCTCGCGCAGGTAGTCCAGCGCTTCGGCGACGGCGAGGCCGCCGAAACGCTCGCCCTCGTCGAACGGCAGCTCGAAGGCAGCGCAGCGGATGTGGTCCATGAGGATCAGCAGCTGGTCCGGATCGATGCGCGCGTGCTCCGGGCTGCCCTCGAGGAAAAAGGCGGGATTGCGCGCCAGGTACTGGTCGAGCAGGTCGCTGCTGCACACCAGCACGCCCAGGGCGGTGCGGTTGCGCCGGCCGGCGCGGCCGAGACGCTGCAGCGCAGCCGCCACCGAGCCCGGATAGCCGTTGAGCACGCAGACGTCGAGCGCGCCGATGTCGACGCCGAGCTCCAGTGCCGAGGTGGAGACCACGCAGTCGATGCCGCCGGCGCGCAGCCGACGCTCCTTGTCGCGGCGCTCGGTGGGCAGGTAGCCGCCGCGGTAGGAGGCGACCCGGGGCGGGCGCCTGGGATCGTTGTCGAAGGCGTCCTTGAGGTATTTCGTGATGACCTCGACCTCGAGCCTCGAGTTGGCGAACACGATGGTCTTGAGCCCCATCTTCACGGCCGCGCGGGCGATGCGCGTCGACTGCGAACGCGCGGAGGCGCGCAGCCCCAGGTCGGGGTTGATGACCGGCGGGTTCCACACCAGCAGGTGGCGGCGCCCGCCGGGCGCGCCGGAGTCGGTGACCGCCGCCACCGGAGCGCCGAGCAGCCGCTCCGCGAGCTCCTGCGGGTTGGCGATGGTGGCCGAACACAGGATGAAGCGCGGCGATGCGCCGTAGAAGCCGGCGATGCGGCGCAGCCGCCGCAGCACGTTGGCCATGTGAGCGCCGAACACCCCGCGGTAGGTGTGCAGTTCGTCGATGACGACATACCGTAGGTTCTCGAAGAACTGCGCCCACTTGGTATGGTGGGGCAGGATCGCCTGATGCAGCATGTCCGGATTGGACACCACGATGTCGCCATGGGCGCGGACGGCGCGGCGCGCGTCCCCCGGCGTGTCGCCGTCGAAGGTCATGGCGCGTACGCCGAGGTTGCCGGCGGCGTTGAGCTCGAGGATCTCCGCCACCTGGTCCTGCGACAAGGCCTTGGTCGGAAAGAGGTAGAGCGCCTTGGACTGGCCAGACAGCGCCGCCTGCAGCACCGGGACGTTGTAGCAGAGCGTCTTGCCGGAGGCGGTGGGCGTGACCACCACCACGTCGCGGCCCGCGGCAACGTGGTCCCAGCATTCGCGCTGGTGGCTGTAGGGCTGGAGGATGCCGCGCTCGCGCAGGGCGCCGATCAGGCAGGGGTCGAGCCCCGGCGGGAACCCGGCATGGCGGGCCGGACGGGCCGGCACCACCAGCTCGGCCACGATGCGATCGGCGTGGCGACGCTTCAGCGCCGCAGCCAGAGCGCCGGCATCGCGCCGCGACGGATGGAAATCGTGATCCCCGGCGAGATCGGAGAACAGCTCACTGCCGGACGTGCCCGCATGTTCCATGACACCCTCCCCTGCGTCCGATTCTGCAGGGGGGGTGGCTCACTGCGTGAGCCACCCCCGGAGCGATGATCCGGTCTCCCGGACCATCGCTCTCAGGGATGGCCCGCGGCTGCTCAGGGCACCATGCGCTGCGCGAACTCCTGGAAGGTCTTCGCGGCGATGTCCACCGTCACGGTGGGCACGGCCTCGCCGGTGCCGGGTCCGAACTCGTCCGGCTGGGCCACGAAACCGGTGCGCAGGCCGACCTTTGCCGCCGCCTCGAGATCGTTGCTGTGCGCGGCGACCATCATGCACTCGTGCGGCTCGATGCCCAGAGCCTCCGCCGCCGCGAGGTAGACGCGGGGCTTCGGTTTGTAGTCGCCGGCGATCTCGGCGCCGAGGATGGCGTCCCAGGGAAACTCGTTGCGCCGCGCCAGATCGACCATGAGCGAGATGTTGCCGTTGGAGCAGGGTCCGAGCATGAACTTGCGCCGCAGCCGGTGCAGGCCGGCGGTGACGCCGGGCCACGCGTCCAGGCGGTGCCACACCAGGTTGAGGTTGCGCAGGGTGGGCTCGTCCAGCGACTTGAGACCGAAGCGGGGACGGATGCGGTCGAGCATGCCGCGGTGCACCACGTCCAGGCGCGAGAACGGCTTGCGGCCGGAGCGGATCTCCTCCATGCCGGGCTGGTACTCGGCGCGCCAGGCATCGGCGAAGGCAATCCAGTCGAGCTTGTAGCCCATCGGCTCGAGAATCATGCGCGACTCGCGCGCCACGCAGGTGCGCCAGTCCACCAGGGTGCCGAACACGTCGAACACCATCGCCTTCACACCGTCCATGGATTTCCCCGTTTCGTGTTGCGACCACGCCGGGCGCGCGCCCGCCAGCCCGAGTCCGCCGAGTGCTCCCGCGGTGCCGACCCAGCCGGCACGACGCAGGAAATCGCGGCGAGATAAGGAATTCATCGTCATTCTCCCTTGTAGGTTCTGATGTCGGGACCGCGGTCAGCGATGCGACGCCGAGCCCACGGCCGCGCAGACCGCGGCCGTCACATCCGCCGTCGTGGCCGTACCACCCAGATCCCGGGTGTGCAGCGCGGGTCTGGCCGTCACCTGCTCGATGGCGGCCATCACCCGTCGCGCCGCGGCCTGTTCCCCGAAGTGTTCGAGCATCATGACCACGGACCAGAAGGTGCCGATCGGATTTGCGAGTCCCCTTCCCATGATATCGAAAGCCGAGCCGTGGATCGGCTCGAACATGGACGGAAAGCGCCGCTCGGGATCGATGTTGCCGGTGGGCGCGATGCCCAGGCTGCCCGCCAGGGCGGCCGCGAGATCGGACAGGATGTCGGCGTGCAGATTGGTCGCAACGATGGTGTCCAGCGAGGCCGGGCGGTTGACCATGCGCGCCGTGGCGGCGTCGACCAGTTCCTTGTCCCAGCGCACGTCCGGGAACTCGGTGGCCACCGCGGCCGCGACCTCGTCCCACATCACCATGGCGTGGCGCTGGGCGTTGGACTTGGTGACCACGGTGAGCTGCCGGCGCGGCCGCGACTGCGCCAGTCGGAAAGCGTAGCGGATGATGCGCTCGACCCCGGCCCGGGTCATGAGGGTGACGTCGGTGGCGGCCTCGATCGGGAAACCCTGGTGGACGCGCCCGCCCGCACCGGAGTACTCGCCCTCGGAGTTCTCGCGGACGATGACCCAGTCGAGATCCACGGGCGCACAGCGCTTGAGCGGCCCGTCGATGCCGGGCAGCAGGCGCGTCGGTCGCACGTTGGCATACTGGTCGAGGCCCTGGCAGATGCGCAGGCGCAGGCCCCAGAGGGTCACGTGGTCCGGGATGTCCGGGTCGCCCGCCGAGCCAAAGAGAATGGCGTCCTTGCCACGGAGCCGATCCAGACCGTCATCGGGCATCATCCGCCCATGCCTGCGGTAGTGGTCGCCGCCCCAGTCGAAGTCCTCGAACTCGAAGGCGAGCGAGGCATCGGCGACGGCCAGCGCCTCCAGAAGCTGGCGGCCGGCAGGCACCACTTCCTTGCCGATGCCGTCTCCGGGAATGGTGGCGATGCGGTAGATGGTCATGCACGGGCTCCGGAATCGGGTGGACCAGCGTGACTGTAAGATGCGCCAACCGAGCGGACGCGCACTTGCAGTGAATCCAGTGTTAACTTTCAGTCAACAATCCGACGAGCCATGGAATCCGCGATTCCGCCAGCCGACCTGGGATTCTTCTGCACGCTGGCCGCGTGCGGCAGCCTGAGCGCCGCCGCGCGGGAACTCGGCGTCACCACGCCTGCCGTGAGCAAGCGGCTCGCGCAGATGGAAGCCCGGCTCGGCGTCACACTGGTGACGCGCACGACGCGCCGGATGAGTCTCACGCCGGAGGGCGAGCTGTATCTGGACTGTGCGCGGCGCGTTCTCGGGGAGCTGAACGCGCTCTCGCACGAGCTCGGCCAGGCCCGCGCGATTCCGCGTGGGCCGCTTCGCGTGAACGCCACGCTCGGCTTCGGACGACGCCACGTCGCGCCCGTCATCTCCCGGTTCGTCAGGCGTTATCCCGAAGTCCAGGTCCAGCTGCAGTTGTCCGTGGACCCGCCACCGCTGACGGATGACGCCTTCGATGTGTGCATACGCTTCGGAGCCCCGCCCGACGGCCGGGTCGTCTCGCGGTTGCTCGCCCCGAACCGGCGTCTGCTGTGCGCCTCGCCGTCCTACCTCACACGGCGCGGCGTGCCCCGCACGCCCGCAGACCTGGTGCGCCACGACTGCATCGGCATCCGCCAGGGGGACGAGGCGTATGGAACGTGGACGCTCCATTCGGGCCATCCACGGCGCCGCCCCGAGACGGTCAAGGTACACGGGACACTCACGACCAATGACGGTGAGGTCGCCGTCGCCTGGGCCCTGGAGGGCCACGGTATCGTCATGCGCGCGGAGTGGGACATCGCCCACCATCTCCGCGCGGGACGGCTGGTGCAGGTGCTCCCGGCGCATCACACACCGGAAGCCGACATCCACGTCGTGTATCCGCACCGGCGGCAGCTGACGAATCGGGTGCGCGTCTTCGTGGATTTTGTTGCAGCGGCGTTGGAGAAGACGCTCATTGGCACATAGCCCGCACCCTTCAGCGGGTCGGTGCACGATATGAGCACTGCCGCCGTGCATATGGGTATTGCAGCGACTCGGTCCGCCAGATCCGGAGAACCTTGTCCATATGCGAGATGGCCCTCAAGGATTTCGTGCCGCCTCGCATCCGAAATCGAAGTCGCCCATAATCCGCGCCCCTGCTGTGAGCCAACCGAAACCACAGCGGCGTACACCGTATTTGCAACCACGTTGCGCGTTTAGTAAAGTCCTTGCCACGGTTCCGGAAAGTCGGGCCGCCAGGCGACGGGGGGAACACTGTGGAGGCGGCATCGGATCTCGCGACGAGCGGCGCATGGCTGATGTTCCTGCTCGGACTGCGTCACGGCTTCGACCCCGATCACATCGCCATTGTCGATGCGCTGGCGGTGAGGGCCCACCGCGACAGGCCCGCGCTGTCTCCCTGGGTCGGATCGCTTTTCGCCCTGGGGCATGGGGGCGTTGTATGTGCGGTCGCTGTTGCCGTGTGTCTTTTGAGCCGCTCGGTGTCGCTCCCCGGACCACTCGCAACGATCCTCGACTGGCTCCCGGTCATCATGCTTGTGGCGCTGGGCACGGCAAGCGCCGTGTCATTATGGGTGACGAGGGGGGCCTCTCCCTCCTTGTGGGGCCGCCTGGCGCGCGTCGGCGCCGGCCGCCCGGTGCATCCCGTCTCTGTGATCGTCGTGGGAGCTCTGTTCGCCCTCGTGTTCGACACGACTTCCCAGGCGGCCGCCTGGGGCTACGCCGCCTCGCGAAGCGACGGTGTGGAGGCCGCCATCGTCATCGGGGCTGTGTTCACCCTTGGCATGATGATCACTGACACCTTGGACAGCCATCTCCTGAGCGGCCTGATGCGGCGGGCGAGCCACCGGGATGCCCGCGCGTTCCGCGTCTACCTGAGCCTGCTCGTCGTTGCCCTGTCCTACGGCATCGCGGCACTTGGAACCGCTGAACGTTTCGGCGTCGCCCGCCCCCTGTCGGACTCCGGCTTTACAGCCATTGGCGTCGGGTGTGTAGTTCTGGTCGCAGCAGGCTATGTCTGGCTGGCGACGCGCCCGGGCAAGTGTGTCCCGCATTGCCAGACGGGCGAACGGGGCTCTTGCTTCATGGAGTCTGGAAACCCACGGCACTGACCGAATTACCGCACCAACACGGGCGTCAGACAGCGCCGATCATCACCGCAGACGCCGGCTTCGGACTCACGGCACAGGACAGAAAGTCCCTGCGCAGCGACTCACGGTCGAGGTTCCTGCCGATGAACACCAGCCGGTTCGTCCGCGGCCGGTCGCCCCATGGGCCACCGCGCTGCCCGTCGAACAGCATGTGCACGCCCTGGAACACGTACCGCTCGTCCTCGCCCGCGACATTCAACAGCCCCTTCATGCGAAAGATGTCGGCCCCCTGCGCCTGAAGCAAGCGGCTGAGCCACGCGTTGACTCGTTCGCCATCCACAGCACCGTCAAACTCGACCCCGACAGAAGTGACCGTGTCGTCATGCTCGTGAGCGGCAGCAAAGCGCACTTCGGCAACGGCTGTCAGGGCAGTGCCCGCTGCATCAGTGACCTGTAGCGAAAACTCCTCCGGAAGGTGCTCGGTGAACATCGCGACGCGTCCAGGACGCCCAGCCGCGATTGGAAACAGCTTGCTTCCTCCGGTCTCGAGCCGCATGGTGCGCGCGAGGCCATCCGCTTCCACCGCCATTCCCGGGACGAGTTCTCCCGAGGGGCTGGAGAAGGCCCGGAACACACGCTCCGCAAGCTCGCCGAGGGAGTCGCCCTCGCCTGACGGCCAGGGAACCACAAGGCACGCCATCGTTGGATCAGGCCCCTCTTCCACCCGAAGCTGCGCGCCGGCCGCATCGATCTCGAAGGCGCCTGCCCACTCGAACGGATACTCGGGCTCGAGAAACGTCGGCTTGAGGGCCAGGGCTCGCTCGAGGTCGAAACCTCCAAGGTCAAGGACGTCGGCCATCGGCGCTCTCGACATGACTACACGGCGCACACGCGCCAGACCATTCATGGTGTGAATGCGGGACTCGACGATGTCAGCCTCCGCAGCGGTGACAAGGTCCGTCTTGTTGAGCAGGATGACATCCGCGAACGCGATCTGCGCCTTGACTTCGTCACTGGTGTCGAGATGCTGCAGAACGTGCTTGGCATCGACCACCGTCACGATGCCGTCCAGGCTCAGATCTTCCCTTATGTCGTCATCGACGAAGAAGGTCTGCGCTACCGGGCCAGGATCGGCCATTCCCGTTGTCTCGATGAGAATCCGATCGAACTTGTCGCGACGCTTCATCAGGTTGCCGAGAATCCTGATCAGATCCCCACGGACGGTGCAGCAGATGCACCCATTATTCATCTCGAAGATCTCCTCGTCGGCACGGATCACCAGCTCCTGGTCGACACCGATTTCGCCGAACTCGTTTTCGATGACTGCGATCCTCTGCCCGTGGTTCTCGGTCAGGATCCGGTTCAGAAGCGTCGTCTTGCCAGCACCGAGGAAGCCGGTCAGGACGGTCACCGGGATCTTTCTTTTCATGTTTCCCTCCGAAATATGGCGCGTGCGCGCGCTTTACGCCTCCAGTATGTACGAGCAACTAGGTGGCGTCTAGAATCAGCAATCGTGAACTCGAGGAAGCCTTCGTCATGCCCGGTTCGTCTTCCCCCGTCGCGCCCCTGGCCTCTTGGCAACTGGATGCCTTCATCGTCGGCGCGGTATGGAATCATCAAGGCAGCCATGTGGCGTATGCCACTTCCGCCGGCGACATTCTCCTTTCGGATACGCAGCGTCCTCCCGCACTGAGACGCCTGCGGGTCGAATGCGATCAGTTGTTGGCCGCGGCGCCAATCGGTCCCGAGGACTTTGTCGTGAGCATCGATTCGGGACAACTGCTGCGCGTCTCTCCCTCAGGCAACGTCGCAGTGTTCTCTCATCATCCCGGCGCCTGGATCGACGCGTTCGTCTCCAGCAGGCAGGGTTACGTCGCCGTCGGTGTCGGGCGCCGCATCGTTCTGCTGGGTGGCGACGGGACGCACATCGGCACCACCGCC
>JBILUV010000076.1:0-13808 GCA_044370825.1 Burkholderiales bacterium | reverse complement strand
TGCGCAGTTGGCGCTGTCTCCGGACGAGTCACGCGTCTTCGCCGCGCACTACGGTGGGGTCACGGTCTGGAAGAAGGACGACCTGCGCGCGGCCAGCCGGCGCCTCCGCTTCGCGGGGTCCCACCTGGCGGTGTGCGTCTCGCGGGACAACAGGTTCGCAGCGACCTGCACACAGGAAAAGGAGGTCCATGCCTGGCGCCTCAAGGAAGACCGCGACATGCGGATGAGCGGCTACTACGCCAAGCCGATGGCAATGTCCTGGAGTGCCGACGGACAGTGGCTGGTCACCAGCGGAGGCGATGCTGCCACCGCATGGTCTTTCTCTGGCAAGGGACCCGAGGGCAAGGGACCCCGCCTGCTCGGCCCGATGAGCGAGTCCCTGGTGACCCGTGTGTCGTGCCATCCCTGGGAGGCTGTCGTGGCCATCGGTTACGACGAGGGCACCGTGGTACTCGCCAGTCTTGGCGCGCAGCCCCTGGAGGTTCCAGTGGTCGATGGCGCCGGTTCGCCCACATCGGCACTGGCTTGGTCGCCAGACGGACGCCTTCTCGCCGCCGCTACGGAAGATGGACGGGCCAGCCTCGTGTACGTGGGGGTCGACTGACGCACAAGGTGTCCCCCGGTCCGGAGCGCCAGACCGGGGGACACGCACATCACGCCACTGCGATGGGGTTCCCCGGAGAACCCGTACCGCCTTTTATTGGCAGGGGACTGAAGATGAACGCGAACTTGTAGACCTTGTCCGCAGCGAGATGGTCCAGCCGGATGTTCTCCAGGATATGGATGCCGTTGCGCGTCAGGAAGATCTGGTGCACCGGGAAGGCCAGATTGGGATCCGGGTTCGGCACTACCTCGATGGCCCACACGTCAGCCGCGCCGACCGAGATGCCCTTGGACACCAGCCAGTTCGCCGCCTCGACGCCGATTCCGGGCTCCCCGGAGTTGAAGCGGGCGTTATCCTTCATCCAGAGGTTCTCGCCCCAGCCGGTTCGCCAGCAGGCCATGGCACCCTCGGTGATGTCGGCCTCCGTCATGCCCTGCCGCTTCAGGCAGGCTTTCAGGTCCGCCACGGTGATTTCTTCGCCCTTGTCGAGCATGCGCCCCTTGAGCCCCGCGACGTCGAACAGGATGCCCCGGCAGAAGAAAGGCTTGACGTTCTCCACGCCCAACTTCACCAGACCGTACGCTCCCGACGTTGCACCAGGGCCTGATCCGGCGTTGTGCAGATCCGCACCGGTGATCCCGTTGTAGTAGATCTCCTTGGTCTTGTCGCTGATGCCGCCCTCGATCCGGCAGCCGATATGTCCCAGGCCGTCGAACTGTGTGCCCACCTGTCCGATCTCGGTGGTCAGAATCTCGTCATGCCAGATCGTCTGGTTCTTGCCGTAGGCACCGCCGGTCGGGTTGCCCGGAATGCGCAGCACCCAGGCACGCTGGCCGAAAAGCGGCATGCCGAACTCGTACACCCTGCCGAGGCTGTATACCTTGCCGGTCTTGATCTGGGACACCGCGTCCATGGTGGTCTTCGGCCCCATCCAGTTCGTGGCCCCGACCTCGTCATCCTTGCCCCAGCGTGACGGCCACCAGGGCTTGGCCATTGGCGTACCCTCGATCGTGCCTTCAGCCGCCTCGGCGGGCTTGACCAGATCCAGCTCGTGCATCGCGACCGTCACGGCACCGACGGCCGCCGTGGCCACAGCCGCTCCGCGGATGAACTCCCTGCGACTGACGCCCTCGGCACCCTCTGCCTGACCCTTCGGCTGTCCCTCCGGGACATCTGCGTTGCGTGTATCCATGCTTCTCCTACCCCCTGTATATCAGGTGATGAATGCGCACGACTGGACTCGCCCAGCGCACGCCCTTTGGTTTTTTTGCAACCGGCTTGCACCAAGGCGTAAACTACCTCGGGTGATCGAAGCAATACCATTGCATCTTGCGACGGTGTCGAGGGTGGTCTTGGACCTGTACTAGCCGACCTGCCCAGGCCCGAGGGGGACAACGATGACGACAGAGTGCGACAGCACCGCCGACGAGCCGCGCTCGCCGGAGGAACTCCTCGCTCAGGCCGAAGCCTTGTGCAGTTCGCGCGGGCAGCGCTTCACACCCCTGCGTCGCCAAATTTTCAGCTTCATCGCACGATCCAGCGGACCCATGACGGCCTACCGGATCCTCGATGAAGTCCAGGACACCGGCCGGGAGTCGGGCCCACCGACTATCTACCGTGCGCTCGACTTCCTGCAGGCGCAGCACTTGATACACCGCGTGGAGTCCCTCAACGCGTTCGTGGCGTGCCAGCATCCTGAGCGGCACCACACCTGCCAGTTGCTGATCTGCACCGGTTGCGGCACGACCTCGGAGCTCGAGGCGGGGGGGATGATGTCGACGATCACGAGGACGGCTGCCCGCGTCGGGTTCACCATCAGCGAGACCGTGCTGGAATTCAAGGGTTTGTGCGTGCGCTGTCGCATCGCCCTGGCCAGTCTCGCAACCGGCACCAAAGCTGCCACTCGCGGGTGATCTCCCCGCCGCCGGTCCCGGGATCGGGCCGCGAACTCAGGCGGGCAGGGATGGATCCAGACGCGCCCGCTGCCTTCTGAACTCCCTCTGCGCCGCCGACGCCGCGAACACGGGAAGGTCGCGCGCCAGACTGGCGCGGACGACATCGGCTGGCAACTCGCTCGTAACGAAGTGGAGCGTCGAGCACCGATCCATCGAACCCCAACTCTGCAGCCGCGACGGCGGTTCCATGACATGCTGGACACCCTGCAGGACAACTGGTCTCGCCTCACCTTCAATGGAGAGCACGGCGCGCAGACGATAGATCACGTCGCCATGCAACTGAAGCCCCGCATTCAGCCAGCCGTGGAAGGCCTCCCACGAAGTGTCGCCCGCGAGTCTTGCCTGGAAGCGGAACAGGTTGTAGCCGACTGCCGAAGCATCCCCCTCGGCCGAGCACAGCCACGTGTCCAGGCTGCCAGTGCGGGCGAACTCGTCACGCGCACCTGCGCCCGTGAGCGTTGGCAGGGTTGCCTCACGGTCCTCAAAGATCTCCGCCGACGGATTTAGCGCCGAGAGCAAATCCATGGGACCAGGCTTGCGCGGCGAGTTCTCGCGTGCCAGCAACACGATCCTGTCGGCGACGGCAAGCTGCTTGGCGCCCAGGCCGGTCAGAGCCGCCGCGGAGGGCTCATCGGTCGCACGCAATACGTGGATGACGGTCCCGAGGCGGAAGTAGTGAGTTACCAGAGCATTGTTCAGAAGCGTTTGCAGCACCGGCGCAGGATCAACCGCCTCGGCTGTTTCGATGATGAGCAGATCGAGGGGCGCCTTCGCCGCCGACCGGCGTGCATGAAGCCGGCGCATCGCATCCACCAAACCCGAGCGGGCAACACAGCACAGGCAACCTACGGCGTGCGGGACGAAAGCCCCTTCCACTTTCTCCCCGTCCACTGCTGAACGTGGAACGCCCGTCTCCTCATTCGTGATGACCCCCACCGACAGGAAAGGCGAGGTCGCGAGCAGCCTGGCGATCCAGTCGGACTTCCCGCTGTCACGGCGTCCCTGAATCACCAGCACCGGTGTGCGTGACTCCGGAAACTCCTGTTCCAAAGGCAACATGGCTTTCGATCCTCCTGCCGAAGCCTGCCACCGGAGAGGGACGAAATACTATTGCGTCAGCAGGTCGCCAGCTGCGCTGTCGGTGGGGTCGCGGAACGTGCCTGTTGGCGACACGATCACCGCGAGCGCTTACCAAGGCGAAGTTGGGCGCTCCGCCGCTGCCAGCCCCAGTCGGCTGCTGCTTTGGCCATCATGTCCGCCGCAGCGCGTGGGCCGTCCACAGCGACAGGGCGAACAGCACCAGCGCCCCGCCCTGGTGGGCGGCACCGAGCGCCACCGGCACCTGCAGCACCAGGGTCGAGATGCCGAGGGTCAGCTGCACGGCGAGCATGCCCAGCATCAGGTCCAGCGGCAGGCGCGCGGCGGCGGGGATGTCGCCGCGCCTGGCCTTCCACCAGAACAGCGGGATCGCCAGGAACAGCCCCCAGGCGATGAGGCGGTGGTTGAACTGCACCGTGGTGAGATTGTGGAACACGTTGTCCCACCAGGGGTCCTGCACCCAGAGACCGGGAGGCACCACGCGGCCGTCCATGAGCGGGAAGGTGTTGTAGGCGTAACCGGCGCGCGTTCCTGCAACCAGCGCCCCTGACAGCACCATCACGAACACCGCTGCGCTCAGCGCGGCCGCGAGGCGTGCGAGGTGGCGCTGGCGCGGCGACACCGCCTCGCCAGGAGGTACCAGCAACCCCAGTGCAGTCCACCACATGGCGGCAAAGATCAGGAAGGCGGTGCCCAGATGCACCGCCAGACGCACGTGGCTCACCCGGGGCGTGTCCACGAGACCACTGCTGACCATCCACCAGCCGATGGCTCCCTGCAGGCCGCCGAGGCAGAAAATGCCGACCAGACGCGGGGCGAGCGCACGTTCGATGCGCCCGCGCAGCGCGAACCACGCCAGCGGCAGCAGGAACGCGAGGCCGATGGCGCGGCCGAGCAGGCGGTGGATGTATTCCCACCAGAAGATGCCCTTGAACTCGTCGAGCGTCATGCCGCGGTTGACCTTCAGGTACTCGGGGGTTTCGCGGTACTTCGCGAACATCACGTCCCACTCCGCCGGGTTCAACGGCGGCAGTGTGCCGGCGATGGGTTGCCACTCGACGATGGACAGCCCCGACCGGGTGAGCCGGGTGACACCGCCGACGACCACCATGATGAAGACGAGGGCGCAGCAGACGAACAGCCACAGCGCGATCTGGCGCCGGGCGACCGCGGAGGCGGCGACGCGACTGGGAGCGCGCGCGATGTAGGGCAGCGAGGTTTCCATGCCCGGATTCTACCAACCCGCCCTGTCCGTCCCACCCTCGACAAAAACCTGCGTCCAGTACCACAGCCACGTGCGGCCCAGCTCCTGACCGCCGCCGCGTTCGCTGCTAACCTTGCGTGTTCCGATACTCCAGGAAGCCGACGCCATGGCCGAACGACCCGAAGAGATGGACGCCCAGATGAACGCGTCCGACCTGTACCGCGAGGAGATGATCACCGACCGCCGGGTCGGCACCATCCGTGTGCTCCAGCCCATCACGGTGGAGGGCCTGCCCGATCCGGCACGCCGCGCGCAGTACATCGGCGAGGCCCAGATCATGACCAACATGGGCGCCCTGCCCCTGAGCTTCGAACTTCCGGACGACTCGCTCGCCGCCGCCGTGGCCGGCTACGCGGACGCCGCCGCCGTGGCGATGGAGCGCGCCATGCAAGAAATCCAGGAGATGCGCCGGCAGGCGGCCTCCTCCATCGTCATCCCGCAGGGCGGTGGCGGCATGGGTGGCGGGGGCTTCGGTGGTGGCGGTGGCTTCGGCGGACCAGGACGCGGTGGCGGCAAGCTTCAGATGCCCTGACCACGCGGCCCGCCGCTGCGGCGGGCCGTGCCTCAGAGTTCGAGCAGCCAGGTGAGGACGGCCTTGGCGATGAAGCCGATCATGCCGAAGGCGAGGACGAAAAACAGGACGAACGTGCCGAGTCGGCCGGCCTTGGACTCGCGCGCCAGGTTCCAGATGATGAACAGCATGAAGCCGATGAACGCCGTCAGCCCGACGCTCATGCCCAGCTCCGCGACGCGTTCCTCGGTCAGCCCGAACATGGGTTGCGCCCGGACGCATCCCCCGGCCGCAGCATGATCCCCGGACGCGCGACCCGGGAGGCCAGGTCCTGCATTCCGGGTCGACCTGTCCTGACCGGGCGCTCACGCCGCGTCTGGCGTTCAGCGGCGGCGGGGGAGCGATTCGACATCTAGAACCTCCCGGTAGGCGTGCCAGGTCGCGTGTCCGATGACCGGTATGGCGACCACGAAACCGAGCAGCGCGCTCGCCAGACACAGCGCGGTGGCTAGCATGATCAGCGTCGCCCAGAGACACATGGCCACCGGGTTGTCACCCACCGCGCGCGCACTCGCCAGCAACGCCGTGCGCAGGCTGACGTCTCGGTCCAGGAGTAACGGGGCCGACACCGCCGTCAGGGCGAACACCAGCGCGGCGCCCAGCCCGCCGAGCAGCAGCCAGAGCAGGAACAGCCACTGCCCCTGCGACACCAGCACATAACGCAGGAACGCCGACGGGCTGTCGACGGCATCGCGCACGAACACGGCGAACAGCAGCCCCGTCAGAAACACCCAGGCGGTGGCGGCCGCGAGCAGCAGCAGGCCCAGGCCAACGAGCGGTCGCGTGCCGCGGCGCCAGGCCGCCAGGGCGTGGCCCAGTGACGGCCGCCCGCCTTCCTGGAGCACCCGGCTCAGCTCGTACAGCCCGGTGGCCAGGATCGGCCCCACCAGGACGAACCCGGACACCGCACCAGGCAACAGCGGCAGGAAGCCCAGCGTGAGGCCGACGATGGCAAGCCCGCCTGCCGCCACGATCAGGCCGTGGAGAGCACTCGGCCAGCCGACGACGCGCAGGTCACGCCACCCGCTGGCGAGCCACTGCAGGGGGCGATCGACGCCGACCGAACGCACACGTGGCGCGCCGGCATCCTCGTGGGCTTGCATCTTCACGACGTCGCTCCCGGGCCGATTTCGTGCAGACGGCCCTCAAGATCGATGAGCGCGGTACGCACCGCGTGCGCGGGCCACAGCCGCTCGGCGGCAGCGCGGTACTCCCGCATCTGCGCCAAGTGGGGCGCGTCGTCGGCAAGTTCGTCCAGTGCGGTCGCGCCGGTCTTGTAGTCGAGCACCCAAAGACCGTCGTCGCGCAGCACGACGCGATCCATGCGCCGCATTTCACCGCTGGATCCGACGTACGCGACCTCGTTGCGCGCCCAGCGATACCGATCCGGATCGAAGAAGCCCTGCAGGGCCGGGGTTGCCAGCACCGAGCGGGCCTGGGCGAGGTCAGCCCGGAACACCGCCTCGGGCACGTCAAGCCGGTCCTGCAGCCAGCCCTCGTCCCCGACCGGGTCAGGCGCCGACAGTTGCTCGAGCAACCAGTGGATGCGCTCACCGCGCTCGGTGGCGGGGGTTGCGTCCTCGTTGCCGCGCGTGCCCACAGGCGCGATCGGCCCAAGGCCCTCCTCCGGCGACGCGGCATCGTCCGAGGATGGACCGACCTGGACGCCGACCGACCCGGCCCCGGCGTCCAGGTCCTGACCGAGGAACGACTGGCCATCCAGCGCCACCTCGACGCGCCGGTACCACGTATCGGGAGGATCCCCCCGGCCCGGCGCCGTACCGCTGACGACGAGGCCCTGACGTGCCCGGGTCAGGGCAACGTAAAGCGCGTTGAGTTCCTCGCGGCGCGCAGCATCGCGCTCCCGCGCGAGCAGGTCGGCCTGGGACGGCACGTCCTCCTCGGCCCTGGTGCGGGCGCACACCCGCACCGGACGGTCTTCCCCGGAGGGCCAGTCGACCAGCACCTCATGGCTGTCCGCGCGATCCAGCCGGTGCGTGTCCACCAGAAAGACGACCGGCGCCTCGAGGCCTTTGGCACCGTGGATGGTGAGCAGGCGCACCGCGTCGTCGCCGGTCTCGACCACGCCCTCGTCCGGGGCCTCCTCGTCGGCGCCATCGCGCATCTGCTCCAGCGCGTGCACGAACCCCGGCAGGCTCGGATAGCGGCCGGCATCGATGGACAGCGCCAGCTCCATGAAGGCGAGCAGGTTGGCGCAGGCGGTCTCGGCCAGCGCCGCCGGAACCGCGGCGCGGTAACGCCGCAGGAGATCGCCCTCGAAGTAGATGCGGTCCAGCAGGTCGTGTACCGGCAGACGGTCGGCCAGCGGCAGCCAGCGCGACAGCAGCGCGTGTGCGCGTTCGAGGCGCCTGCCAGGCTCGCCGGCGGTCACCAGGGCCTGAAGCCTGTGCCACCAGGCGGCACCCGGCTGCCCGGCCAGGGCGATCAGGTCATTGTCGGTGCAGGAGAACAGCGGCGAGCGCAGCGCCCGCGCCAGATCGAGGTCGGCGAAGGGTGTCACCAGGAAGCGCAGCAGGCTCTGCAGATCGATGCTCTCCAGCCTGTCGAGCAGCCCGCCGTGCCGGGACGTGAGGAAAGGAATTCCCCGCTCCCGCAGCGCAGCCTCGAAATCCGGCAGGTGGCGGCGGGTGCGCACGAGAATCATGACGTCGGACCAGCGCGCCGGCCGGGTGCCGCCCTCGTACGCGATCCGCCAGCAACCGACGATGCCACGGATGCGCTCCGCCACCGCGCCCGCCTCGGTGGTGCGCGCGCCTCCGGCCGCGCCGGGCCGCGCCCGGGTAAGCGGGTTGCGCAGCGCGTCATCCGCGGCCGCCGTGTCGGCAGCGTCGGGCAGTGCGGGCGCGAGGGGCAGCAGCTCGACCCGGCCCGGCAGAGTGACGCGCTGCGCCACGTGCGGGACGAAACCGTCGAAGCCATCGAGACCGGCGAACACCGCGTTGACCACGTCGAGCACCGGCGTGGCACAGCGCCACGACCGGTGCTGCTCGATCACCTCGGCGTCGTAGTGCGCCACGACGAACTCCCTGGCCGCGCGGAACAGGCGAGGGTCGGCCCGGCGAAAGCGGTAGATGGACTGCTTGGGATCGCCGACGAAGAACAGGCGCGGATGGGAACCGGCCTCAGCGGAGGCGCGGATCCACGACAACAGGATCCGCCACTGCAGCGGATTGGTGTCCTGGAACTCGTCGACCAGAATATGGCGAAACCGGCTGTCTAGCTTGTGCAGCAGGTATTCGGCGCCGCCGGACGCGGTGACCAGTTCCAGCACCCGCCACTCCACGTCGGTGAAGTCGAGCACGTTGCGCGACGCCTTGGCGCGCTGGTACTCCTCGATGAACGCCTGACCGCAGCGAAACAGATCGAGATTGACACGCAGCAGGTGCTGTTCGGCAAGGCGCTGCCTGGCCTCGCCGAGCTGCTGCGCGAGCCACGCGTGGCGTGTCTGAAGCTGTGACAGGCCGTCGACGCCGAAGCGGCCCCGGGCGGCCGCGGAGTCCTTGTAGACCAGCGGCGCGCCGCGCCCGGACTCGGCGAAGACGGCACGGCAGGCGGCGTCGAACCAGGCTCGCCCGGGGCAACCGTCCGCCGCGGTCCGCGCCGCCGCGGCACAGGCAAGATCCTTCCTGAGTTCGCTCGTTGCGAGCATCTCCGCATGCAGTGCCAGCTGCGCGCGCAACTGCGCATCGGCCGCCAGCGGCGCCAGCAGGTCGCTGTCCGCGTCCACGCCGCATTGCCTGGCGAGCACGGCCGCCGCATGCGCGAGCGCATCGTCCGCCTCCCGGGTGAAAGCCCACCATTCGGCGCGGCTGTGGAGGAATCCGTCCAGGAGCCGGCGCGCATTGCTCAGGTCGCAGGCATCGACCAGCCGGTCGAAGGCAGCCTGCAATTCGAGCTCCCGCCCGGAGCCCACGCGATCGACGAACCCACGCCAGGCTTCGTGCACCAGGGGCGAGGTGCTCTCCGCAAGCACGGCGCCAGCGGCGCCATCCTCGGGCAGGGCGCGCTGCACCAGACCGAGGAACCAGCCGTGGAAGGTGCTGACCGTGATGCCGGGCGCCGCCTCGGTCGTCAGTTCGAGCAGCCGCCGGGCACGCGGCAGGACGGCCGCGCACGAGGAGGCATCGAGACCACGCTCGGCGAGCATGGCGGCGACGGTGGCGTCGTCGGCGCAGGCCAGCTCGCGCAGCCACTGGCGCAGCCGGGTGGCCATCTCGACCGAGGCCTTGCGGGTGAAGGTGATGGCCAGTATCTGAGACGGCTCGGCACCATCGAGCAACAGGCGCAGGATGCGCGACACCAGCAGCCAGGTCTTGCCGCTGCCGGCGCAGGCCTCGACCACGACCGAGCGCGTGGGATCGAGCGCGGCGCCGGCCGGATCGCCGCTCATGCGCGTCCGCTCCAGTGATCGCGCCGGCACAGACCCCGCATCTCGCAATGCACGCAGACGCTGTCGTGGCCGTTGGCCGGCAGCGCATGGCCGGCGCGCAGATGGGTGAAGGCCGTGGCGAGACGTTGCGCCTCGCGTGCGACCGCCTTATCCAGTTCTCCCGGGATCGGCAGGACGTCCACCCGCCGATCCTCCAGGCAGACATAGCTCGCGACACGTGCTGCGGGTTCGAGCAGTCCGTAGCAGGACAGCTGCACGTCCTCGCCCCCGGCGACGGCGTCGCGCAGGCGCGATGCCGGTTGCGTCTTGTAGTCAATCAGGGCGAGGCCTCCGTCGTCGCCACGGTCGATGCGGTCGATCCGGCCATGCAGACGGATCATGCCTCCATCGCCGAGCGGCAGTTTCACCTCGCGCATCTGCTCCCCCGCCTGCCAGCGCAACCCCAAGGCCTCGCGCTCGAGATGGAAGTCGACATACGGTCCGGTGTGCCGGGACCAGCGGCGGGCCCAGGCGCGCGCCAGGTGATCCTCCCGGGCCGCCTCGTCGAACACCTCGCGCGACACCTCGTCCAGCAGCACCACCAGGGCCTCGCGCTCACGCGTGGCGGACACTGCAGCCCGCTGGTGAAAGGAGAGCAGAATGCGGTGCACCAGTTCTCCGTAGTCACGCTTCTCGATACCGTCGCGCCAGTCGTCCAGATCTTCCAGGCCGAGCAGTCGCGCTGCGAAGAAGCGGTAGGGACAGGCGACCAGCATGGCGCAGGCGCTGACCGACACGCGCTCCGGCAGCAGGCCGGGGGCCCGCGGCCGGGGCATCGCCTCCTGCGGGGGCGCCGGCGCGGCGAACGCCTCGGGCGCGACAGCCTCATGCCGCAACGCCGCACGCAGCCATGCAGGCGCGTGCAGCGAAGCCCCGAAGGCGAGTTCGTTGAAGGCATCGAGCAGGTCCAGCCAGGGGCTGGGCGGCACGTACTCGCCTTCGTTGCGATCCTGCCAGGTGACGAGGGTTTCGTCGGTGCAGAGCAGGGCGGAAGCGAGATCTTCCCGGACCCGGGCGCGGGCCCGGGCCGCAGTGGGCAGTCCGAGCTCGGCCCGGACAGCCTCGTTGAGGAACAGCCCGGGCGCGCCGGCATCGGGCAGGCGGGAGGCGTCGGCCCCAAGCAGGACCACGCCGTCGAAACGCCGCAGACGCATGGCGGCGAGGTGGGTGAGCACCACCGGACTGCGCACGTCGCGATCGCGGAACAGGGCCGCCTCGAACTCCATGTCCAGCCACTGGCGCCACTCGTGGATGCTCAGGTTCGTGCGCGACACCCCCGACTCCTTGCGCAGCCGCCGCAGGCGGCGCAGCACCTCGCGCCCGGCCGCGTCGCCACCGAGCGCATCCGGGACGCCCAGCAACTGCAGGGCTTCAGACAGGGCGGCCAGCCATCCGGCGGCCGGGCGCTGCCGCGGTGGCATCTTGGCAGCAGCCTGCCGCAGGCGCTCCGTGGCCCGCTCGCCCCAGCCACCGGGGCGATGATCCGACACCGCCACGGCGAGCCTGTCCAGCCCGCCGGACAGGTTGCGCGAGCGCAGGGTGTGCTCGACCTCCCAGGCCGCCTGCTTGCGGGCGTCGTCGCTCCAGTCGGGAAACAGGTATGGGGACTTGAGCAGGTCGAGGACCTCGCGATGCCGGAAGTCGCCGGCCACGCAATCGAGCCAGCGGGCGACCACGGTGGCCGCGGCCACCGTCGAGAGTGTCCAGCCGGTCTCGTCCTGCGCCAGTACGCCATCTCGCTCCAGGAGGGCGCGCAGCCGGCGCGCGACCACGCGGTCCAGCGCAACCACCGCGATGCGGCTGCGGCCCGCGGCCAGCCACGCGAGGATGCGCGCCCGCGCGGTCGCAGCCTGCAACTCCAGGGTGGGCGCACCACACAGGGCTACCCGTGCGCCGAGCGGACTGGCCTCCCGGCGGCACGCGAAGTCGCTGGCGCGCGCCCGCAACGGCCCGGCACCGGCCCCATCCCACGCCGCCGACAGAGCGGCGGCCAGCGGATCGCCGGCCCCGTCGACAGCCCCCTGCAGCACGTGCACCGGGAACCGCCGCTTCCAGGCGAGCACGAATTCCTCCTCGGACGGCGTCATGTCGGGGAGATCCACCAGCCACAGCTCACCCGGCGCCGCCGCCGCTGCAGCGGCCAGCCCGGCGCCATGGAGGAAAGCTGCATCGCCGCTCCCGGCCAGATGGCGCCAGGTTTCGTGCACCACCCGGGCCTCGAACCGCAGCAGACCGTTTGCGGAAACCCCGCAGGCCCCGGCGACCCGGTCCTCGAACTCCTCGGCGTTGGCGGCGAGGCCGATGCGATGGCGCGACAGCTCATCGCACAGGCGCACCAGTTCACCGGCCGCCTGCCACAGCGTGCCCGGGTCGACCCAGCCGCGATCGCGGAGAATTCCGAACAACAGCAGTCGCCGGCCCGGCTCGGCCGCCGCACCGGCCGGGACCGGCCGGCTGGCGGACAGCCTCTCGAGGGTGGTGATCGTGGGCAGCAGGAGTGCCGGAGTACCGGCGCACTGCCTCAGACTGCGAGCCAGTTCAGGGGCCGCATGCAGAACCGGAACGAGAACCGTGACCCCGGAGAGGTCGGGAAGGAGTGTGCGGTGGCGCTCGACGATGAGTGCCGCCGCACGTTGCAGCAGGTCCGAAGGGGAACAGGCTTCCACCAAGGCTGGGGCACCTGTGGCCGGGTCCGTGCCCACCCGGTCGGGCGCGTACTGCCCGGGGGTCACCTCTCCAGATACTGGCGCTTCCCTTTGGCGCCCTTCCAGTCGTCAGCGTCCGGCAGGCCGTCCTTCTTCTCGATGATCGGCTGCCACTGCTTCGACAGATCCCGGTTCAGGTCGATGAACTCGCGCTGGTCGGGGGGAACGTCGTCCTCTGCGTAGATCGCCTCCACCGGACACTCGGCAACGCAGAGGGTGCAATCGATGCACTCGTCGGGATCGATCACCAGGAAGTTCGGGCCTTCGCGGAAGCAGTCGACGGGACAGACGTCCACGCAATCCGTGTACTTGCACTTGATGCAGCTCTCAGTGACGACATATGCCATATTTCAACGGGTCCGGTAGCCGAGGTTTGGAAACGGAGGGCGGCCACGTATGCGACACTGCCCTCCAGAGACGCCTCCGATTGTAGCGCGATGCGCCTTTTCAACGGCTTCGAAATTAGGCTAGCATTCACGCCTACCTCTCCCGAACGCTCCGTCCGGAGCGCCGGTTCCCGTTCAAGTTCCCGAGAATCCTGCCGATGAGTAGTGAACACATTCACCATGTGACTGACGAGAGCTTCGACGCCGATGTCCTCCAGGCGGACACGCCTGTCCTGGTGGATTTCTGGGCCGAATGGTGCGGCCCCTGCAAGATGATCGCCCCCACCCTCGACGAACTCGCGAACGAATACGCGGGCAGGCTCAAGGTGGCCAAGCTGAACATCGACGAGAATCAGGCCACCCCACGCAAGTTCGGCATCAAGGGCATCCCCACCCTGCAGATCTTCAAGAACGGCAACCTCGAGGCCACGAAGGTCGGCGCAGTCCCCAAATCCCAATTGAAGGCTTTCATCGACAGTGTCATCTGAGCCCATCAGCGTTTCGAACGCCGCGCCCGAACCCGGCCCGGAACCCGGCCTCGAGGATGCCGCCACCGCGGTCGCCCAAGGCGGCAACGCGCAGGGCGGCGCTCAGGCGGGCAACGAAAAAGGCCAACCGCACCAGCGCGGCGGATCCCAGCGACCGCCGAAACACCAGAAACACCAGCAGCCCCAGGCTCCGCGCGGCCCGGCGATGCATCTGTCCGACCTCAAGCAGATGCACGTCACCGAACTGGTCGACATGGCGCAGGCCAACGAGATCGAGAACGCCAACC
>JBILUV010000278.1:0-4563 GCA_044370825.1 Burkholderiales bacterium | reverse complement strand
AGCAGGATCTCATTTTCGCCCTGCTTAAGAACCTTGCCAAGCGTGGCGACAGCATCTTTGGCGAGGGCACGCTCGAGGTGCTCCCGGACGGTTTCGGCTTCCTGCGCTCGCCAGACACCTCCTACCTGGCGGGTCCGGATGACATCTACGTCAGCCCGTCGCAGATACGCCGCTTCAACCTCCATACGGGCGACTCCATCCAGGGGGAGATTCGCACGCCCAAGGACGGCGAGCGCTACTTTGCGCTGGTCAAGGTGGATCGCGTCAACAGCGAGGCGCCGGAGAACGCAAAACACAAGATCCTGTTCGAGAATCTGACTCCGCTGTTCCCGACGGAGCAGTTCATGCTGGAGCGGGAGATCAAGTCGGAAGAGAACCTCACCGGCCGTATTGTCGACATCATCGCGCCCATCGGCAAGGGCCAGCGTGGCCTGCTCGTGGCCAGCCCCAAGAGTGGCAAGACCGTGATGTTGCAGCACATCGCGCACTCGATCATGTCGAACTACCCCGAGGTCTACCTGATCGTCCTGCTGATCGATGAGCGCCCGGAAGAGGTGACCGAGATGCAGCGCTCCGTGCGAGGCGAGGTTGTGTCTTCCACCTTCGACGAACCGGCCACGCGCCACGTGCAGGTAGCCGAGATGGTGCTTGAGAAGGCCAAGCGCCTGGTGGAACACAAGAAGGATGTCGTCATCCTGCTCGATTCCATCACCCGTCTGGCGCGCGCCTACAACACCGTGGTTCCCGCGTCGGGCAAGGTGTTGACCGGCGGCGTCGACTCCAACGCGCTGCAACGTCCCAAGCGGTTCTTCGGCGCTGCGCGTAACGTCGAGGAAGGCGGGTCGCTCACGATCATCGCAACCGCCCTCATCGACACGGGCTCGCGCATGGACGACGTGATCTATGAGGAGTTCAAGGGCACCGGCAACATGGAGATCCACCTTGATCGCCGGATGGCCGAAAAACGTATCTACCCTGCCATCAACGTCAACCGCTCGGGGACACGGCGCGAGGAATTGCTGATCCGCCAGGAGATCCTCCAGAAGATCTGGGTGCTGCGCAAACTGCTCTATCCGATGGACGAGCTCGAGGCGACGGAATTCCTCACCGACAAGCTCCGCGCCACCAAAAACAACTCGGACTTCTTCGACTCGATGCGCAGGGGCTGAGGCCGCATGGACCTCCAGGCTTGCCAGGGGCCGGCGTTTCCGCGATCATCCGGGGTTCATCGGGCGCAGGCCTTGCCCGACTCGTGACTTCAGGGCGGTCGGCAATCGCCCACAATTTGTGAGACAACCCAATGAAACAGGGCATTCATCCGGACTACAAGGAAGTGATCTTTCACGATCCCGGCGCGAACTTTACCTTCCTGACCCGCTCCACCATCGACACGAAAAGCCGCGAGACCATGAAATGGGAGGACGGCAAGGAGTATCCCGTCATCCGCGTCGAGATCTCCTCGGCATCTCACCCCTTCTACACGGGCAAGCAGAAGATCGTCGACACCGCCGGCCGTGTGGAGAAGTTCCGGCAGCGTTACAGCCGTACGCCCAAGCTCACGAAGTAGTGCCCCTGGGGGCAGCGTCGCAGAGGCAGCCCGAGGGCTGCCTTTTGCGTTTTTGAGTTGAGGCGCAGCCGTCTGGGCTGCCCTCGTGGTCCGAGGGTCGGTCGAATGCATGCACGCACCACCCCCAGCAGAGCTGCCGGGTCGTTCTTTGCGGGATGGACGCCGTCGGTCCCACCCCGGCACGACAACGAGGAAGACACCGACGAGCGCGGGCACAGCACCAGCACCACTCCCGCAGCAGTCGCGCGGATGGGACAATCGCGTTCATGATCCTGGGAGCCCAGCGCCTGCGCGTCGATGCCGTTGTCTCGCTCATCGAGCACCGACGCTCGTGGTTCATCACCGGCCTGTGCTTCTTGTGGATGCTTCCCGGCCTGGTCGGGCGAGACCCCTGGAAACCCGAGGAAGCCTCGATCTTCGGTGTGGTTCTCGAGGCACTGGCGGGCGGCCACTGGCTTGTGCCGCAGCTTGCAGGCGAAGTCTTCCTGCGTCACCCGCCGCTCTACTACTGGATTGCAGCAGGCTCGGGAGAGCTGTTTTCGGCCTGGCTTCCTCTCCACGACGCAGTGCGCCTTGTGAATCTGGCTTGTGTCGGCGCGACCTTCTGGCTGGTCGCGCGTGCTGCCGGCCACCTGAACGGCCGCGGCCTGGCGTGGCTCGCTCCGCTGGTTCTCATTGGGTGCATCGGCCTGGCCCAACCTGCGCATCAGCTGGTTCCAGAGAATGCCTTGCTGCTGTCGCACGGGCTGGCGGCGTATGGCTTGGCGAGTGCAGGCGCTGCGGTTGCCCCAGCCAGCCTTGCCCTCGGTCTGGGCGTCGGCGTCGCGTTCCTGTCGCGAGGCATGTCGAGCGCGCTTCCGCTGCTCCTCGCAGCTGCCTGGTTGCCCCTGCTGTGCGCTCACCTTCGACATACGGCATACCGGCGGTTCCTGCTGCTCTCGGCGGTTGTGGCCCTGCCGTGGATCGTGCTCTGGCCCCTTCACCTCTTCCTCGAGGAACCCGCACTGTTCCAGATCTGGTGGGGCAGCCAGACCGGGTACTTCGCCGGCATCGGCAGCGGCGCCTTGGGCACTTCCGTATCGTCCCTGCAGGTTCTGGCCTGGTTTTCCTGGCCAGCCTGGCCGTTCGCCCTGCTGTCGCTCTGGCAGGGCCGCAGGCAACTGGCGCATAACACCGCGCTTGCCGTCCCTCTGGCGCTGCTCGTCTCCACCCTTCTGGTGCTGGCCATGGGGCAGGATCGCCGCGCGGTTCTCGTGCTGCCAACGCTGATCCCCCTGGCATTGCTGGCTCACACCGCAGTGCCGGATCTCAGACGTGGAGCCGTCAATGCGTTTTTCTGGTTCGGGATCGCTTTCTTCCTGTTCCTGTTTGCCGCGGCGTGGTTCTATTTTTCGGCGGTCGACTTCGGACTGCCGGAGCGTGCCGCCAGACACATGGCGCGGATGGAGCCCGGCTACGTGCCCGTGGTGTCCCTACCCGCCATGGCCACCGCCGTCGTCCTGACCCTGGCCTGGCTCCTTGCCCTGTTCAACATCCGCCGCTCCCCGGCGAGGCCTTTCGTGACCTGGGCTGTGGGCATGGTGGCGTTCTGGGCCGTGCTGATGCTGCTCATGGTCGGCTGGGCCGACCATGCCAAGTCCTACCGCGGCATGATCGCCTCCCTGTCGCAAGCGCTTCCGCGGACCGGACAGTGCATGGCCGGGAGCGGGCTGGGCGACTCCCAGCGTGCCCTGCTTCACTATTTCGCAGGCATTCGCCCAGAACAGATCGATTCCGGGGGCGCCGCCGGCGATTGCGACCTCCTTCTGGTGGAGAACCACCGCTCCGAGCCGCCGCTTGGACACCCGTGGGAGCTGGTCTGGGAGGGACACCGACCGGGTGACACCCAGGAGCGCTACCGGCTCTATCACCGCAACCCGCGTGCAGACGCGCAACCCAGATGAGCGCCAGCCGATGGACGAGATGATGCACTTGCCCCGGAGCGCCCGAACCCATGCCGAACTGTTGGACGGCTTCAAGTGGGAGGTGCCGCGGCAGTTCAACATCGCCGAGGCGGTGTGCGGGCGCCACGCAAGGCGGCGCGAGTTGTTCGCCCTGTATTTCGAGGATGAGGAGGGAGCCTGCCAGTCCTACAGCTTCTGGGACATCCAGCGCGAAGCCAACCGGCTCTCCAATGCCCTGCGGGCGCTCGGCGTCGGCCAAGGCGACCGGGTTGCCATCATCCTGCCGCAGCGCCCGGAGACAGCCATCGCCCACGTTGCCTGCTATCAGATGGGCGCGATGGCCCTGCCGCTGTCACACCTGTTCGGCCCGGACGCGCTGGCGTTCAGGCTAGAGGATGCGGCCGCAGTCGTCGCCATCGTCGACCCCGACACCATGCAAGCCCTTTCGGCGGCCCGCGATGGCCTCACCCATCTGCGCCACGTGATCGGCGTCTCCGGCGCCCGGGCCGGAGGCATCCACCCGTGGGAGGACCTGCTGGCCCGGGCGGCCACGGCATTCACGCCCGTGGAAACGCTGGCTGACGACCCTGCGATGATCATCTACACCAGCGGAACGACGGGATCGCCCAAGGGCGCCGTGATCCCCCACCGGACCCTGATCGGCAACCTGCCGGGTTTCTGCTGCTCGCACGATTTCTTCCCGGAGCAGGGCGACATGTTCTGGTCGCCCGCCGACTGGGCCTGGACCGGTGGTCTGTTCGACGCGCTGCTGCCCACCTGGTTCTTCGGCCAGCCGCAGCTGGCCTACCGTGGCCGCTTCGACCCGGAGAAGGCCTGCTGGCTGATGGCGCGCTACGGCGTGCGCAATGCCTTTCTGTTCCCGACCGCCCTGAAAATGATCATGAAGCACGTCCAGACGCCGCGTGAACGTCACGCCCTTCGGCTCCGGACGATGATGAGCGGCGGCGAGGCTGTGGGCGAAACCGTCATGCACTGGGCCACGGAACAACTCGGGGTGACCATCAACGAGATCTTCGGTCAGACCGAGATGAA
>JBILUV010000194.1:0-7133 GCA_044370825.1 Burkholderiales bacterium | reverse complement strand
GAGATGAACTACGTCATCGGCGGCTGCGCGCGGCTGTTCCCGCCTCGGCCAGGGGCGGTCGGCCGTCCCTACCCAGGGCACCGCATCGCCCTGCTCGATGACGCGGGCGGGATTGTCCCGGACGGGCAGCTTGGCGAGATCTGTGTCCACCGTGAGGGCGATCCCGTAATGTTCCTCGGCTATCTCAACCGTCCGGAGGATACGGCGGCGAAGTACACCGGCCCCTGGGCCCGCACCGGCGATCTCGCGGTGCGGGACGAGGACGGCTACTTCTGGTACCGCGGCCGTACCGACGACGTCATCAAGAGCGCCGGCTACCGCATCGGCCCTTCGGAGATCGAGAACTGCCTGCTGCGTCATCCCGCCGTCGCCAACGTCGCGGTGATCGGCGTGGACGACGATACACGCGGACAGCTCATCAAGGCGGTGATCGTGCCGGTGCCCGGAACCCTGCCTTCGGAGGAACTTGAGCGGCAGTTGCAGGATCACGTGCGGACACGGCTGGCGCCCTACCAGTGCCCGAAACTGTTCGAGTTCACCGAGGCTCTTCCCATGACCACCTCGGGCAAGATCCAGAGAAGGATGCTGCGCCGGAATGACTGACTCCCTGCAACGATTCGTTTTCGAGAACACCCCCATCCGCGGCCATCTGGTGCACCTGGATGCCACTTGGCGCGCCGTGCTCGAGCGCCACGACTACCCCGAGCCGCTGCGCTCGATCCTCGGGCAACTGATGGCTGCGGGGGCTCTGCTCTCGGCAACGCTCAAGTTCGATGGTTCGCTGGTCATGCAGATGCAGGGAAGCGCTGCGGTCAAGCTCGTGGTCGTGGAGGTCACCAGCGAGGGCACCCTGCGCGCCACCGCAAGCTGGGAGGGGGAACTGCCGCAGGCGAGCCTCGCCGAACTGCTCGGCGATGGGCGCTTCGTGATCACCCTCGTGCCCCACGACGGCGGCCAGTCCTACCAGGGCGTGGTGGCGCTGGAGGGGGACAGCGTCGCCAGCCTGCTGGAGCACTACATGGGCGCCTCCGAGCAGCTGGAGACACGACTGTGGCTGGCATGCGACGAGCGTCAGGCCGCCGGCATGCTGCTGCAGAAGATGCCCGCCCAGACCAGCCCCGACGAGGACGCCTGGAATCGCGTGACCCGGCTCGGCGGCACGCTGTCCGACGGCGAACTGCTGCGTCTGCCATCCCGCGAGATCCTGCGCCGCCTGTTCCACGAGGAGGACGTGCGGGTGTTCGAGGCCACTCCGGTGTCGTTCCGCTGCTCTTGCTCGCGCGAGCGCGTGACCGGCATGTTGCGCATGCTGGGGGCGGATGAGGTGCGCTCGATCATCACCGAACGTGGCAAGGTCGAGGTCACCTGCGAGTTCTGCCGCAAGCGCTACGTGCTCGACAGCGTCGACGCCGAGCAGGTGTTCGCGGCCGGCATCCAGACCCTGCCGGGCTCCACCCGGCACTGATGCCGGCCCTGGCCGTGCGAATGCCATGCGGGCGGATGAGCACCAGCTTGTGAGCGGCAACGGGGAGCGGGTCCGGCTGGACAAGTGGCTGTGGGCGGCCCGCTTCTTCAAGACCCGGTCGCTGGCTACCGAGGCGGTCGATGGCGGCAGGGTCGTCGTCAATGGCGAGCGCGCCAAACCCGCCCGCACGGTGAATCCCGGCGACCTGCTGGCGATCCGCATCGGCCCCTACGCATGGACCGTCACTGTGACCGGTCTGTCGTCAAGGCGCGGGCCGGCCACGGAGGCGAGAACGCTCTACACGGAGTCGGACAAGAGCCGCCTGGCGCGCGAGGAGGCCGTAGCCCGCATCAGGGCTGCGCAACCCCTGAACCCGTTGCACAAGGGACGACCGACCAAGCGGGACCGGCGCGAGCTCGACCGCCTGCGCGACGAGGGGGACGGGGACGGTAACCCCGAGGACTGACCATTCGCAGCCCACAGGCTGCCACAGCCACGCGCCGCAGCGGCCTTTGTCGCGGCGCAGCATCCGACTCGACAGGACTCGCCGGCCGCGCGTAGACTCATCTGGGACGGATGTTTCGTCGGATCTGCCCTCCTGGCGCAAACTGCCGGCCGGGACGCGATTCATCCGCGTCCGGCGCGCTGCCGACCCGCTGCGGTCGGCAGAGTGCGCGACTATACCGCCTAGCCGGTTGCATCCGGCCAACCAGCCGCACACGGTGCCGCGTGTGATCGCAGACCGCCCTTGGGCGGACTGTCCTGCCATGCGCGTCGCAGGCGTCCTGCGGCGCGGTGAAATATCTTGGCTGGTGCGACGCACAACCCCATCGTCCGGAAAGCGGACGATCAAGAAAAGGAGAGAGCAGTCATGGATGAGGTCGTAATCGTGGGCGCTGTGAGAACCGCCGTGGGCAAGTTCGGCGGCGCTCTGGCGAAGGTCCCGGCCCCGCAACTCGGCGCCACCGTCATCCGTGCCCTGCTCCAGCGCACCGGCGTCGAGCCGGGCATGGTCAGCGAGGTCCTGCTGGGACAGGTTCTGACCGCAGGATCGGGGCAGAACCCGGCGCGTCAGGCGGGCATCCTCGCCGGCCTGCCGGACATGGTCCCTGCCATGACCATCAACAAGGTGTGCGGCTCCGGCCTCAAGGCCACGCATCTCGCCGCCCAGGCCATCAAGGCAGGCGATGCCGAGATCGTCATCGCCGGGGGGCAGGAGAACATGAGCCTCGCGCCCCACGTGCTCGCCAACTCGCGTGACGGTTTCCGCATGGGCGATGCGAAACTCGTCGATTCGATGATCGTCGACGGTCTGTGGGACGTCTACAACCAGTACCACATGGGCATCACTGCCGAGAACGTGGCGGCGAAGTGGCAGGTCACCAGGGAGCAGCAGGACGAGTTCGCCGGGCATTCCCAGCAGAAAGCCGAGGCCGCCCAGAAGGCAGGAAGGTTCAGGGATGAGATCGTCGGCGTGGAGATCCCCCAGCGCAAGGGGCCGCCAGTGGTGTTCGACACCGATGAGTATCCCAAACACGGCACCACGGCCGAGACGCTGGCGGCACTGAAGCCGGCGTTCGACAAGGCCGGCACGGTGACGGCGGGCAACGCCTCGGGCATCAACGACGGCGCCGCCGCGGTCATGATGATGTCGGCCCGCAAGGCGAAGGAGCTCGGCCTCACGCCTTTGGCTTCAATCAAGGCGTATTCGTCGGCTGGCGTCGACCCGAAGTTCATGGGTATCGGTCCGGTGCCAGCCAGCAGGCTGTGCCTGTCGAAGGCGGGCTGGACGCCTCAGGATCCGGATCTGATGGAGATCAACGAAGCCTTCGCGGCACAGGCCATCGCAGTCAATCGCGACATGGGATGGGACACCTCAAGGGTCAACGTCAACGGCGGTGCCATCGCCATCGGCCACCCCATCGGCGCCAGCGGCTGCCGCATCCTGGTGACCCTGTTGCATGAGATGGTCCGGCGCGACGCCCGCAAGGGTCTCGCCAGTCTGTGCATCGGGGGCGGCATGGGCGTGGCCCTGGCCGTCGAGCGCTGAACCCCTCGGGACGGAAACGCAAAATGAGCAATCGGGAAGTCGTGGTGGTCAGCGGAGTGCGCACGGCCGTCGGTGATTTCGGCGGATCCCTGAAGGATCTGTCGCCCACGGAACTCGGCGCCAGGGTAACGCGCGAGGCCATCGCCAGAGCCGGCATCGGTCCGGAGGAGGTTGGCCACGTGGTCTTCGGCAACGTAATCCAGACCGAACCGCGCGACATGTACCTCGCCCGGGTCTGTGCCATGAACGGCGGCATCCCACAGGAAACGCCTGCCATGACCCTGAACCGCCTGTGTGGCAGCGGCTTGCAGGCGGTGGTGACCGCGGCCCAGGCCATCCTGCTGGGCGACGCCGACATCGCCGTGGCCGGTGGCGCGGAGAACATGAGCCGCTCGAACTACGTGCTGCCGGCCGCCCGCTGGGGCCAGCGCATGGGCGACGCCGCCGTGGTCGACTGGATGACGGGCGCGTTGTCGGATCCGTTCGACGGCGAGCACATGGGTGTGACCGCCGAGCGCATCGCGGAGCGCTGGAGCCTGTCGCGCGAGTTGCAGGATGAGTACGCGCTGGAAAGCCATCGCCGGGCCGGCGCCGCCATCGCGGCAGGCCTTTTCCGCGACCAGATCCTGCCCGTCGAGCTCAAGACTCGCAAGGGAACCACGGTGTTCGACACCGACGAGCACGTGCGCCAGGACGCCACGATCGCGGACATGGTCAAGCTCCGGGCGGTGTTCCGGAAAGACGGCACGGTCACCGCCGGCAACGCCTCCGGCCTCAATGACGCGGCCGCAGCCGTGGTCCTGATGGACCGCGCCACCGCCGAGCGAAGAGGTCTGCAGCCGCTGGCCCGGCTGGTGGCCTACGGTCACGCCGGCGTGGACCCGAAGATCATGGGCATCGGCCCGGTGCCGGCAGTGCGCAGCGCGATGGCCCGAGCCGGCCTCACGGTGGACCAGATGGATGTCATCGAGTCCAATGAAGCCTTTGCGGCCCAGGCCTGCGCCGTGGCACGTGACCTCGGTTTCGATCCGGTCCGGACCAACCCGAACGGCGGTGCCATCGCCCTCGGGCACCCCATAGGAGCCACCGGCTGCATCCTCACCATCAAGGCCTTGTACGAATTGCGGCGCTCCGGTGGCCGCTACGCACTGGTGACCATGTGCATCGGCGGCGGTCAGGGCACCGCCGGCATCTTCGAGCGGGCCTGAGCTTGAGCGCGCCGGGAGGCGATGCCACCCGACGCAAGCACCACGGGTGCGCAACCGGTGCGGTGCGCGGCCCCTCGCCGTCGCGTGCCTCACTCCGCGCCCCCTGGACAATTCGAAGCCCATGAGTGCACTCACCCGCTCCGACGCCTGGCAGGCCCTGACCAACAAGGCGGGCATCATGGCAGGCTTGTCGATACGCCAGCTGTTCGATGCAGATTCCGGCCGCTTCGAGCGATTCAGCCTGCGCGCCGGACCGCTGCTGATCGATTATTCCAAGCAGCGCATCGATGCGGGCACCATGGAACTGCTGCGGGCCCTGGCGCTGCAGCAGGACCTCGCGGGCTGGACCGCGCGACTGTTCGCCGGTGAACATGTCAATCACACCGAGTCCCGCGCCGCCCTGCACATGGCACTGCGCAACCGCTCGTCGCGGCCGATGCGTGTGGATGGGACCGACGTCATGCCGCGCGTGCGTGAGGTGCTGGCGCGCATGCGACTGTTCAGTGAGGAGGTGCGTTCCGGTCGGGCGACCGGCAGCACTGGTGAACCCTTCAAGACCGTTATCAACATCGGAATCGGCGGCTCGGATCTCGGGCCGGCGATGGTGGTGAAGGCCCTGCGCGCCGAGGCATGCGGTCCGCGGGTGCGCTTCGTCTCCAACGTCGACCATCGCCACATCGCGGAGGCACTGCGTGACGAGCGCCCCGAGAACACCCTGTTCATCGTCGCCTCCAAGACCTTCACCACCCAGGAGACAATGACAAACGCCGTAACCGCCCGGGCATGGCTGTCGGACGCCCTGGGACCGGCAGCGGTGGCCAATCATTTCGTCGCTGTAAGTGCCAACCCGGCGGCGACAACGGCCTTCGGCATCAAATCCGATCGGGCGTTCGAGTTCTGGGACTGGGTCGGCGGACGTTACTCCCTTTGGTCGGCCATCGGCCTGCCCATCGCCATGGCCGTCGGCATGGATACCTTCGAGGACCTGCTCGCGGGTGCATATCTGATGGACGAGCACTTCCGCGACGCCGACCCGGTTGCCAACGTCGCCTTCGTGCTCGCCGCCCTGGCAGTCTGGAACCGGAACTTCCTCGGTCACACCACCCACGCGGTGCTCCCCTATGCCCAGGACCTGCGTCTGCTGCCGGCCTACCTGCAGCAGCTGGACATGGAGAGCAACGGCAAGCGCATCGATCGCGATGGCGTCCTGGTTGATTACGACACCGGACCGGTGCTTTGGGGCGCACCGGGCACGGATGGTCAGCACGCGTTCTTCCAGTTGCTGCACCAGGGCTCCCAGACAGCGCCGGCCGACTTCATCGCAGTCGCTCGTGGCACTGGCGAACTGCCACCGCACCAGGAGATCCTGCTTGCCAACTGCCTGGCGCAGTCCCAGGCCCTGGCCTTCGGGAAATCGCAGGAACAGGCGTTGGCGGAAATGCTGGCAGGCGGGATGGATGCCGGGGATGCGGCACGGCTGGCGCCCTACCGGGCCTTTCCCGGCAATCGCCCGAGCACCACCATCCTGTTGGAGAGCCTCTCGCCGGCAGCGCTGGGGGCGCTGATCGCCCTCTACGAGCACCGCGTCTTCGTGCAGGCTGTGCTGTGGAACATCAACCCCTTCGACCAGTGGGGTGTTGAACTCGGGAAACAGCTCGCCAGCCGCCTCGTGCCCCCCCTGGTCGAGGGTGGGCCCGGACCGGCGCTCGACGCCTCGACCCGGGGGCTGGTCGATGCGGTGCTAGCCTGGCGTTCAAGTGCGCCGCCGTCCGACCGTTAAGAATGATCTGATCAGCTCGCGCGGATCGAGCGGCCTGATCAGATCCTCCTCGAGACGAGGCATCCGACCTGGACGGAACCGATGAATCACCTCGCCGAACACGTCGTCCCGACCCGGTACTCCAGCGTCGGCCAGCGAGACCCCGCCGTTGCGGTGGAGGTCGAACTGTTCCGTCACGCCGAGGCCCTCGACATGCTGGGTGGCGACGAACAGTTGATGCACGAAGTGGTCGTCATCGCGATGGCCGAACTGGTGCGCCAGCGTGATGCGCTGCGCGAAGCACTCATCTCCCCGGATGCACCGACGGCACGGCGGCACGCTCACACCCTCAAGGGAACCGTCGCCACGCTGGCGGCGACTGCGGTGCGCGATCAGGCCTTGCTGGTGGAGCGCGCCTGCAGCGTCGGCGACGTCGAAGCCGGCCGTGCGCAGTTCCCCGCGCTCGCCGCCCTGGTGTCGAGGCTGCTGGTCGAACTCGCGGAATTCCGCGACCGCACCCACGCCTGAACTCCCGGCGCTCAAAGCCGGATGAAGTGCTCCCTGTAGTAGCGCAGTTCCTCGATCGATTCCCGGATGTCCGCCAGGGCCTCGTGCTTGCCGTGTTTGACGAAGCCGTTTGACAGGGCTGGC
>JBILUV010000263.1:0-4881 GCA_044370825.1 Burkholderiales bacterium | reverse complement strand
ACGCGAGGACGCCTCGGTACGGCACCCGCTGACCCGACCTCGCGCCAGCCCACATCTCTGCCTCGGGGGACGTCCACTTGACGGTTCGAATCGCGATCGACTGCATGGGCGGGGACCACGGACCCCGTGTCACCGTCCCGGCCGCGGTGAAGTTCCTGGAACACACCCCTGACGCAACCATGATCCTGGTAGGGCGTGAGGAGGATCTTCTGGCCCAGTTGTCCGCGGCGCGCGTGGCAGTCTCGGAGCGGCTTCGGATCCACCACGCGGCCGGGTTGGTTCACATGGACGAGGCGCCAGCCAGCGCGCTGCGCAACAAACGTGATTCCTCGATGCGGGTCGCGATCGACCTGGTGAAACAGGGCGAAGCCGACTGCTGCGTGAGCGCCGGCAACACTGGCGCCCTGATGGCCATGGCGCGCTTTGTCCTCAAGATGCTGCCCGGCGTGGAACGCCCCGCCATCGCCTCCTATCTGCCGACGCAGCGTGGCCGCACTGTGATGCTGGACCTCGGCGCGAACGTCAACTGCACCCCGGAACACCTGCTGCAGTTCGCACACATGGGCAGCGCCCTGGCCAGTGCCATCGACGGCTCGGAGCGGCCGTCGGTGGGTCTGCTCAATATCGGCGAAGAGGACATCAAGGGCAACGAGGTCACCAAGACCGCAGGAGATCTGTTGCGGGCGAGCGGTCTCAATTTCCACGGCAACGTCGAAGGCGACGACATCTACAAGGGCACCACGGACATCGTCGTGTGCGACGGCTTCGTCGGCAACGTCGCCCTCAAGACCTCGGAGGGACTCGCCCAGATGCTGGGAGCCTACCTGCGCGAGGAGTTCACCCGCAGCGTCTATTGCCGGCTGATCGCACTCATCGCCCTGCCCGTGATCCGTCGGTTCAAGACGCGTGTGGACCACCGTCGATACAACGGCGCGAGCCTGCTCGGCCTGCGCGGCATCGTGGTGAAGAGCCACGGGTCGGCCGACGCCTTCGCCTTCGGCTTCGCGATCGAACGCGCCTTCGACGAGGTGCGCAATGGTCTGCTCGACCGCATCCGCGAGCGCATGGAACCAACGGTGACGATGGCGGTGGCGGAGGCGGAGGCGGTTGCTTCGTGATCCACTCGCGTATCGCGGGGACCGGTGCGTTCCTGCCCGGCAGGGTCGTCACCAACAACGATCTCGCCCGTACCGTCGACACGTCGGACGAGTGGATCCGCACGCGCACCGGCATCGGCAGCCGGCACATCGCCGAGCCGGGCCGGACGGCGAGCGACCTGGGCCTGGAAGCGGCCCGCCGGGCCCTGGACATGGCGGGGCTGCAGGCTGGTGACCTCGACCTGCTCATCGTGGCCACCACGACGCCCGACATGGTGTTTCCCAGCACCGCCTGCATCCTGCAGGGCAAGCTTGGAGTGGGCGGCTTTCCGGCCTTCGACGTGCAGGCAGTGTGCAGCGGTTTCGTCTATGCCATGTCCCTGGCGGACATGTTCATCCGCACCGGTCAGGCCCGGAATGCCCTCGTGGTGGGCACGGAGGTGTTCTCGCATCTGCTGGACTGGTCCGACCGTGGTACCTGTGTGCTGTTCGGAGACGGTGCGGGTGCAGTGGTGCTGCAGGCGGGAGACACTCCGGGCATTCTCGCCACGCGCCTGCATGCTGACGGAGCCCACACGGCAATCCTGTCCGTTCCCGGGCAGGTGGATGGCGGCCGTGTCACCGGGGATCCGTTCGTGCGCATGGACGGTAGCGCGGTGTTCAAGCTTGCGGTGCGCGCCCTGGCCGACGTCGCGGACGAGGTGTTGCAGGCCGCCGGGCTCACGGCCGCGGATATCGACTGGTTCGTCCCGCATCAGGCCAACATCCGGATCATCGATGCCACCGCGAAACGGCTCGGGCTGCCCATGGAGCGCGTGGTCTGCACGGTGGAGTCGCATGGCAATACCTCGGCGGCATCGATCCCGCTCGCGCTGGATCAGGCGGTGCGCGATGGACGCATACTTGCCGGACAGCACGTGCTGCTGGAGGGGGTCGGCGGCGGCTTCACCTGGGGCGCCGTGCTGTTGCGCTGGTAATTCCTCATCCACTCATCCTCATGAACATGAAAACAGCCTTCGTCTTTCCCGGACAGGGATCGCAGTCGGTCGGGATGCTGCGCGACTACGCGGACCACCCCGTGGTGCGGGCCACTCTGGAGGAAGCCTCCGCTGCCCTGGGTCAGGATCTGCTGGCGCTGACCGAAGCCGGCCCCGAGGCCGATCTCAATCAGACGGCCAACACGCAGCCCGTCATGCTCGCTGCGGACGTTGCGATATATCGGGCCTGGCGCGCGGCGGGTGGTGGCGAGCCGGCCGTCTTGGCGGGACACAGCCTGGGGGAATACGCGGCGCTGGTGGTCGCGGAGGTCATCGACTTCACCGATGCCGTGCGGGTCGTGCGGGCGCGTGGCGAGGCCATGCAGGCGGCGGTGCCGGCAGGGCAGGGGGGCATCGCTGCCATCCTGGGTCTGGACGTGCCCGAGGTCGAGGCAGCCTGCGCCGAGGCGGGCCAGGGGCAGGTGGTCTCGCCCGCCAACCTCAATGCACCCGGTCAGATTGTGATTTCGGGGGCCCGCGCGGCGGTCGAGCGGGCGATCGAGGCCTGCAAGGCGCGTGGCGCCAAGCGAGCTGTGATGCTGCCGATGAGTGTTCCGGCCCACTGCTCGCTCATGCGACCGGCAGCCGAGGTGCTCGCACACGCGCTCGGGTCCTGCGAGCTCCGTCCGGCGCGCATCCCCGTGGTCAACAACGTCGATGTTGCTTTGGTGGATCATCCCGCTGACATCCGGGACGCGCTGGTGCGACAACTCTACAGTCCGGTGCGCTGGATCGAGACGGTTCAGGCTCTGGAACTGCGGGAGGGCGCCGGCCGCATCGTCGAGTGCGGTCCCGGCAAGGTGCTGCACGGGCTGGTGCGGCGCATCATCACTGGCGCGACGGCCGTCACCCTGTCGTCCGGACAGGTGATCACGGACACCATTGCGGCCATCGCCCAGGGAGAGACGGCATGAACGGAAAGCTCGCATTGGTCACGGGCGCGTCCCGCGGCATCGGTCGCGCCATTGCCGAGGGTCTTGGCGCTGCAGGGGCGCGGGTGGCGGGCACCGCCACCACGGACAGTGGCGCCCAGGCCATCACCGATGCGTTTGCAGAGGCCGGCATCCAGGGCCGGGGCTACGCCCTCGATGTCTCCGATGCAGCGGCGGTGGCGGCCATATTCCAGAAGGTCCAGGAGGAGATGGGCGATGTGTCCATCCTGGTGAACAACGCCGGCATCACCCGCGACAATCTGCTCATGCGAATGCGCGACGAGGAATGGGATGCGGTGATGGCAACCAACCTGCGCTCGGTGTTCCAGTTGTGCAAGATTGCGGTGCGCCCCATGATGAAAGCGCGCTGGGGGCGGATCATCAACGTCACCTCGGTGGTCGGGCATGCGGGCAATGGCGGCCAGACCAACTATGCTGCCGCCAAGGCGGGCCTGACGGGGTTTTCGAAGTCGCTGGCCCGCGAGGTGGGCAGCCGCGGCATCACCGTGAACTGCGTTGCGCCCGGCTTCATCGACACCGACATGACGCGCGCGCTCACCGAGGCGCAGCGTGATGCCCTGGTGGGCCAGGTGCCGCTGGCGCGGTTCGGGCAGGTCGGGGAAGTGGCGGCTGCCGTGACCTTCCTGGCCTCCGACGGCGCGGGTTACGTGACCGGCAGCACGCTGCACGTGAACGGCGGCATGCTGATGGAGTAGGGGCGGTGTCACGCGCTTCGTGCATTCGGGCGGAGCACGGGATGACGCAGTGATGGCCTGGAGCGGGTCTCCATCCGGGCCTTGTTTTGGTAAGATGCCGGCGGCACACAGGATCGTCGGCCAAGGGAGCACTGGTGGTCGCGTGGCCTGTACACGGCGACGGGTGCTCTGGTCGACACCTTATTCAACAAAACGGAAGGGAACATCAATGGAAAGCGTCGAACAACGCGTCAAGCGCATCGTTGCGGAGCAGCTTGGCGTGAATGAGGCCGACATCAAGACAGAGTCCACCTTCGTGGACGACCTGGGTGCGGATTCCCTCGATACGGTGGAACTCGTCATGGCCCTCGAGGAGGAGTTCGAGTGCGATATCCCGGACGAGGAAGCCGAGAAGATCACCTCGGTGCAGCAGGCGATCGACTACATCAACGCTAACAGCAAGTAACCGTCCGGCGCGGGTCCGCCGCGCCCCTCTTCCTCCGGAGTCGCATTGGCAAAGCGCAGGGTCGTTGTGACCGGGCTGGGGATCGTCTGCCCCACCGGTGTCGGGGTGGCGGAAGCCTGGGGCAACATCATCGCCGCACGGTCGGGCATCGCGGGCATCACGCGCTTCGATGCGTCGCCGTTTGCATCCCAGATCGCTGGCGAGGTGAAGAATTTCGACGTGACGAAGCATCTTCCTGCCAAGGAGGCTCGGCGTCTCGACACCTTCATCCACTACGGTCTGGTGGCGGCCAACGAAGCCATCCGGGACGCCGGCATCCAGGCCATGCCGGAGACCGCGGAGCGCATCGGTGTGGTGATAGGCTCCGGCATCGGCGGACTTCCGCTCATCGAAGACACGCACAGCGCGCTGCTCGAGGGTGGGGCAAAGAAGATATCGCCGTTCTTCATTCCTGGCAGCATCATCAACATGATCGCCGGGACGCTCTCGATCAGCCACGGATTCAAGGGGCCGAATCTGGCCATCGTGACAGCCTGCACGACCTCGACCCACTGCATCGGCGAAGCCGGTCGGCTTATCGAGTATGGGGACGCCGATGTCGTCGTCGCCGGAGGAGCCGAGGCCGCCATCAGCCCGCTCGGGGTCGGTGGGTTT
>JBILUV010000199.1:0-6800 GCA_044370825.1 Burkholderiales bacterium | reverse complement strand
TGCGGGCCTTGTCGACGCGCAACGACGATCCGGCCACCGCGAGCCGGCCGTGGGATGCCGACCGTGACGGCTTCGTGCTGGGTGAGGGGGCAGGGGTGCTGGTCCTCGAGGAATACGAATTTGCCAGGGCGCGCGGTGCTCGCATCTATTGCGAACTCGCGGGGTACGGCATGAGCGCCGACGCGAACCACATGACTGCTCCCTGCGAGGACGGTGACGGAGCAGTCCGATGCATGCGCAACGCGCTGCGGGTGGCCGGCATGAACACCGACGAAATCGATTACATCAACGCGCATGGCACCTCGACGCCGCTCGGCGATGTGGCGGAGACGGTGGCGGTAAAGCGCTGTTTCGGAGAACACGCCGCCCGCCTCGCCGTGAGTTCCACCAAGTCGGCGACCGGCCACCTGTTGGGTGCTGCCGGCGGTGTCGAGGCCATTTTCAGCGTGCTGGCCATCCGCGATCAGGTTGCGCCCCCCACGATCAATCTGCATCAGCCCAGCCCCGAGTGCGATCTGGACTACGTACCGCTGACGGCGCGTAACATGAGGATTCGTGCGGCGTTGTCGAATTCCTTCGGGTTCGGGGGCACCAACGGCTCGCTGGTGTTCCGCGCTGTCTGACGCCTTGGCGAAGGTTGGGGCCGCGCCGGTCCGAGGCCGGCAGGTCCACCCGGGCGATCTCGGTCGTGAGCGCTGACGGCGGGGCTGCGATAGGCGCGTCGGACGGCCTGACCACCCGGATCAGCAGTGTCGGTCCGCGGGGCTTCCGGCCGATGGCCGGTGAAGAACATGCACCGGGATGATGATGCGTTTGCACAAGTCGATCATCGCAGCGGTCGTCATTCTCGTCATCGGTCTGGCGGGTGGTATCGGCTTTCGGCATCACGCCGGGTCGGCATTGCCGGTCAACGGCCTGCCGGTGCGTGTGATACTCGAACCAGGCTCCGGGCTGCGCAGCCTGGCGCGGCAGATGCAGGCCAAAGGCCTTGTTCCCCATGCGCTGGTTTTCATCGTCGAGGCCCGGCTGCATGGCGGGGCTGAACGGCTGCAGGCGGGGGTGTACGAGATCCGCCCCGGGATGTCGGTGAACGATCTTCTGGCAGCGATGATCCGGGGGGATGCGGTTCGCGACCGCATCCGCTTCGTCGAGGGCTGGACCTTCTCCCAGATGCGCGCCGCCATGGATGCCCATCCCGGGCTCAGACACGAGACGACGGGATGGTCGGTGGGTACCTTGCTGGAGCGGATCGGTGCCATCGAGAAGCATCCGGAAGGGCTGTTCTTCCCGGATTCCTATCAGTTCGCCGCCGGTTCCAGCGATCTGGTGGTGTGGCGCAAGGCCTACGCCCACATGCGCGGCATGCTCGAGCGCGCGTGGCGGGAACGCGCGAGCGACGTGCCCATGGCCACCCCTTACGAGGCCTTGATCCTCGCTTCCATCGTCGAGAAGGAAACTGGCCGCGCCGAGGACCGCCCGAGGATCGCGGCGGTGTTCTCAAACCGTCTGCGCATCGGCATGCGCCTGCAGAGCGATCCGACGGTGATCTATGGCATGGGTAAGTCTTTCGATGGCAACCTGCGTCGCGCCGATCTCGAGAGTGACTCACCCTACAACACCTACGTGCGGGCGGGTCTGCCACCTACGCCAATCGCGGCTCCCGGCGCGGAAGCGCTGCGCGCGACAACCAATCCGCCAACCTCGCGTGCCCTGTACTTCGTTGCGAAAGGCGATGGCACTTCAGAGTTCTCCGACAACCTGGATGACCACAACCGGGCGGTCAACCGCTACCAGAGGCGCTGAGTCATGGTCAGGGGACATTTCATCACCTTCGAGGGCATCGACGGCGCGGGAAAGAGCACCGCCCTGGGCGTCGTGCGCGGTCTGCTCGCGGAACGCGGTGTGGAGGTGGTGGCGACGCGCGAGCCGGGCGGTACACCGCTGGGGGAGGCGATCCGGGGGCTGCTGCTCGACCCTGCGACCCGGGCGAGTGCCGACACCGAGACCCTGCTGGTGTTCGCGGCACGCGCCGAGCACCTGGTCGACGTCATACGACCCGCCCTGGATCGTGGTGCGTGGGTGCTGTGTGACCGCTTCACCGACGCGACTTTCGCCTATCAGGGTGGCGGCCGTGGCATGCTGCTGAGGCGACTCGAGCAATTGCGTGACTGGGTGCAGCAGGGATTGTCGCCCGACCTGACGGTGCTGGTCGACGCCCCGGTGGATGTCGCCCAGGGGCGCTTGCGGGCCAGGGGCGGGGAGTCGGATCGCTTCGAGCGCGAGCAGTTCGAGTTCCATGAACGGGTCCGACAAGCCTATCTGGACCTCGCGCGGCGGGAACCGGGCAGGGTGCTGACCCTGAATGCAGCCGCGCCGCGCACCGAGGTCGAGCACGCATTGTCGGCTGTGGTGGAGGGCTTGCTGGCGTGAATGCACAGACCCCCTCGCTGTTGCCCTGGCACCGGGAGGCCTGGCAGCGCGCCGGCCTTGCGTCGGGAGTTGCGCAATCGGTGCTGGTCTCCGGTGCTGCGGGCGCGGGGTTGAGAGAGTTTGGCTGGGCCATCGTGCTCGGGGCTCTGTGTCCGACGCCATCGGCCGATGGCCAGGCCTGCGGCCAGTGTCAGGATTGCGGCTGGGCGGGGCAGGGGAGGCACCCCGACATGCTGGTGCTCGGCGCCGACGCCCCGGACCACGACGACTCGGGGGACGATGCGGCGCCGACGACCGAGGAGCGCAAGCGCGACCGCACCAACATCGCGGTGGGGGACATCCGTGCCCTCACGGTGTTTCTGCAGAAGTCCGCGACCCGCGACCACGCCCGGGTGGCGCTGCTGTGGCCTGCCGACAGCATGAACCTGGCGGCAGCCAATGCCTTGCTGAAAATTCTCGAGGAGCCGCCGGCACGCACCCATCTGGTCCTGGTGGCGCGGTCGGTGGAGCGCCTGCCCGCCACCGTCCGCAGCCGCTGCCGGCTGCTTCGCCTGCAAGGGCCTTCACGGCAGGAGGCGCGCGCCTGGGTGGGTGCCCAAAAGGTAAGCCAGCCTGAGCTCGCACTGGCGCAGGTCGGGCAGGCCCCGCTGGCGGCGGCCCAGCTGCCCGCGGCCTACTGGTCGGCGCGAGACCGCCTGCTCCCGGGACTCGCTGTTCCGCGGGGTGGGCGCCGCGAGGTCCGTTTGCTGGACATGGCCGATGCAGTCGAACTGGCCCATCTGGTGCATCTGCTGCAGACGTGGTGCCTCGACCTGCTGGCGGCGCGGCATGCCATTGAGCCACGGTATCACCCGGACCAGGCGGAGGAGCTCCGGCGCTGCGCTCCGAGGGCAGCCCCGGAAGCCCTTTTCGCACTGTTGCGACAGCTGGGACACTCAAGAAGACTGCTGGAACACCCGTTGAATCCCCGATTGGCGGCGGAGGAACTGCTGCTGGGCTACATGTCGATGTTGGACCGGGGGTGAGCATGTCCAGTACCACTGCGCAAAAGGCGGCGGCAGTGCGCACCAGCGCGCTGTCGCTCAATATCAAGGAGCTGGCGGTCCTGTACGCGGCCTACATGCCCTTCCTGCGTGGCGGCGGCCTGTTCATACCGACCAACAAGACCTACCGGCTCGGCGACGAGGTCTTCATGTTCATCTCGCTGCCGGGAGAGGACACGCGACTGCCGGCTGCCGGCCACGTGGTCTGGCTCACGCCCCCGGGTGCTCAGGGGAACAAGGCCCCTGGGATCGGGGTGCAGTTCAAGGACGACGAGACCGGCCGCCACGCCCGTGCGCGCATCGAGACCCTTCTCGCCGGCTTCGCAAAAACGACGCAGCCCACCCATACCCTCTGAACCGCATGCCATTCGTCGACTCTCATTGCCACATCGACTTTCCGGAGTTCCACGCGCGCGGCGACGCGGTGATCTCGGCGATGCAGGAGGCGGGAGTCACGCACGCCTTGTGTGTGAGCGTCGACATGGAGAACTTCCCCAGGGTGCTGGCGCTCGCGGAGCGCTTCCCGGAGGTGTATGCCTCGGTCGGGGTGCACCCCGATCATGACGGAGGGCTCGAGCCGGACGCCGACAGGCTGGTCGCGCTGGCCGACCACCCGCGGGTGGTCGCCATCGGGGAGACCGGGCTCGATTTCTACCGTCATCCGGAGCGCGCCGCAGCGCAGAAGTCCCGGTTCGAGCAGCACATCGAGGCGGCGCGTCGCACCGGCAAGCCGCTCATCATTCACACGCGCTCCGCCTCGGAGGACACCATCGACATGATGCGCGCCCACCACGCGGGCGATGCCGGCGGTGTGATGCACTGTTTCACCGAGACCTGGGAGGTGGCACGGGCGGCGCTGGATCAGGGGTTCTACATCTCGTTCTCGGGAATCGTGACCTTCAAGAGCGCTCAGGATCTGCGCGAAGTTGCGGCCCGCGTGCCGCCGGACCGGCTGCTCATCGAGACCGATTCGCCATACCTGGCGCCTGTGCCGCATCGGGGAAAGACCAACGAGCCAGCCTTCGTGCCGCACGTTGCACGATGCGTCGCCGAGGTGCGGGGCGAGCCGGTCGAGCGTATCGCCGAGCTGACCCGGGAGAATTTCTTCCGACTGTTCCGCCACGCCCAGGCGTGAGCGCCATGCTGGTGATTCCGAGTCGGGAGCCGACCGGCGCTGTCGTCCCGGTGTCATGATCGGATCGGGCACTGGCGGCGGGCCGCTGTTGCGGGCGTGATGCGACCGGTGAGCGCACGACGACGACCTCCTCCACAGCCATCGATGCTGAGCGCATAATGCATATTATGTTAAATATGAGAGATGTGGGGGCCTGGGTTGCCGAACACATCGATGGTCGCCACCGATTCCTGCCATCCGGCCGTCCGTCCGGGAGTTCGCCTCAGCCCTCGATGCCATGGGGACGCACTTGAAGTCCATCACCTCGCGGGACAATCCCGCAGTGAGGCAACTGGTGCGTCTGTCCACCTCCGCGCGGCATCGCCGCATGGACCGGCTGTTAGTCCTGGACGGCGTGCATGTGATCCAGGCCTACCGCGACGCCTTCGGGCTCGCGGGCTGCCAGCTTGTATTCCGCGCCGAATCGCTGCGTACGCCCGAGATCGCTGCCTGGGTGGAGGTATCCACCGGTGCCGAGGCGCTGGTGCTGCCAGGCCCAGTGTTTTCGCTGTGCACACCGGTCGAGACGCCAACGGGTCTGCTGGCTGTGGTGCCCTGGCCGGAACTGCCCTGGCCTCCCGCCTCCCGCAGCGGGTTTTTCGTACTGGTGGACGGGGTGCAGGATCCTGGCAATCTGGGTGCCATTCTGCGTTCCGCCGTGGCCGCGGGTGGCATCGGTGCCCTTCTGTCGCCCCAGTGCGCCGACGCATGGTCGCCGAGGAGCCTGCGGGGCGGCATGGGTGCGCAGTTCCTGCTGCCGGTCCGGGAGGGATGCGATCTCGTCGCAGACACGGAGCAAACGGGAGTACCCGTGTTCGCGGCGGATGCCGGCGGAGGCGTTTCGCTGTTCGACATCGAGCTGCCCGCGCGTTGCGGCTTCGTGATCGGCGCCGAGGGCCGCGGCGTCAGCCCCGATCTGCTGCAGCGGTCGGCGGCGAGCCTTGCCATCCCCATGGCAGCCGGTGTCGAGTCGCTCAACGCCGCAGCCGCGGCGACCCTGCTCTTCTACGAGTGGCGGCGGCGCGGGTTCAGTGGCCGGGTGACGGGAACCGGATGACTAACCCCGGTGCGAGGGTCGACAGCAACAGGGCCACCAGGACCACGCCAACGACGAGTCCAAGGACTGCGAAAGCGGAATTCCAACGTTTCCACCGAGTCGGGTTGTCGCGGTCGTCGTCTGGGCGCGGCGGGATGGAGCGGGATGTTGTGGAGCGGCGGTCTTTGCTCGATCTCACGGGAATCTGGATCGCGTCGCCCTCGTGTCTACGGCGCTCTGCGCCCCCCCGCTCCTCGATCCAGCGCAGGCGTGCACGTCGGCGTTCGACGTCCCATTGGGCAGGGTCAGCGGCTGGTGCCGACTCCAGCGCCGTCAGGCCCGGCAGCATGCTCGCAGCGGGATGCCAATGCAGGCCATCCTCGCTGAGTTCATCGCCTGGGCGCACCCTGCCGAGTTCCACGTATCGCTCGAGCAGACCACGCGGATAAGGGCCGCTCTCGGCCTCCCCCTGCCGCAGGTAGAGGGCGAACCCGAGCCCTCCGCGAGGGGCCGCTCTCGGAGGTCGTTCGCCTCTGCTCAATGGTGATTCCTGGCCGTCAGGCGCCTGGAGAGCGTCTGGCACACCGCCTTGGCGGATAGATAGAGCTCCTCCGAAATGGGATTTTCAGGCCCGCCCCGGTCGGCCAGTACTATGCCCCTCGGCTCGGTGCCGGCGAACACGGACATCAAGAGGAAATCCCCCTCCCCCACCGCCCGGCGCTGGTCGGGGAGCAGCAGGCCGGCGATGCGTTGGCGGTTATCGCCGGCGGCGAGGAGGCCTTTCGGGGTATGGAAGAGGTACGAGAACAGATCGGCGCCACCAAGCGGCATGCTCAGGTCGCGACACCATTCGCCGGCGCCTTGTCCCGAGACCAGGCGGAAACGTGGCTCCAGTCGTCGGCGCTCGGCGGTGGCCGGTGCGGCGTAAAGAACACGCGGCAGGCCCAGCCCCTGCTGGAGCGTGAACAGCGTCCACGCCGCGAGCGCCTCATCGTCCACGGCGGCGGGCGCCGTGTGAAGCTTCTGGAGGCCGGCGGCCAGGGCGGGGCGGTCTGGGCTTGCCGGGCTCACGGGACAGATCTCGCGTGCGGGTGCATCCCGGGATTCGATCGGCAGC
>JBILUV010000103.1:0-11719 GCA_044370825.1 Burkholderiales bacterium | reverse complement strand
CGCCGCGCTGGAGGACCGGGCGGTGCTGGTGGCCGAGGCGGGCACGGGCACTGGCAAGACCTTCGCCTATCTCGTCCCCTCGCTGCTCTCGGGCGGCAAGGTGATCGTCTCCACTGGCACCAAGACCCTGCAGGACCAGCTGTTCCAGCGTGACCTTCCCATGGTGCGCGAGGCCCTGGGTGTGCCGGTGAGCATCGCCCTGCTCAAGGGCCGCGCCAACTACATCTGCCACTACCATCTGGAACGCGCCCGGCGCGACGGGCGCTTCGAGAGCCGCGCGGACGTCGACTACCTCGAGCGCATCGCGCGTCACGCCCGCACCAGCCTCACGGGCGACCGCGGCGGCCTGCCGGACGTCCCCGAGGATGCTTCGGTCTGGCCGCAGGTGACCTCGACGCGCGAGAACTGTCTGGGCCAGGAGTGCCCGAACCACCAGGAGTGCTTCGTCCTCAAGGCGCGTCGCGAGGCGCTGGAGGCGGACGTGGTGGTGGTCAACCACCATCTGTTCTTCGCCGACGTGATGCTGCGCGACGAGGGCGCTGGCGAGTTGCTGCCGAAGTGCAACGCCGTGATTCTCGATGAGGCCCACCAGCTGCCGGCCACGGCGAGCGTGTTCTTCGGCCGCAACGTGTCCACCGGCCAGTTGGTGGAACTGGCGCGGGACGTGCGCGGCGAGGTGGCTGCCGGGGCGCGGGACTTCCCCGAGCTGGCCGAGGCGGCCCGCGCCACCGACAAGGCGGCGCGCGACCTGCGGCTGGTGTTCGTCAACGACGGCGGGCGCCTGAGCTTCGAGGAGGCGATGCGCCGCAAGGCACTACTGCCGGCGGCCCGGTTGCTGCTGGAGACGCTGGAGCGCATGAGCGCCTTGCTCGAGACCCAGGCCGAGCGCAGCGAGGGACTTAAGCGCTGCTGGGAGCGGGCCCTCGAACAGCAGGGCTTGCTTCAGGCCTGGCTGGGCGAGGACGACCCGGACATGGTGCGCTGGGTGGAGGTGTTCGGTGCCTCGGTGCAGTTGCAGAGCACGCCGCTGTCGGTCGGGCCGATGTTCCGCCGCCAGGTGGAGGAGGGCGCGCGCGCCTGGGTACTGACCTCGGCGACGCTGTCGGTGCGGGGGGATTTCTCGCACTACCTGGCGCAACTGGGCATCGACGACGCGCGCAGCCGCTGCTGGGACAGCCCCTTCGACTATGCCCGCCAGGCGATGCTGTACGTGCCCAGCGGCATGCCTGATCCGAACACACCGCAGTTCACGGCCGCGGTGGTGGACCGCGCCATGCCGCTGATCGAGGCCAGCGGTGGCCGGGCCTTCTGCCTGTTCACCAGCCTGCGGGCGATGCGCGAGGCGCGCGAGTTGATCCAGCGGGCCCTGGAGCAGCGCGGCCTGGAACTGCCGGTGCTGGTGCAGGGCGAGGGCGCGCGGACCGAACTGCTGGAGCGGTTCCGCCGGCTCGGAAACGCGATTCTGGTGGGCAGCCAGTCGTTCTGGGAGGGGGTGGACGTGCGCGGGCCGACGCTGTCGCTGGTGGTGATCGACCGGCTGCCGTTCACGCCGCCGGACGATCCGGTGCTGCAGGCGCGCATCGAGCGTATCCGCGCCGGCGGCGGCAACCCCTTCATGGACTACCAGTTGCCACAGGCGGTGATCACACTGAAGCAGGGAGCCGGCCGGCTCATCCGAGACGAGCAGGATACCGGCGTGCTGGTCATCTGCGACCCGCGGCTGGTCGACAAGCCCTACGGGCGCCGCATCTGGCAGAGCCTGCCGGGCATGCGGCGCAGCCGCGTCGAGGCCGAGGCGGTGGACTTCCTGGCGGGCGTCACGCCCGCCACCAGTGCCAGCCCAGCAGCACCAGACCCAGCCACACCAGAATGATCACGGCCGCGCCGGCGAGGCTGCGGGGCTTGCCGCGTCGCTCGACGAACCAGCGATCGGCCTCGGCACGGGCATCGGTCAGCACCGGCGCAGGGATCAGACGCAGGCAAAGCCAGATCCCGGCGGGCAGCAGGATGAGTTCGTCCAGGTAGCCCAGGACCGGGATGAAGTCCGGGATGAGGTCGATGGGCGACAGCGCGTAGGCGGCCAGCGCCAGGGCGAGCAGTCGCGGGGTCGCAGGCGTGCGCGGATCGCGGGCGGCGAACCACAGGCTCATGACGTCGCGGTGCAGGGTCCTGGCCCAGCGCTTCAGGCGCTCCCACATGCCGTCGCGGCGACTGCGGCAGACCTCAGGCGACCGGGACGGCCTGGAGGTCGTAGGTGTCCGAGCCGGTGATGCGCACGCGGGCGAACTCGCCGACCTTCAGCCCGGTGGGCGGCGAGACCAGCACGACGCCATCGATCTCCGGCGCGTCGGCGGCGCTGCGAGCGACGGCCTGCCGGCGGTCGACCGAGTCCACCAGCACGGTCATCTCGCGCCCCACGCGGGACTCCAGCCGGCGGGCCGAGATCGCCGCCTGCAACTCCATGAAGCGCGCGCGGCGCTCCTCCTTGAGCGCTTCCGGCACCGGGTCGGGCAGCTGGTTGGCGGTCGCGCCCTCCACCGGCGAGTAGGTGAAGCAGCCGACGCGGTCGAGTTGCGCCTCCTCGATGAAGCTCAGCAGGTCCTCGAAGTCGGTCTCGGTCTCGCCGGGGAATCCGACGATGAAGGTGGAGCGAAGGGTGATGTCCGGGCAGGCGGCACGCCAGGCCCGCACCCGCGCCAGATTGTTCTCGGCGCTGGCGGGACGGCGCATGGCGCGCAGGATCCGTGGGCTGGCGTGCTGGAAGGGCACGTCGAGGTAGGGCAGGACCAGCCCCTCAGCCATGAGCTCCACCACCTCGTCCACGTGCGGGTAGGGGTAAACGTAGTGCAGGCGTATCCAGGCGCCGAGGTCCGACATTGCCCGCACCAGTTCGGTCATGCGGGTCTTCACCGGGCGGCCCTTGTGGAAGCCAGTGCGGTATTTGACGTCCACGCCGTATGCACTGGTGTCCTGGGAGACCACGAGCAGTTCGCGCACTCCGGAGCGGACCAGGGTTTCGGCCTCCTGCAGCACCTGTCCCACGGGACGGCTCACCAGATCGCCACGCATGGAGGGGATGATGCAGAAGGTGCATCGGTGGTTGCAGCCTTCCGAGATCTTCAGATAGGCGTAGTGCCGCGGCGTGAGCTTGATGCCCTGAGGCGGTACCAGATCGGTGAAGGGGTCGTGCGGCTTGGGCAGGTGCTCATGGATGGCGCCCATCACCTCGTCGGTGGCATGCGGTCCGGTGACCGCCAGCACCTTGGGGTGGGTCTGTTGCACCACGTCGCCGCGCGCGCCCAGGCAGCCGGTGACGATGACGCGGCCGTTTTCCTTGAGCGCCTCGCCGATGGCATCGAGCGATTCCTCAACCGCAGAGTCGATGAAGCCACAGGTGTTCACCACCACGAGGTCCGCCCCGTCGTAGGACGGGGAGATGTCGTAGCCCTCGGCCCGCAGCCGGGTGAGGATCTGTTCGGAGTCCACCAGGGCCTTTGGGCAACCCAGGGAGACGAAACCCACTCGCGGCGCCGCCTCGGGGCGCCGGCGCATTGTCGCGGTCATCGTGGTTCAGACAGGTTTGCGGGGATTGCCGGTGTCAGGACCAGGCGGCTCTTCCCCGGACTCTCCGGCATTGCCGAATCCCTGAAACGGGAAACCCGAGAACATGCTGCGCGCCTGGCGCTGCAACTGCTGCTGCATCTCGACGAAGGTGTTGGCGCTCTGCTCGAGGTAGTTGCCCATCAGGCCCTGGATTGCCGGCCCCTGCATCTTGACGAACTGGCTCCAGGCATCGGCGCCGACGACGGGGTTGTCGCCCAGGCGCGCGAATGACTGCTCCTGCAACTTGCGCTGGATCTCCAGGAAGGTCTGGATATTCTTCTCCAGGTAGCTGCCCATCATGCCCTGCATGGCGTGACCGTAGAAGCGGATGATCTGCGCCAGCATGTCGCTGGAGAACATGGGCGCGCCGGCTGTCTCCTCCTCGAGGATGATCTGCAGCAGGATGCTGCGCGTGAGGTCCTCGCTGGTCTTGGCGTCCACGACCTTGAAACTCACCTGCTCCAGCACCAATGCCTTGACGTCGGCCAGCGTGATGTAGCTGCTCGTGGCCGTGTCGTACAGACGGCGGTTCGGGTATTTCTTGATGAGGCGCATCGTGTCGGCCATACGTTCCTCGTTCAGTGTTCTACTGCCGTCGCGGAGCGCGGCAGGGGACGGATGCCGTCGGGTTCGCCTCGCGCGCCGGAATGTAACGGAGGATTGGTGCGGCGCGCAAAAAAATGTTGACTCAAAGAGTGAACGGCATTTACCATTTTCTTGTGCATCGCAGCAACGAGGCGCTCTGGTAATTGCACTTTGGGTTGATGGGCGCGAGATGAGAGATGCTGCATATGCGGTTGTTGCGAGGCAGCATGACGGGTGTAAAAAAAGCTTACGGTCCATCGTCACGCGGCGAGGTGACACAGCCGGGGCATGCAGGAGCATCAGTTGCGCCGATAAGAGAGGCACAGGCTTGAAAAATTTCCAGTCCGCTCTCATGTGAGCGGACACATGGCTGATCGGCGTCCCGACGCGGTGCCGGTGGCCAGGAGCAGGCTCCTCCCCCTTTATCGAAAGATAAGGGTTTCACCCCGGTGGCATCCCCACCGGGGTTTTTTTTCGCCCTCGACCATTGCCGCCCTGCTCCCTTGGGAAAACGCCGGGCCAGGGTTTCTGCCCTACTGCATGTGCTGGCCGCCGTTGATCGAGATGTTGGCGCCGGTGAGAAAGGCCGCCTCGTCGGAGGCGAGGTAGATGATGAGCCCAGCCACTTCCTCGGGCTTGCCGAGCCGGCCCACGGGAATCTGCGGCAGGATCTTGGAGTCCAGGATGTCCTTCGGGATGGCGGTGACCATCTTGGTGCCGATGTAACCGGGGGAGATGGTGTTGACCGTCACGCCCTTGCGTGAAACCTCCAGCGCCAGCGCCTTGGTGAAGCCGTGCATGCCGGCCTTGGCGGCCGAGTAGTTGGTCTGGCCAAAGGCGCCCTTTTGGCCGTTGACCGAGGAGATGTTGATCACCCGGCCCCAGCCACGCTCGACCATGCCGTCCATGACCTGCTTCGTCATGTTGAACACGCTGTCGAGGTTGGTGCTGATGACGGCGTCCCAGTCACCCTTGGTCATCTTCTTGAAGGTCATGTCGCGGGTGATGCCGGCGTTGTTGACCAGCACGTCCACCGGACCAACCGTGGCCTCGATGTGGCGCACGGCCTCGGCGCACGAGTCGTAGTCCGCGACGTCGCAGGCAACGGCATGGAAGGCGTATCCGCGCTCGCGCATGGCGGCCAGCCAGGCATCCGAGGTCTTGTTGGAAGGCGAGTAGGTCGCCACCACGGTGTAGCCCTGGTCTGCCATGCCCGTGCAGATGGATTCGCCCAGGCCCCCCATGCCACCGGTCACCACCACGATGCGTTTCGGCATTTTGTCACTCTCCTCTGTGTCAGCGTGAAAAGGTTTGCTGCCGCGGGCGTTTCATCCCGCCGCAGGCGCCTGACCCTGTGCCCGACCGGTCGCGAAGGACCCCGGCGCTGCCGCCATGGGCGGGTACCGGGGATTGCCGCAGGCCGCGGGTGCGGGCCGGCGTCGTCCGGCGTGGCGTGCGAGCCAGCGCGCCCAGTCCTCCCACCACGAGGACCGCGAGACTGTATTGGCATGTAACCACTCTTCGGGCCTGGGAGCAATCGCGTTGCCGCCAACCCAGCCCCGCGCCTGCGGGCCTGGGGGGTCGACCACGCCTGCAACATGGCCGCCACCCGTGAGCACGAAGCGGCACGACCCTCCGAGCAGACGGGCGCTGCGGTAGGCCGAGGCCCAGGGGACGATGTGATCGCGACGCGCCGCGAGCGCGTACGCGGGCACACCCACCCTACCGAGGTCCACCGGGGTGTCGAGACAACGCGCGGCTCCGGGCCGCGCCAGCCCATTGTCCACGTAGGTGCTGCGAAGGTAGTGGCCAAGCAGGGGGGCGGGGATGTCGAGCGGATCGCCGTTCCAGTGCAGCAGGTCCATGACGGGCGGAGTCTCGCCGAACAGGTAGTTGCGCTCGACGAAATGCCAGATCAGTTCGCGCGAGCGCAGGCTGGCGAAGGCGGCGGCCAGTTGCGTGCCCGCGACGACGCCGGGGGTGTCGCGCCAGACATCGGCCTGGGCGGGGTCGACGAACAGGCCCAGTTCGCCCGGGGCCTCGAAATCGAGCAGCGTGGTGAGCAGGGTCAGGGAGGCGAGACGGCGGTCTCCCCGGGCGGCGAGCACCGCAGCCGCGTTTGCGGCCAGCGTGCCCCCCACGCAATGGCCCAGCAGGTTTGCCCGGCGGGCCCCCGTCACGTCCAGCGCGACGTCCAGGGCGTCCATCACGCCATGCAGCAGGTAGTCGTCCCAGGTGGCGGCTGCGGTCGCCTCGGTGGCGCTGCGCCAGGACACGAGGAACACCTGGAAGCCCCGTGACACGGCGAAGCGGACGAGGGAGTTGTCCGGGCGCAGATCGAGGATGTAGTGGCGGTTGATGAATGGCGGCACCATCAGGAGCGGACGCGGATGCACGAGACCGGTCATCGGGCGGTACTGGATGACCTGGGCGATGGCGGTCTCATGGATCACCGCGCCGGGTGTCACCGCGAGATCGCGTCCCACCGCGAGCGCGGCGGCGTCGCTGCGGGTGATCTGGCCGCGCACGAGGTCGAGGCTCAGGTTCTCCAGACCGCGCCGGACCGACTCGCCACCGCTGTCGATGGCGCGGCGGATGGCCTCCGGATTGGTGGCGAAGAAGTTGTCGGGATGGCTTGCATCGACCGCCTGACGCAGCGCGAAGGCGAACCGGCGCCCGGCGACGTCGGACGGGGACGCAAGGCCGGCGAGGTCGTCCGCCAGACGCGCCCAGAGCGCGTGCTGCTCGCGCAGGAAACGAAACCAGGGTGCATCGGTCCACTGCGAGGTGGGCGGGTTCGGGGATGGCGTGTCGTCGGTCGGGCCGCCATGGCGTTCCCACAGGAGACGCTGGGCCTCGTAGAAGTCGGTCAGCGCACGCTCGACGGCCTCCGGGTGCTCGCGCAGCATGTGCGTCATGGCCTCGGCCACGGTTCCGGCGGCTGGGCCGCCGTCCAGGCCGCCCATGGCTCTGGCAAAGGCGGCGGGGCCCAGTCGGGCGGCGGCCTGCAGCAGGGTGTCGAGGTCGCTAGGAGGCATGGCGTGGGCGCGCCTGCGGGCACCGGGTGATGCCCCGGCGGTTCCAGGCCAGCGCGCGCGGCGACGTCTGCCCGCTGTACGGCGACCGGGCGCCACGGGCGCGCCGCAGCCACACCCCGGTCCGGCCGGGTGCGGCGGCCGGGTGCCGGGAAAGCACGTGCTGTCCACGGGGCGGTGGTCGCGGGGCGGCGCGGGTCGCTGAGAGCTGGCGGGGGATCACTGCAGCATTGTCGCATCGCCGGCCAACTGTCGGCGGCATGCCAACGGAGGTGTGGGTGTACATCGTGGCGATTGCGTGGCTCTACGTCACGCTGTTGATGGCGGCGGCCGAGACCAGCATCGTGGCTGGCGTCCTGACTTTCGTCTTCTACGGACTTGCGCCGCTGTCGCTGTTGTTGTGGCTGTTCGGCGTGCCGCAGCGGCGCCGCAACCGGCAACGCCGGGAACTTACCCGGGAGGCGCCGCCCGATTGAGCGTGGCCGCCGCCGGTGTGCGCCAGATCAGGGCCGCCATGCGGCCCGTGACCCGGTCGCGCCGGTGGGAGAAGAAGCGCCCCGGATCCGAGTAGGTGCACAGGCCGCCGCCGTGAACGCGGGTCAGGCCGGCGGCCAGCAGACGGCGCCGGGCCAGTGCCGGCAGATTGGCCAGCCACTTGCCCGGTCCGTGCGGCCGGAAGCAGTCGCCGGCGCCGGCATCCCGGGTGACGAAGGCCTGCAGCACGTCCGCGCCGACCTCGAAGCATTCGGGTCCGATGGCGGGCCCGAGCCAGGCCATGAGCCCGGCCGGTGCGCACTCCAGGGCCTCGAGGGTGTTTTCGAGAACACCGGCGGCGAGCCCGCGCCAGCCCGCGTGGGCGGCGGCGACGCGACTGCCGTCGACGCTGGCGAACAGGACGGGCAGGCAGTCGGCCATCTGGACCGCGCACACGACCCCTTCCGCGGCGGTGACGCTGGCGTCCGCCTCCTCCAGCCCGGTCATGGTCTCGGCCCTCACCACCCGGTTTCCGTGCACCTGCCTCAGCCAGCGTGCCGGGCCGGGCAGCACGGCTTCCAGGAGGGCGCGATTCTTTGCCACGGACTGAGGGGCGTCACCCACGGCGCTCCCGAGGTTGAGGCCGCCCCACGGACCGGTGCTCACGCCGCCGCGGCGCGTGGTCACCAGGGCGCGGACCCCGGGCGGGGCAGGCCAGTCGGGGATCAGGCAGTCCGTGGTGGTCAGGGGCATGCGGTCTCCAGTGCCTGCAGTAGGGCGCGCAGATCTGATGGCAGGGGGGAGTGCCAGGTCAGTCGCGCGTGGCTGGCAGGGTGATCGAGGCTGAGCGCCACGGCGTGCAGGGCCTGACGCCCCAACTTCGCTGCGTGGACGGCGACCGCCTCGGCGGGGCGCCGGCCGCCGCCGTAGACCGGGTCGCCCAGCAGGGGGTGGCCGATGTGCTGCATGTGGACGCGGATCTGGTGGGTCCGGCCGGTCTCCAGGCTGCACTCGACGAGGGTCCAGTCGGCGCCGCCGGACAGTGGACGGTAGTGCGTGCGGGCCGGGCGGCCGCGTTGCACCACCGCCATCTTCGTGCGCTGGGTCGGATGCCGGCCCACCGGCGCGTCGACGCTGCCGGCGCGCTCCAGCCGCCCCGTCACCACGGCATGATAGATGCGCGACACCGACCGCGCCTGAAGCTGGCGTACCAGATCGGTCTGGGCCTCGAGGGTCCCGGCGACGACCATCAGGCCACTGGTCTCCTTGTCGAGACGGTGGACGATGCCGGCGCGTGGCAACTGGGTGAGGGCGGGGCGGTACCCCAGCAGAGCATTGAGCAGGGTGCCGCTGCGGTTGCCGGCCCCGGGATGCACCACCAAGCCGGCGGGCTTGTCGATGACGATGATCTGTCCGTCCTCGTGAACGATGTCCAGCGGATGGTCCTCGGGCAGGTCCGGGGTGTCGCGTGCGGTCGCGGCCGCCAACTCGAGAACGACACACTCGTTCCCGCGTACCCGGCGCTTGGGCGGTGCGACCACGCCGTCGACGGTGATGCGGCCCTCGTCGACCCAGGTGCGCAACTGGCTGCGGGAGTACTCGGGGAAGCAGCGCGCCAGCGCCTGATCGAGGCGCAGCCCGGCCAGCCCGGCCGTCAGGGCCACCTCGCGGCTGGGGGCGGCGGGCGCCGGTCTATAATGGGCGGTGCCTTCACTTGCGTCTGTCATGTCGAAAATTCTAGCGGTAATCGTGGTCGCCCTGCTGCTCGGGGCCTGCAGCAGCGAACCCGGCAAGTCCAAGGATGAGACCCGCGGCTGGGCGGTGGAGAAGCTCTACGGAGAGGCCAAGGCCGAACTGGACGCCGGGAACTACAAGCGGGCCGTGGGTCTTTTCGAGAAGCTCGGTTCGCGCTACCCCTACGGACGCTACGCCCAGCAGGCCCAGCTCGAGCTCGCCTATGCGTATTTCAAGGACAACGAGCGCGCCTCGGCGATCGCGACCTGCGACCGCTTCATCCAGCTCTATCCGACCCACGAGAATGTCGATTACGCTTACTACCTCAAGGGCCTGATCAGCTTCAACGAGGATCTCGGGCTGGTGGCGAAGCTCTCCGATCAGGACCCGACCGAGCGGGACCCGCAGGCGATGCGCGAGTCCTTCGATGCGCTGCAGGAACTGGTGGAGCGTTTTCCGGAAAGCCGCTATGCGCCAGACGCGCTCAAGCGCATGCGCTATCTGGTCAATGCCCTGGCCTCGTCCGAGGTCCGGATCGCAGAGTACTACCTGAGGCGGCGGGCCTACGTCGCCGCGGTGACTCGCGCGCAGTACGCCATCGACAACTACCCCCAGGCGCCGGCCCTGGAACGCGCCTTCGTGGTGCTGGTGAAGTCCTACGGCGCCATGGGTCTGACCGACCTTCAGCGCGACGCCGAGCGTCTGCTCAAGCTGAACTTCCCGACCCAGGTGGACGGCGCGGGGGCCGAGGCGGGTCGCTCCTGAATGCTGGCTCGCGCTGTGCCCGCCGTCACGCCGCCTTCCGGCGATCGGCTCAGTCGCGGTCGGTGAATACCACCCGGTTTCGACCGGAGCGCTTGGCCACGTAGAGCGCCCGGTCGGCCGCCAGCACCAGTTCACGCGAGGACGACCGGCCCTGCATCGAGGCGACCCCGGCGCTGAACGTGACGGTCAGCGCTGCGCCGTCGATGTCGTGCTCGATGCGCGAGAAATCGCTGCACAGTTTCTCCACCACCGACACCGCCGCCGGGCCGTCCGTGTCGGTCAGCACGATGGCGAATTCCTCGCCGCCATAACGGCCCACGATGTCGCTCTTGCGCAGCTGCTTGCGCAGGAATCGCGCTAGGTTCTTGAGCACGCGATCGCCCACCGGATGGCCGAACTGGTCGTTGATGGACTTGAAGTGGTCCAGATCGATCATGGCGAAGGACAGCGGGTGGGCCTGTCGCATCGCCCGCAGCGACTCGATCTCGAGATACTGCTGCAGCCGAGAGTGGTTGAGCAGGCCGGTCAGGCTGTCGTGCTGCATCAGGCCGGACAGCGTGCGGTAGCGCTCGACCCGTGCGATCACCGTGGCGATGAGTTGCGAGGTCTGCAACGGCAGCGGCAGCAGGGCGTCGCCACCGACGTTCATCAGCCCGATCTGGCGATCGAGGTTCCAGTGCTCCGACAGGAACACAACCGGCAGACTCACGTAGGAGGGAATCTGGTGCACCACCTGGGCCACCTCGTCACCGCCGCAGCCCGGCAGCTTCAGGGCGATGAGCAGGATCTCCGGGTTGAATTCGCCCAGGGCGGTAACGAGCTCCGCCGGGTCGTTGACCACCGCCACGTCCATGCCTACTTCGTGCAGGATCACGCGGCACAGATCGGAGCGGTCGAGGTCGGAGTCGAGCATCATCACGCGATAGGGCTCGGGTGCCTCGCGCAAAGCCAGTGCGTCGAGCTTGTCCACGATGTCCGCGACGCGGGCAGGTTTCAGGAAGTAGGCGGCCGCCCCGGCCCGCACGCTCTCCAGGCGGGTATGCATGTCGCCGTGTTCGGACAGGCAGATGAAGGGGATGCGAGCCAGCACTTCCGGGCCCAGGGCCGCCAGCGCCGCCGTGACCGGCAGGTCCTCGGCCGCCACGTCGACGTCGATCAGCAGGGCATAGGGCTGCTGCTGTTCGACAGCCGCGCGCAGTTCGGTGCGCGTGCACAGCAGTCGCACGTCGTAGCCGAAACGGCTGATCTGGCTGGTGAGCGAGGACGGGCTGACCTGGTCGCCGTCGAGGACATACAGCAGGCGGCGGCTTTCAGACTCTACCTCGGGCAACGGGAGCGACGGGGCGGCCGCCTGCGTGGAAACGGTGGGTAGCTCCGCCCGCAGTGGTTCTGTGCCAGGCACGGCGGCGGGTACCGGAGTCATTACCACGGACAGCCGTGGCGGCCGCTCCATCTGCAGCTCGAAGGCGGCGGACAGCTGGGGCGGCGGATCGTGGGGGGCGCCGGGCGAGCGCTCGGTCGGC
>JBILUV010000366.1:0-3209 GCA_044370825.1 Burkholderiales bacterium | reverse complement strand
GGCGGCCGCCCCGCGGCTGGGTGTACGGCGCCCTGCGGATGAACCTGCTGATGACCGGACTGCCGGATGTGGTGAGCCGCCAGGCGGATTTGAAAGTCTATCAGGGGACCGAGACCACCGCGGACGCGCTGCTGTACGATTCCCAGCAGGGCACCATGTTCGAACGCGCGAAGTCCGGGGCGCATTCCCTGGTGATCGAGCGGACCTTCACCGTGCAGACCTCCCTCTCGGTGTACGGCCAGCAATGGACGGTCTGGGTTGGCTCGCGGCCGGAATTCGCCGTGCGCAGCAACCGGGTGCTGCCCTTTTCGATCGCGGGCGGCGGCCTGGTGCTGAGCGTCATGGCTTCGGTGCTGGCCTGGTCACTGGCCCGCACGCGCCGGCGGGCCCGCAGCCTGGCGGAGCGCATGACCGAGGATCTGCGCCGGGCGGAGGAGGAGAGCCGCCGGCTGGCCATGATCGCCCGGCATACGACCAACGCCATGGGGCTGGCCGATCAAGAGGGCCGGGTGATCTGGATCAACGAGGCGTTCACCCGCCTGTTCGGTTACACCCTGGAGGAGTCGCGCGGGCACTTCGGCCCCCACCTCGTCCGGGGACCGGGGACCAATTCGCGCCAGATCGCCGCCGTCGCGCTGGCGGCCCGGCGCGGCGAGGAGTTCCACGGCGAGATGCTGAATTACACGAAGGACGGGCGGGAGGTCTGGTGCGATTTCGAAATGCAGCCGCTACGGGATGCGACCGGGACCGTCACCGGGTTCATGTCCATCCAGCTCGACATCACCGACCGCAAACGCGCCGAGGAGGCCCTGGCGCGCAAGGAGGCGCAGCTCCAGTTCATCTTCGACAACGTGCCGGTGGGGGTGAGCTGGGTGCGCTACACGGCGACCGGGATCGAGAGCCGGCACAGCAATTGGTTCTTCACCGTCAGCGGGCTTCGCCGGGAGGATCTGGGCGATGTTAAGCAGGTCCGCGCCATCAGCCATCCCGAGGACCTGGCGAAGCAGGACGCCCTGCGCGGCCGCCTGGATCGCGGGGAGATCGACGAGTATTCCATCGAGAAGCGCTACCAGCGCCGGGACGGCCGGCTCGTCTGGGTGCTCCTGAGCTGCAAGGCCTACCGCCGGCCCGACGGACACATCGACCAGGAAATCTCCACCGTGATCGACATCACCGAGCGCAAGCACGCGGAGGAGCAACTGGCGCGCAAGGAGGCGCAGTTGCGTTTCATCTTCGACGTCGTGCCGGTGGGCATCCACCTGCACGCCACCGAGGACGGGAAGCGGGAGTCCACCATGGCCAATGCCGCGCATGAGCGCATCACCGGCCTGACCCTGGAGCAGATGCGGGATCCGGAAGCCTTTGCCCGCATCACCCCGCCCGAGGACATTGTCCGGCAGCGCGAACTGTTTGCCCGGATGGAGCGCGGTGAGATCGACCGATTCTCCCTCGAGAAACGCTACCTGCGGCCCGGTGGCGGCGAACCGGTCTGGGCCGTCCTGTCCGTGCGGCGCTTTCCGAATCCGGACGGCCGCGGCTTTCAGGACGTGGCGACCCTCGTGGACATCACCGAGACGCGCCGGCAGGCGGAGGAGTTGCGCAAGGCCAAGGAAGCGGCCGAGGCGGCCAACCTCGCGAAGAGCCAGTTCCTCGCGATGATGAGCCATGAGATCCGCACCCCCATGAATGGCGTGATCGGCATGACCTCGCTCCTGCTCGATTCGCCCCTGACGCCCGAGCAGCACGAATACACCGAGACCATCCGACTGAGCGGTGATGCGCTCCTCACCATCATCAACGACATCCTGGACTTCTCCAAGATCGAGTCGGGACGGATGGAACTGGAGGAGGAGACCTTCAGCCTGCGCGACACCGTCGAGGCCACGCTGGACCTGCTCGCGCCGCGCGTCGTGGACAAGCATCTGGACCTGCTTTACGAGGTCGCCGACGGCGTGCCGGGCACCGTGCGGGGCGACTCCACGCGGTTGCGGCAGATCCTCGTCAACCTGCTGGGCAACGCGGTGAAATTCACCGAGCAGGGCGAGGTGGTCGTGAGCGTGCACTCCCGGCCGGCCGGCCCCGAGAAAGTGGAACTGGAGTTTGCGGTGGCGGACACCGGCATCGGCATCTCGGCCGAAGGCCTGCGGCGGATCTTCCAGCCCTTCACCCAGGTGGATGCGACAACCACGCGGCGGTTCGGCGGCACGGGACTCGGGCTGGTGGTGAGCCAGCGGCTGGCCGAACTCATGGACGGACGCCTCTGGGTGGAGAGCGAACTGGGCCGCGGCTCGGTCTTCCGCTTCACCGTCAAGGTCGGGATGGTGCCGAGCAAACCGCGGCCCTATCACGCCACCGGCCTGAATGCGGTTGCCGGCAAGCGGCTGCTCATCGTGGACGACAACAGCACCAACCGCCGCATCCTCACGGCCATGGCCGCCAGCTGGGGCATGCTGCCGCGGGCGGCCGCCACGGGTCCGGAAGCACTGGGCTGGCTGGGCGCCGGGGAGGAGTTCGACGTGGCGATCCTCGACATGCAGATGCCCGACATGGACGGCGTGATGCTGGCGGGCGAGATCCGCCGCCTGCGCGATGCCACGCAGATGCCGCTGATCCTGCTGTCCTCGCTGGGCCAGCGGGAAATCTTCAATGGGGGCGCCAGTCCCTTTGCCGCCAATCTGACCAAGCCGGCGAAGCCGGCGCGGCTTTTCGAGGTGCTGGCGACTGTGTTCAAGGCCGGCTCGACCGCGGCCGTGACGCGGAAGACGACGGCGCCATTTCCCGCCGACGCGGCCGCCCAGGGCGACACGATCCTGCTCGTCGAGGACAACGTGGTGAACCAAAAGGTCGCACTGATGCTGCTGCAAAAGCTCGGGTACCGGGCCGACGTCGCCGCCAACGGACGCGAGGCGCTCGACGCCCTGCAGCGCCAGGATTACAAGATTGTGCTCATGGACATGCAGATGCCGGAGCTGGACGGGCTGGAGGCGACGCGGCGCATCGTCGCGGCGCAGCCCGACCCGGCGCTCCGGCCGTGGATCATCGCCATCACGGCCAACGCGATGCAGGGTGACCGCGAGCTTTGCCTGGCGGCCGGGATGAATGACTACATCAGCAAGCCCGTGCGACGGGAGGAACTGGCGGCCGCCATCGCGCGGGCTCGCCTGCGCGTGAAAGCCAAGTAGGGCGGGCCGTTAGCCCCCCCCGCCCAC
>JBILUV010000365.1:0-3214 GCA_044370825.1 Burkholderiales bacterium | reverse complement strand
CCTGACACACCCGCCACCGTCAGCAGGCCGAGCGTGCGACACCGTCGGCCAGCAGTTGCGCCACCCGCGCCTCGTCGTAGCCCAGCACTACAGACAGCACCTCCCGGGTGTGCTCGCCCACCCGGTGCGGCGCCGGACCGGCCGGCACCACAGGGGCGCCATCGACGTGGAACGGCGTCGCAGTCACGCGCACCGCTCCCCGGGTCGGGTGGTCCACCGACGGGAAGGCGTGACGCGCCGCCAGATGAGGGTGCCCGACCACCTCCTCGGGGGACAGCATGGGCACGGCGGGAATGCGCGCTCGGTTGAGCGCCTGCACCGCCTCGTCCACGCTTCCGAACCGGTCCAGCCAGCGACGGATGATGGCCAGCAATTCAGGCCAGTGCTCGCGCCGCCCGGTCGGCGTGGCAAAGCGCGGCTCGCGCAGTTCCGGCATGTCGAGAGTGTCCACCAGTCGCGTCCAGAGATGTGGCGCGCCCACGGTCTGCATCGCCAGATGTCGCCCGCCGACGGCGTGTACCACCATGCCGGGCCGGGGCTGCCGCTCCACCGGGGCGCCGTTGAGCACGGCGCCGTAGGTGATGTCGTCGGCGGCCACCAGGCATTCGAGCATCGAGACGTCGAGCGTCGCGCCCGCCCCGGTGCGGGCCCGCCGCAGCAGGGCGGCGCAGATGGCACCGAAGGCGTGCGTTCCGGCGAGCACGTCGGCCGCCTGCAGGTAGGACACACGCGGTTGCGCCTCGCCGCCCCGGTCCAGGTCCATCAGCCCGGAGATCGCGTTGATGAGGTGGGCGTAGGCCTGCAGCCCGGACAGTGGCCCGGTCTGGCCGAAACCGGAGATCGAGCACACCACCAGCCCGGGCTTCACCGCCCGCAGGCTGGTGGCGTCCAGTCCGTAGCGCGCCATCACGCCGGGGGAGAAGTTCTCCACCACCACGTCGGCGCGGGCCACGAGGTCCATCACCAGGCCGCGCGCCGCAGGGTGCGCGAGGTCGATGGCGATGCCGCGCTTGCCGGCATTGAGGCGCACGTAGTAGGTGCTCTGGTCGCTGCGGCCCGCCTCGAGTTGCAGCACGGTCTGGCGGATCTCGTCGCCCTCGCCGGGCCGCTCGACCTTGATGACCTCCGCCCCGAGGTCGGCCAGCAGGCGGGTGCAGTAGGGGCCGGCGAGGACACGGGTGAAATCGAGCACGGTGATTCCCTCGAGCAGGCGATCGCCGGAGATGGGGGAGGTCATGGGTGTGGCGGTCCTCGTCAGGCGGGAAGCGGGTGTCCGGTACCGTCTTTCAGAAGCGCGAGAAGTCGGCCGTGCGCTTCTCCAGGAAGGCGGAGAACGCCTCCCGCGCCTCGGGCGAGCGCAGGCGCTGGCGGAAGATCGCGCTCTCCTCGGCGATCCGTTCCGCCACGGCATCGCGCCACTGTCTCTTGAGCAGCGCCTTGGACAGTCGCACCGATTCGGGAGGCAGCGCCGCCAGGGCGCGGGCGGTGTCGAGGGCGGCGTCGAGCAGTTCGGCCTCCGGCACGATGTCGGTGACGATGCCTGCATCGCGCGCCTTGTGCGCGTCGAAGGGCCGACCCAACAACAGCAACTCGGCGGCGCGCTGGTAGCCGGCCGCCAGCGGCAGCAGCAGGCTCGAGCCCGCCTCCGGTACCAGACCCAGAGGGGTGAAGGGCAGCTGGAAGCGCGCCTCCGGCGTGGCGTAGACGAAGTCGCAGTGCAGCAGCAGGGTGGTGCCGATGCCGACCACCGGGCCGCCGACTGCCGCCACTAGCGGCTTCGGCGCGGAGGCGATGGCGCGCAGGAACTGCGACACCGGGGTGTCGTCGCCCTCGTGCGGATGCTCGAGGAAGTCCTTCAGGTCGTTGCCGGCGCTGAAGCAGTCTGGCTGACCGTGCAGCATCACGACCCGCACCGCTGCGTCGGTTTCGGCCGCGCGCAGCGCGTTTGCCAGCGCCTGATACATCACGGCGGTGATGGCGTTCTTCTTGTCCGGCCGGTCGATCTCGATGCGCAGGATGCGATCGTCTGTGGTGCAGCGGATGTGGCTGGTCATTGTTGGCTCGCAGAGTCCATGGGGGCGGCGGGTGGCACGCTCGGGGTCGGCGGGCCTTTCGAACCCGATAATCCGGATCCGTCATCAGGCCACACCATCATGGCGGGCGGCGTTGCGAGGCAGGGCATGCATCCCGCAGTCTCAGGCGGGGGCATCACGAACCGGTCCCGGCGCCCCTGACGCAGGACCGGATGCCGTCACTGCCCGGGCACGCCGATCGCGACCGGCCGCACCGCCGAGCCGGCACCGCCTTTCTCGCGCAGCGGCAGGATCATGGTGCAGGAGGTCCACGCCTTGTCGTCGGCGATGGCCGCGAGGTTGGCGTGCTCGATGTGGTGTATGCCTTTTTGGGTGAGCATATGGTGGTGCACGGCGAAGGGCAGGCCGGGCGGCGTACCCGCGGCCGGTGGGGCCTTGCCCTGCAACATGCCCGCGGGCACCGGGTCGATGAAGGGTGTGTCCAGCCCGATGGCGACGATGCGCTTCTCGCCCAGGTACTGCGCAGCGTCGTAGCCGAGGCCGGGTGCCTGGGTGTAGTAGACCCCCTCGGTGTCCGGGTCCTGCCAGCGGTCGCCCCAGCCGGTGCGGATGTAGACCACGTCGCCGGGCAGGATGCCGCGCTCGGCCAGGCCCTGGGCCGCCAGCATCTGCTCGATGTGCTTCGCCGTGACCACCTGCCCGCCGGTCATGGCCTTGCCGCCGCCGACATGGGCCTTGGCATCGAGCACGATGGCGGTGGTGATGATGGGGGGCGCCTTCTCGATGCCCAGCTTGAGCAGCGGCGAATCCGGTGCCGGCTTGACCTCGGACTGCTTCAGGCCACCGTAGTACACGGCGCCGTCGGCGGGGAAGGGCGGCTCCATCTTCCAGGGTTCGGGCAGGGCCGCAAAATGGCCGAGGGCGTCCATCTGCGTACCCTGGGCGGCGGGCTCGGCCCCACCCTCGAGTTCCTCGCCGTTGAAGGCATGGGACGTGAAGGGCACGCCGCCGGTCGGCTTGTACTTCTGCACGTAGGGCCCGCTGAAGGGCGACTTCGGCATCGTGTTGGAGCGCATGTAGGACAGCTCATAGGCCTTCGCCTTCGGATGCCCGAGGTGCCAGGCGCAGCGCATCCAGGTGCCCGGCCCCAGCTGGTTGGCCATGCCCAGTTCGTCGCCGGC
>JBILUV010000407.1:0-2784 GCA_044370825.1 Burkholderiales bacterium | reverse complement strand
AGCCAGACTCCCAGGCCGGTGGAGGCATCGGCGTACTTGCCAAGCGCGCGCCACGCCGGGAAGCCGGCCAGCCCGGCCAGGGTCTCGATGCCGGCCAGGTCGCCGCCTGCCGCCGCCATGGCCTGCGCCAGGACGGCGGGAAAGGGCTCGGGCGAGACGTCGCCTTCGGGGCTCTCCTGCAGCAGCGCGGGGGCCGCCTCGGGGCGGCGGTAGGCGGCGTCGCTGGCCACGAGGGCCAGCACCGCCAGCTGGTCGCGGGACAGACCCAGGAATGCGCTCATCGACCTTCCTCCATTGGATCCGTGGCCGACGCGGCGCAAGCGTGTATCACGCTCAGGCGCACGTCCTCGAAGTGGTTGCGTGAAGCCACGCCCGCGGCCACGCCGCACCCATCGGGCGAGGCTTCGATGCCGAAGGGCCAGCCAGTCAGCAAGGTCTGGTGCCTGCCGGCGTGAAAGCGGTGGATGCCTCCCAGGATGCGCCCCTGGCGCCGCATGTCGGTCCAGCTGGAGTAGAAGAAACCCTGTGGGGTCATCACATGGTGGTTCGCTGCCCGCAATGCTTCGGTGACTGGTACGGCGAGCCATTCGGTTCTGCCATCCGGCCAGAAGCGGAACACCTCCGTCTGCTCCAGCCGCATGGGCGGATCCATCTGGAAGATCACATAGCCCCCGTCGAAGGGCACATGCACAGGACCGTAGAGGCCCCGAGGTACCGCCCGCTCGACCGTCACCACCGGTTTGAGGTCCGGCTCGCGCAACAGCCGGAAATGCCGCTCCGGCCATGGGGTCCAGGTCGCGACGCCATCGCCCCGGCGCAAGGGAATGCCCACAGCCTTCAGGCGGCGGTAGCGCTCGTCCTTGAAGGCGCAGTTCATCGTGTCGATGCCCGGCAAGGCCTCGCGCTCCTCCGCAGTGATCACTCCCTTCGGCCGCGTGTAGCGCTCGACCTCGACCTGTCTGCCGAACGCGCCAGCCACGACGACGCCTTCGCGTCCGCCCAAGAGCTTGTAGACGACCCGCCCTTCGGAATAACAAAAATCGTGCGTCGGCCACGGCAGATGCTCGATGTCCTCGATGGTGCCCTTGCGCAGGTCCCACACCGCCATGCGCTTGCGTTGCGAGGGCGGAATGCCGCTGACGCTCAGGAACAGGAGCCGATCGTTGTCCAGCCAGGTGATGGGCATCTGCCCGGGCCAGTCCCGGGGCAGGCGCTCGATGCGCAGCCCGTCGGGGTTCAGCGGGGGGGCCGGCATGACGCGCTCGGCCACCGCCTCGCGCCGCCGGTAGAGCGTGCCGTACCAGGACCCGCGCAAGCCGTCGCGGGCCATCGCCTCCCTGGCATCGAGCGTCTTGTCGCACATCCATGCGAGCCCGGGCAGGCTCTGCCCGCGAGGACGCTGCTCCTCCATGAGCAGGGCGGCATCCAGCCCGTCGTGGTAGTCGCGCTCGTGCTTCCTGGCGTGCCGGGTGAGTCCGCGATAGCGCGACTCCAGCAGATCGCGCATGTTGCGCGCCCGGCTGCGGTCGACATGCCTGCACCAGGCCTCGTCCACGTCGAGCGACAGCCAGCCCTGCACCGCCCACTTCATGGCTGTGGACCCGTCGCGGCTGCGCTGCCGGTCCGCCAGTTCCAGCATAGGCACCACGTGGCCCGCCTCGGCGCGATACTGGAGCCAGTCCATCACCGCCGCATCATCCCGCGACCCGCGCTCGAGTGCCGCCAGCAGCGCCACCGTCTCGTTCCCGTCGAGCAGGCGGTCCAGTTCTCCGGGTGTCGGAGCCGGCCCGTCCGGACGCCCCAGGCCGGCGCAGCCGGTAGCGAGCAGGATCGCGAGACCGGCGCACACACGCTGCCAGGCGTTGGCGGAAACCCGGGGGAGTCTCTCGCCCACCTGCCTCATCGCTCGCGCCCCGCCTCGCGGAAGGCCTTGCGCACCGGTGACAGCACGTACTCCAGCACGCTCCTGCTCCCCAGCTGCATCTCGGCATCGACCAGCATGCCGGCGGTGAGCGGCAGTTCCGTGCCTTCGAACACGAGAGACTGGCGCTTCGCGTCGACCAGGGCACGGTAGCGGTGAACGGCACTGCGGTGCCCGGCGGACAGCCCGCCAGGCTCGCCGGCCTCGGTTGCGTCGACGCTGACAGTGGCGACAACGCCCTCGAGCAGGCCGTACTTGTGGAACGGATACGCGGCGAGCTTGAGCTGCACCGCCTGCCCGGGCCGCACGAAGCCGATGTCCTCGTTGCTCACCCACACCTCCGCGCGCAGGGCCTCGCCCAGCGGCACCAGGGTCATGAGCACGGTGCCGGGTGCGACCACCGCCCCGGGCGTGTGGGTGGCGAGCTCCTTGACGACGCCGTCCTGCGGGGCGCGCAGTTCCAGCAGCGACCGATGGACCCCGTGTTTCGCGAGCTCCTGCGTCAGGCGGTCCAGTGCCGCGCGCGCCTCGGTACGCTCTTGCGTGAGTTTCACTCGCTGCCCGGAGGCGAGCTGCTGCAGACTGCGTTCGCTGTGCTCCACCGCCTGGGTGGCGGCGGCGACGGCGTGCCGCTGCGCATCCAGCGCACGCTCGGCCTCTTCGCGGCGATGCCGCTTCTCATCGGCCTGCAGGCGTCCGGCATATCCGCCATGCTGCAGTTCGCGCCACGCCGACTCCTCCTCCCGGGCACTGTCCAGCACGGCGCGCAGTCGCTCCGCCTGGGCCATCGCGGCAGCCCGCTCGTGCGTTGCCTTGGCCAGCACCGCCCGCTCTGCCGCAACCGCGTCGGCGAAGGCATCGAG
>JBILUV010000102.1:0-11847 GCA_044370825.1 Burkholderiales bacterium | reverse complement strand
CTTCTCGATGCCGGAATCCTCGCCGATGAGCTGACGTGCCACCCGCCCGTCCTGGGTCAGCACCAGCAGCCCCGTCGAATCGATGTCCAGCCGGCCGGCGGGTGCGAGCCCCCTGAGGACGGCGGGCGAAAACCTCTGGCCCGAGACATCCGCACGGAACTGGGTCTCGGCGGTGATCAGGGTGACGGCGGGCCGGTAGCCGTCCTCGGCCTGGGCAGACACATAGCCCACCGGCTTGTGCAGGATGATGGTCACCAGCGCCGACTGCCGCCCGCGCGCCGCTTCCGACAGGGTGATGCGGGCACCGGGATCGACGCGCGTACCCAGTTCGGTGATGCGCACGCCGTCGGCGAACACCCAGCCGCGCTCGATGTAGGAATCGGCCTCGCGCCGCGAGCACAGGCCGCGCTCGGCCATGAGCTTGGACACCCGCACCCGACCGTCGGCCGGCGCTGCGACCGGCGCAGCCATGGGCGTCGCCTGTCCCGGGGGACGGCGCGCACCACCGACCGGGGATGCCGACGAGTGGGCGCCACGCGCTGCCGCGGGACCGGATCGCGACCTGACGGGCGTTGACCTGACGGGTGTTGCACCGCCCTCCGGCGCCGGACGCGGGGGCGAACTGTCACGGCGCCGAGCAGCCGGGGCCGGCCGCGGCGGGCGGGCTCGTCCTGTGGTCAAGTGCGTCTCCCTGAGGTTGTGTGGAGGCGGGATTGTCCCGCAGCCTCCGCCGCCTGTCTCGCCGACCGGGACGAACCCGGCCGATGCGCGCGCGTCGACCAGGTCTGAAGAGGGTGCCGGTCGCCTCGGACCACCGGCGCAGCGTGGCTGGCAATGCGCCTCGGCATCATGCCTGAGCCTGACGAAATGTCCGGGTTAACATCCGCGACTCGCCCATCTCCGGCCTCGCAAAAATGTCCACCGTTTCACCCCTCTGGTGCCCCTCGCCCGACCGCATCGAACGCGCCCGCATCACCGATTACCGCCGCTGGCTCGCCGAGCACTACGGCCTGCAGTTCGCGGATTACGAGGCCCTCTGGCAGTGGTCGGTGGACGAGCTCGAAACCTTCTGGGCGACCCTGTGGGACTACTTCCAGGTGCGTGGCCACGCACCCTGGCGCCAGGTGCTGGAGCGGCGCGTCATGCCCGGGGCGAAGTGGTTCGAGGGTGCGACGCTGAACTATGCCGAGCACTGTCTTGCCGCAGCGGAGAAGCCGGACGCCGGCACCCGGCTGGCGGTGATCTCCCGCTCGGAGACACGCCCGCGCAGCGAGATGACGTGGTCCGCACTCGCCGGTCAGGTCGGCGCGGTCCAGGCCTGCCTCGAGTCGCTCGGGGTGGTGCGTGGCGACCGGGTGGTGTCCTTCATGCCCAACATCCCCGAGGCCCTGGTCGCCGTGCTGGCCACCACGAGTCTGGGGGCCATCTGGTCGAGCTGCTCGCCCGACATGGGGCCGGTGAGCGTGCTCGACCGCTTCCGGCAGATTTCCCCGCGGGTGCTGTTCGCGGTCGACGGCTACCGCTACAACGGCAAGGCGATCGACCGGCGCGAGGTGGTGCGCCAGCTGGTCGCCCAGCTGCCCTCGCTGGAAGCGGTGGTGTTCGTGCCCTACCTCGACCCCGCCGCGGACCTGTCGCTGGGTGTCGGAGAGACCGGTCGCCCTGTGCAACTGGTGCCGGTGGCCCAGGTGCTCGCCCAGCCGCGCGCGCCCCGCTTCGAGGCCGTGCCCTTCGACCACCCGCTGTGGATCGTCTACTCCTCGGGTACCACCGGCATGCCGAAGCCCATCGTCCATGGCCACGGCGGCACGGTGCTGGAGAACTTCAAGGGCACCGGCCTGCACCTGGACGTCGGCCCGGACGACCGTTTCTTCTGGTTCTCGTCCACCGGCTGGATCATGTGGAACCTGCTGGTCTCGACCTCCGCCATGGGCTGCACCCTGCTGCAGTTCGACGGCAACCCGGGCCACCCGGACCTCGACACGCTGTGGCGTTTCGCCGCCGAGGAGCGCGCCACCTTCTTCGGCACCAGTCCGGCCTTCCTCGGCTTGTGCATGAAGGCCGGCATGCGGCCACGCGATCGCTTCGACCTGTCGGCCCTGCGCACAGTGGGTTGCACCGGCTCGCCGCTCACCGCCGAGGGCTATCGCTGGGTCTACGACAACGTGCACCCGGACATCATGCTGGCCTCGATCTCGGGCGGCACCGATCCGGGCGCGGCCTTCGTCGGGGCCTGTCCCATCCTGCCGGTCTACGCCGGCGAGATGCAGTGCCGCGGTCTGGGCGTCGCGACCTTCGCCTACGACGACGACGGCTGTCCGGTCATCGGCCATGTCGGCGAACTGGTGTGCGCCCAGCCGATGCCGTCGATGCCGCTGTATTTCTGGGGTGACCGAGACGGACGACGCTATTTCGACAGCTACTTCGACGTCTACCCGGGCGTGTGGCGACACGGCGACTGGATCCAGCTAAATGCCCGGCCCGAGTCCGTCACCTCGGTGATCTACGGACGTTCGGACTCGACCATAAACCGTCACGGAATCCGCATGGGTACGAGCGAGCTCTACCGGGTGGTCGAGGAGTTTCCCGAGGTGAGCGATTCCCTGGTGATCGACCTCGAGTACCTCGGGCGCGAGTCCTTCATGGCCTTGTTCGTGGTCCTGCGCGAACCGGCCACGGAGGTGCCCGAGTCACTGAAGCAGCGGCTGCTGCAGGCCCTCCGCACCCAGCTCTCGGCGCGCCACGTCCCCAACGACGTGTTCGCCATCCCCGAGGTCCCGCGCACCATCTCCGGCAAGAAACTCGAAGTGCCGGTGAAGAAGATCCTGCTCGGCCACCCGGTCGAGAAATCGGTCAACCGGGATTCCATGGCCAATCCCCGCAGCATCGACTGGTTCGTGGCCTTCGCCCAAAACCGCTGACGGGGTCGGACCTCAAATACCCTATGTTTTCATTGAACAAATCGCCCAAAACGCGGCGTTTTTCGCTGTTAGAAGGGCATTTTCGGGGGCGTTTTCGGCGCGCTCTGCCCCGTGCGGCAACAGGGCGGCCTCCTGGCTGACAGGCACCTGCCTCCCCGGGAGCGCAGACGCGGCGTCAGATCGCAACGACGGCTGTCACACTGTATGCAGTCCCCGGTCGTGGTGACTCGCGTCACCGGCGCCGGCGCTCATGTCACGGGAGTCGATGACGACCCGCAAGCGCTTGGGTTACCCTTCGACTACCGTCAGGACGCTGCCCGGAGCCGAAATGTCCCCTTCCAAGCACACCATCGCCGCATTCACGGGCCTTGTCCTCGCAGGCGCGCCGGCGGCCCACGGCGACCATCCGCCGATGAACAACGTCTTCCCGGATGACCTGCAATGGGCCAATGCCGCCTCGATACCCAGGCAGATCGAACTGGCGACGGTCTACGGCAACCCCTCGCAACCCGGACCCTACATCTTCCGGGCGCGCATGCCGGCTGGCACCAAGCTCTTCGTCCACCGCCACCCGGACGAGCGCTGGGTCACGGTGCTCAGGGGCACCTACCGCTCGGCGGTGGGTGAGGCCTACGATGTGGGCGCCGCCACCGAATATCCCGAAGGGAGCTTCTACGTTACTGCAGCCAATGCACCCCACTACAGCTATGCGGTGACCGACGTGATCGTGCAGGAACAGGGCGTCGGTCCGACGGGGATGAGCTACGTCCACGAGGAGGACGACCCGCGCAAGGCACGCTGAGCAAACGTCCCGCCGCCTTGAAGGAACTTTACCCCGTGCCCGCGACTCTTCAACCCTCGTGGAAGATGCCGAGGCGGTCAGCGTTCCAGTCAGCCAGTTCGGCAAGCCGGACACCCGGCCCGGCGGTTGTGGCAACGCGAGGTCGGAGGCATTGTGAAAACAACCAGGAGGAGTAATCAAGCATGCGTTTGAGAATGTGTTTCGCCGCCATGGCTCTGGCAGCCGCCCTTCCCTTCACTGCATCCGCCGAGGATGCCCCGGAACTGGAATGGAAATTCGTCACCGGCATCCCGCGTCCCATCGAGATGGCGGTGGTATCTGGCGATCCGAGCCAGGCCGGCCCTTACGTGGTGCGCTACCGCATGCCCTCGGGCATGAAGATCGCCCCGCACCGCTACCCCGACACGCGCGAGCTCACGGTCCTGAAGGGCATCTTCTGGTTCACGCCCGGAGAGAGCTACAACTGGAAGGACATGAACGAATACAAGGCCGGCACTGTACTGACCAAGGAAGCGGGCCAGCCCTACTTCGGCTGGGCGCGGACGGCGGTTCTGATCGAGGAGAAGGGTATGGGCCCCTCGGCCATCGAATACATCCACGCCGAGGACGACCCGCGCAACAAACGGGTACGCCGCTCCAAGCCTGCGTCCGAGTGACGCGCAGCTGACGCTTGCAGGAACGCCGCCCGCGGCCATGCCACGGGCGGCATCTCCGGGAGACGGAGGTCAACAGGCCACGGCGTGGCGGATCTGGTCCAGTGCTCCCGCATCCTCCAGCGTGGTGAGATCGCCGGGATCCCTGCCCTCTGCCAAGGCCTGGATGCTCCGACGTAGCAGCTTTCCGCTGCGCGTCTTCGGCAGGACCGACACGAAGTGCACGCGCGAAGGACGCGCGATGGCGCCCAACTGGCCGTCGACCGCCGCCATCACCTCGCGCTCGAGGGCTGCGCGTGCCGCCTCCGATTCGACTTTCCCCGGATCCTTGACGACGGCGAAGGCGAGCGGCATCTGCCCCTTGAGCGAATCGGCCACCCCCACCACCGCCACCTCCGCGATCGCCGGATGGCTCTGCACCGCCTCTTCGATCTCGCGGGTGCCGAGCCGGTGCCCGGCGACGTTGATGACGTCGTCGGTGCGGCCGAGGATGTAGTAGTAGCCCTCGGCGTCGCGGATGCCCCAGTCGAAGGACGAATACACCAGGCGGTCCTTGAACGTGGAGAAGTAGGTGCGCAGGAAACGTTCGTCATCGCCCCAGACCGTGCTCAGGCAGCCGGGCGGCAGCGGCGGCACCACACCCACCACCGCCTTCTCGTCGGCACCCGCCTCGGAGCCGTCCTCCCGGAACAGACGCAGGTCGTAGCCATAGGCCGGGAAGGCCGGGCTGCCGAACTTGATCGGGGTCTGCTCCACGCCGGGCGCGCTGGTGAGCATCGGCCAGCCGGTCTCGGTCTGCCAGTAGTGGTCGATGACGGGCTTCTGCAGCACGTCGGTGATCCAGCGGTGCGTGGGCTCGTCCAGCGGCTCCCCGGCCAGGAACAGGTGGCGCAGCGACGACAGGTCGTGCCGGCGAATGAAGTCGGGGTCCTGCTTCTTGAGCACGCGGATGGCGGTGGGTGCCGAGAACATCACGTTGACCTTGTGGTCCTGCACGATCTTCCACCAGATGCCGGCATCCGGACGGATCGGCACGCCCTCGTAGAAGATCGTCGTCATGCCGGCGATCAGCGGGCCATAGACGATGTAGGAATGCCCCACCACCCATCCGATGTCCGAGGTGGTGAACATGGTGTCGCCGGGCGATCCGCAGTAGATGTGCTTCATGGAGGCCGCCAGGGCCACGGCGTAGCCGCCAACGTCGCGCTGCACCCCCTTGGGCTTTCCGGTGGTGCCGGAGGTGTAGAGGATGTACGAAGGGCTGGAGGACTCCAGCCATTCCGGTTCCACCCGTGCGTCCAGGTGCTGCTGGCGCAGGCTGCCCCAGTCGAGGTCGCGCCCAGCCTCCCGGGCACAGCCGGGATCCAGCCCGCGATCGACGAGCAGCACGTGGGCCGGCTTGTGCGCCGAGACCCGTATGGCCTCGTCGAGCAGAGGCTTGTAATGCACGACCTTGCCGGCGCGCATGCCGGCATCTGCGGAGACGATGAGCCTGGGCGCGGCATCCTCGATGCGCGTGGCGAGGCTGTGGGCCGCGAAGCCGCCGAACACCACGGAGTGGATCGCGCCGATGCGCGCACAGGCCAGCATGGCCACGGCCGCTTCGGGAATCATCGGCATGTAGACAAGCACCCGATCCCCGGCGGCGATGCCGAGGCTGCGCATCATGGCCGCGCAGCGATTCACCTCGTCGTGCAGCTGGCGGAAGCTGTAGGTCTGCCGGGTATCGGTCTCGGTCGAGATGAACACCAGCGCCGGCTGATCGGCGCGATCGCGCAGGTGCCGGTCCACCGCGTTGTGGCACAGGTTGGTACGACCACCGACGAACCAGCGCGCGAACGGGGGCCGTGAATAATCCAGCACCTCGGAGAAAGGCGTCTGCCATTCGATCAGCGCAGCCTGTTCGCGCCAGAACGCATCCCGCTCGTCGATCGAACGGCGGTGGAACTGCTGGTAGGTGCTTCCCATGACTTCCCCTCCGGGACGATCAGGCCCGGCCAGCCCTCGCCCGCGTCTGTTCGCTGCCGTTCACACCCGCGGCCCCTCCGGGCGCAGGACCTGCGACGCCATGCTCCCGGCAGGGCGTCGCCGTTTCGTCAGGAAATGGCCACCACGGTCCGTCCCTTCACCTTGCCCTCGAGGTAGGCCGCGAAGGCAGAAGGCAGGTCGTCCAAACCGATGCTGCGCGTCATCGCCTCGAGGTGGCGCGGCTTCATGTCGCTCGCGAGCCTGCGCCAGACCTCGCGGCGCTGCGCCATCTGGCAGTTCACCGAATCGACGCCGCACAAGGTGACCCCGCGGAGGATGAAGGGCATCACGGTGGTGTTGAAGCTGAAGCTGGCCGCCAGACCGATGGCGGCGATGGTGCCGCCGACCTGCATGGTCGAGGCCATCCAGGACAACACGTCGCCGCCGAGATTGTCCACCGCGCCGGCCCAGAGCGACTTGTCCAGCGGGCGGATCCTGGACAGATCGAGGGACGAACGCAGCATGACCTCGGCGGCGCCGAGGTCCTTCAGATAACCGGCCTCCGAGTCCTTGCCGGTGAGCGCGGTCACGCGATACCCCAGCCCGGCGAGGATGTCGACGGCGATGGAACCGACCCCGCCCGTGGCCCCCGACACCACCACGGGCCCGCTGGCGGGGGTCAGGCCGTTGGCTTCCATGCGTGCCACGGCAAGCCCGGCAGTGAAGCCGGCCGTGCCCAGCGCCATGGCCTCGCGTGTGCTCAGGCCCTCGGGCAGCGGCACCACCCAGGCCGCCGGGACGCGCGCGTAACCGGCATATCCGCCATCATGGGCAACGCCGAAGTCGTAGCTGGTGCAGATCACCTTGTCGCCGGGCTCGAACGCCGGGTCGGCCGAGCTCTCGACCACGCCGGCGACGTCGATGCCGCCCACGCAGGGGAAGCGGCGGATGATCTTGCCGGCGCCGGTCGCGGCCAGCGCGTCCTTGTAGTTGATGCTCGAGTACTCCGCCCGGATCACGACCTCGCCCGGGTCAAGTTCATCGAGCTGCATCTCGACCAGCCGGCTCGAGACCTTGCCATCCTCGTTGAAGATCCGGAGCGCCTTGAAAGCTGCCATGTCTTTCGTGTCCTCTCGTGTTGATTCGTGGGGGTCAGCCCAGGTGGGGCTCACCGAGGTAACGGTGGGTCTGCATCTCGACCAGCCGGCTGGAGGTGCGCTCCTGCTCGGCGGTGAGGTTCACGTCCGAATATAGCGCGATGGCGTCGGCCGCGGCAGACACGATCAGCTTGACCCGCCGGTCGTAGAACTCATCCACCATCCAGGTGAAACGGCGCATGCGGTCCGCCTCACCCGCGGCCTTGAAGCGCGGCACCCCGGACAGGAAAACTGTGTGGTGACGGCGGGCGAGTTCGATGTAATCAGCCTGGGCTCGCGGGCCGTCGCACAATGCCTCGAAGTCGAACCAGGCGACGCCGTCGGCCACCGCGCGCGCGGACACTGGCCGACCCTCGATGAGCACCACCTGCGGCGTGCCATCGGTCCCGGCGAGCGTGCGGAACATCGCCGCCATGGCGGCGTCGGCCTCGCGGCCGGACTGAACGTGATAGGTGCCGGCCCGCTCCAGGGCGGCCTGGCGGTAGTCGGTGCCGTCGTCCATGTGCATCACGTCCAGCCGGCGCCCGATGAGTTCGATCGCCGGCAGGAACTGGGAGCGCTGCAGACCGTGCAGGTAGAGCCGCTCGGGCGGCGTGTTCGATGTGGTGACGATCGTCACCTCCCGCGCGAGCAAGCCCTCGAGCAGCTTGCGCATGAGCATGGCATCGCCGATGTCGGTAACCTGGAACTCGTCCAGACACAGCAGGCTCGCCTCCCCGGCCACGCCCGCCGCCACCTCCGACATGGGCTCCACCCGCCCCTGCAGCTTGCGCAGCCGGGCATGGATCTCCTGCATGAAACGGTGGAAGTGCACGCGCCGCTTCGGCGAGAAGGCAACGTGCTCGAAGAAGGTGTCCATCAGGAAGCTCTTGCCGCGCCCCACCCCGCCCCACAGGTAGAGCCCCCGCGCGGGAGCACGGCGACGATTCCAGGGCAGCCAGCCGCCGCCCGACGCGCCCTCGGACAGGGCTGCGGCAAGCGCCGACAAGGACTCGGCCGCCCGCTGTTGCGCAGGATCGAGACTGAAGCCCATTTCACTGGCGCGCCGCGAGAATATCTGGACGAAGCCGCTCCCGGCGGCGGCCAAAGACTGTGTTCCCATGCTCGGACCTGCGCGGGTCCGCTCCCCTGGACCCTGCGGCCTCAGATGTTGAGGGTGCGCTTCGACACGCCCAGGGCCGCCTCGTGCAGGCCCTCCGACAGCGTCGGGTGCGCGTGGACGATGCGCGCGATGTCTTCGCTCGTGGCGCCGAACTCCATCGCCACCACCGCCTCGGAGATGAGCTCGGATGCGTAGGGACCGATGATGTGCACACCGAGGATGCGGTCGGTCTGCGCATCGGCCAGCATCTTCACGAACCCGGCGGTCTCACCCAGGGCACGCGCCCGGCCCGAAGCGATGAAGGGGAACTGCCCGGCACGGTAGTCGACGCCCGCCGCCTTGAGCTCCTGCTCGGTGCGTCCGACCCATGCGATCTCAGGGGCTGTGTAGATGACCCAGGGGATGGTGTCGAGGTTGATGTGCCCCGCCTGCCCGGAGATGAGCTCGGCCACCATCACGCCTTCCTCGGAGGACTTGTGCGCCAGCATGGGGCCTCGCACTGCGTCGCCGATGGCGAACACGTTGGGCAGGCTGGCGCGGCACATGCCGTCGACCTCCACGTAACCGCGGTCATCGAGCTTGAGCCCCACCGCCTCGGTCTGCAGACCACCGGTGTTGGGCACGCGGCCTATCGCCACCACCAGACGGTCGAACTCGGAGACGTGGCGCGTGCCTTCGCGGTCGAGGTATTCGACCGTGACGGAGTTGTCCGCGCGGGACACCGACTGCACCTTGGCGCCGGTGAGGATCTTGAGGCCGAGCGGCCCGGTGAACTGGCGGAAAGCCTCCTTGGCAACCTGTTCGTCCGCGGCCGCGAGGAAGCTGGGCAGCGCCTCGAGGATGGTGACCTCTGAGCCGAGGCGTCGCCAAACGCTGCCCATTTCGACACCGATGACGCCGGCGCCGATCACGGCGAGCCGCTTCGGCACCTCGGTGAAGGACAGGGCGCCGATGTTGTCGCAGACGATCTTGTTGTCCACCTCGACGCCGGGCAGCGACCGCGGCAGCGAGCCGGTGGCGATGATGACGTTACGTCCCAGTACCGTGACCGGGGCGCCGCCACCCAGCACCTCGATGAGATAGTCGTCACCCTTGCGGCCGGCGAAGCGCCCGTAGCCGTGCAGCGAAGTCACCTTGTTCTTCTTGAACAGGAGCGCGATGCCGGTGGTGAAGGTGTCGACGATCTTGTCCTTCCGGGCGAGCATCTTCGACACGTCGAGGGTGAGCCCGCCGACCTGGATGCCATGATCGGCGAACTTGTGCGCCGCGCGCTCGTAGTTCTCGGACGACTCGAGCAGCGCCTTGGAAGGAATGCAGCCGACGTTGAGGCAGGTGCCCCCCAGGCTCGGCTTGCCCGCCGCGTTCTTCCAGGCGTCGATGCACACCACCGACAGCCCGAGCTGGGCGGCACGGATCGCCGCCACGTAACCGCCGGGTCCGGCACCGATCACCACGACATCGTATTGCTTGCCCATATTCGTCTCCTGATCCGGGTGTTCCCGGGAAGCGGTGTGATGGCGGCGCGCGCCGAGAACCTTGGGAGGCCGGACTGGGCCGCACGATCATCTGCGCCGGCGCAACGCCCGCACTACCGACCGGCCACAGGTAGCCTACAGTCCCTGTGCTGCTTTCGACCGCATCCCGATGACCCCTGATGCGACGGGTAGATTGCCGATCCGGGACCGCGTCACAGGTCTTGCCCGCGCAGCGCCCGGGCAGGATCCGTGACGCCCCGCAAGCATCACACGTCCAGCAGCAGCCGCGCCGGATCTTCCAGCGCTTCCTTGATGGCCACCAGCCCAAGCACCGCCTCGCGACCGTCGATGATGCGGTGGTCGTAGGACATGGCGAGATAGTTCATCGGCCGGATGACGATCTGCCCGTTCTCCACCACGGGGCGGTCCTTGGTCGCGTGCACCCCGAGGATGGCGCTCTGCGGCGGGTTGATGATCGGAGTCGAGAGCATCGATCCGAACACCCCGCCATTGGAGATGGAGAAGGTACCGCCGGTGAGCTCCTCGATGGTGAGCTTGCCATCCTGGGCGCGCTTGCCGAAATCGGCGATCTGCTTCTCGACGTCGGCGAGCGACATCTGGTCGGCGTTGCGCAGGATGGGCACGACCAGACCCCGCGGGCTGCCCACGGCGATGCCGATGTCGAAATAGCCGTGGTAGACGATGTCGTTGCCATCCACCGAGGCGTTCAGGACCGGGTACTTCTTGAGGGCGGCGACGCAGGCCTTGACGAAGAAGGACATGAAGCCCAGCTTCACGCCGTGCTCCTTCTCGAAGCGGTCCTTGAAGCGCGCCCGCAGGTCCATGATCCCCTGCATGTTGACTTCGTTGAAGGTACTCAGGATGGCAGCGGTCTGCTGCGATTGCACCAGCCGCTCCGCCACGCGCTGCCGCAGGCGCGACATCGGCACCCGCTTCTCCGGCCGGTCGCCCAGCAGGGCATCGATATCGACGGGGCTGGGCATCTCGGCAGTGATGCGCGTGGCGACCCTGGCAGGCGCCCTGCCCTGCACCACCGCCAGCACGTCCTCCTTGGTCACGCGACCGCCGCGACCGCTTCCCGGCACGGCGGACAGCTCGACACCATGGTCCGCCGCCACCTTGCGCGCCGCCGGCATGGCGAGCACGTCGGCCGAGGCCGCGGCGACTACCGGAGCTGCTGCCTGGGCCACAGCCTTCGCCGGAGCGACTGCCACGGCGGGCTCAGCCTCGGCTGACGCCGGCGCCGCCGCACCGGGTTTGGCCTCGGTGTCGATGCGGGCGATGATCTCGTTGCTCACCACGGTCGCGCCATCCGCCTTGACGATCTCCGTCAGGACTCCGGCTTCGGGCGCTGGCAGCTCGAGCACCACCTTGTCGGTCTCGATGTCGATCAGGTTCTCATCACGCTGCACCAGCTCGCCCTGGCGCTTATGCCACTTCAACAGCGTGGCCTCCGCGACCGACTCGGACAGGGCAGGAACCTTCACCTCTATGAGCATATGGAGTCTTCTCCGTGATTGAACGTCCGCTGCGCGGAACGCCCGGTCAGCCACCCACCTTCAGGGCGGCATCCACTACTGCTTTTTGTCTCTGATTGTGCAGCGCCAGATACCCGCCGGCCGGCGAAGCGCTCGAGGGCCGCAGCGCGTAGCGCAGCTTCTGCTCGGGCCGCATGTGACGCAGGAGGTAGTGCTGGATGCGATGCCACGCGCCCTGGTTGCCCGGTTCCTCCTGGCACCACACGACAT
>JBILUV010000363.1:0-3233 GCA_044370825.1 Burkholderiales bacterium | reverse complement strand
CGAACCAGAACGCGTACGTCGAGTCGTTCAACGGGCGCCTGCGCGACGAATGCCTGAACGAGCACTGGTTCATCAGCCTGGCGCACGCCCGCGTGGAGATCGAGCGCTGGCGGCGGGAATACAACGAAGAGAGACCCAAGCGATCCCTGGGTGGGCTGCCGCCGGCAGCCTACGCGAGGCAACTGGCCGACAAGGCCCTTACAATGACCGCGGGACTCTAAACCCAACCGCTACTCAAAGCGGGGGGACGTCGACGGGTATCCACATTCATGCATTCTCTCGGCATCTGCCCGCCCCGATAATCCGAGCCGACGTCCGCATCAAAGGAGATCACCATGCATCGACGCGACGTATTGCGGCTGGCAGGCGGCGGCTTCATCGCCGCAGCCGTGCCGACACTCGTCGGCTGTGACACCACCCTGCCGGATGCAGCAGTGGCCGCCTGGCGGGGCCCAGGCGCCGAAGCGGATCCGCGGCGATGGATCCTGGCCCACGCGATCCTCGCGCCGCATTCGCACAATCTGCAGTCGTGGCTGGTCGACCTGCGCGAGCCTGACACGGTGGTGCTTCGCCTGGACCTGCAGCGCCTGCTGCCCGAGACCGACCCTCTCTCGCGCCAGATGGTGATGAGCCAGGGCACCTTCCTGGAGTTGCTGGACCTCGCGGCCCGGGAACGTGGCCTGCGCGCCGAGATCGTGCCCTTCCCCGACGGGCCGTTCGAAGATCGCCGCCCCGACCACCGGCCGACAGCCCGGGTGCGCCTGGTGCCCGACGCCTCGCTGGAGCCCGATCCGCTGTTCCGCCAGGTGTTCGCCCGTCGCACCAACCGCGCGGCCTACGATGGGCGCGCCCCGTCGGCCGAGGCACTCAAGGCGATGCAGGCAGCGGTAGCCGGCCTTCCAGTCACGGTGGGATTCAGCGATCCCGGCCAGGCTGACGCGCACCGCCGGATTGCCGCCGACGCCTGGCGCATCGAGCTGACCACGCCGCGTACGCTGCTGGAGACCTACCGGTGGTTGCGTATCGGTCCGGAGGAGATCAAGCGGCACCGCGACGGCCTGTCCCTGAACGACCCGATGGTGCGCGCGCTGACCGCCGCCGGCCTGTTCGACCGGACGAAGCCGTCGGCCCCTGACAGCCGGGCGATTCGCGGACAGATCCGCGACTTCGAGCGGGCGTTGGCCTCGACGCCGTCATTCCACTGGATGACCAGCCGCGACAACACGCGCCAGACGCAACTGGCCGCCGGCCGTGCCTGGGCGCGGGTCCAACTGGCGGCCACGGCGCACGGTGTCGCAATGCACCCCATGCAGCAGGCCCTGCAGGAGTACCCGGAACAGGCTGTGCCGTACGCGGCCATCCACCGGCTGGTCGGAGCGCCAGGCGAGACGGTCCAGATGTGGGCGCGGGTCGGCTACGGGCCAGCTGTCGGACCGTCACCCCGGCGTGGCGTGGACGCGCACCTCACCACTGCCTGAGGCAGCCTGTGGTGCGCGCCCGGAACACAGCTGCGCCATATCGATGCCACGGTGATGCCGATGGCGGGGATCAGCCCGGCGTTCTGCGTCCGACAGCTCGGACACTCTGCCGAGATGTTTTGTCGCGGCGTGCTCTGGCGCGCGGCCCCGGCGCGGCGGCACCCGGCCCGCGGCCTGTACGCGATCGAGCGGCAACTGCGCGAGGCCGCAGCGAGCGAGGCCACCATCCTCGCGCGGCGAACAAACGAGAGCACACCGATCGTAGCTGGCCACCAACGACCTGAAGCGTGCACTGCGGGTGATCCCTATGGGCAGGCGCAACTGGTTATACTGCACCACCGAGTTCGGCGCCCAGCAGCTCGCCACGATCCAGACACTGCTGGCCACCTGCCGGGCGCATGGCATCGACGCCTACACCTACCTGGTCGACGTGCTCCAGCGGGTCAACCAGCATCCGGCCAGCCGCGCCGCTGAATTGACACCGCGGCTGTGGGCTGAGCGCTTTGGCGGCTCGCCCATGAGATCGGATCTGGCGCGCTGTCAATAGACGTCGCGGTTTGTGGACGGTTACGTTTATTGATCGCTTACCGATCACCGCCGACGACTACCCCGCGATGCTGCCGTGGCGAGTCGACTTGCTCGGCCGCACCCAGTAGCCCGCATCGCTCAGCACGACTGCGTCCACTGGGCAAGGGACGCGGATGAATGATCGCTTACGATCAGGCCGACGTGCGGTAGACTAGCAGTGTCTTGAACTCGCCGACGCGCTCGACCGTCCGCTCCTTCTCCCACTGCGCGATGATCGGCTGCGCCTTCTTGAAAGCGCACGAGCGCGTGTAGAAGAGGATTCGCCCGCCCGGCCGGGTCTTGTCGGTGAACAGGTTGAGCACGCCTAGGTCGTCGAGGCCGCCGTATTCGTCGCTCGCCGTATTCGGCAAGAAGAACTCGCAGAGATGAAACATCGTCACGACGTCGAAGGTCGGCATCAGCCGCGGGTCCGTGGTGTAGATGTCGCCGAAATAGCAGAGATACTTAGCTGCCACTTCGGCCCGTTCAGTCGCGAGCTTGATATAGGCCTTGTATTCCTCGATCGACGCGGTAATGCAGAACACGGCATTGCCGAGGCCGTTCTCGGCCTGCGTTACCCCGATCACGTGATGGGTGCCGGACCCGAAGTGGTAGACGGTCTTGCCTGATACCCGGTTGGCTTCCACCCACTCGTTGAAATGGACGTCGCACGGGCAGATGTTCTCGTGGAGGTCCCATTGGCTGGTCCAGTAATTCATCTTCATGGCAGTTCACTCGTCGACTCGGGGGGAAAGCGTGCCGGACGTGTCAGGCCGGGACGGCGATGGTGCGGTCATGGAACTCGGCGAGCGGCTCGGCCCGGCCGATCGACACGACGGTGTCGCGTGCGGCACCGGCTTAAGCAGCGGCCGGCAGAGCGCCCGCGCGGTCGTCTCGTCGAGCGCGGCGCCTGTCTCATCGAGCAGGGGCAGGTTGGGTCGGCGCAGAATCGAGAGCGCCGCCAGGGACCCCGGCACGGCCGTCGGTGCTCTCCAAGGCGACCTGATACTCGAGGCTGGACTGGCTCTGCAACAGGACCGGTGATCGCGCAGGGCCTGCGCCCGCGCGTGGCGAGTTCGCGTGAGGCCACACCGGCCTCCCCGCGGCGACACAGACACCGACAGAGTCGTGTGAGGGCGAATCATTCAGAAACCCCAGGGGGTCCCGCAAACTGGGCGCTTCTCGGAA
>JBILUV010000101.1:0-11856 GCA_044370825.1 Burkholderiales bacterium | reverse complement strand
GGCGCGCCGCCGCGCGCCGCGGCGCGGCGGTTCAGGTCGGCGCGAAGGGCCTCGGGCAGCACGTCATTCTCGAGGGCCGAGATGACCCGCGCGAGGTCGTTGCGCGAGCCCGCCACCACACCATCCAGATTGGCCGGCACCTCGCTGGCGATGTCCCGGTCGCAGCGGCGCAGCATGTCCTGGATCATCCCCACCAGGCCCATGCGGGCGCCATCCTCAGGCGAGTAGATGCGCTCAACGCCGTAGGCGTGCAGATGAGCGATCTCCGCCGGCACGATCACGCCGCCGCCACCGCCGAACACCTTGACGTGTCCCGCACCCCGGCTGCGCAGCAGGTCGATCATGTACTGGAAGTATTCGACGTGCCCGCCCTGGTAGGACGACACAGCGATGCCATGCACGTCTTCCTCGATGGCGGCCGTGACGATCTCGTCGACCGACCGGTTGTGCCCGAGATGGATGACCTCGGCGCCATTGGACTGCAGCAGGCGCCGGATGATGTTGATGGACGCATCGTGCCCGTCGAACAGGCTGGCTGCCGTCACGAAACGGATCTTGTTGACGGTCTTGAATTCGGGGCTTTGTTGCTGCACGGAGAGATCGGTCATCGGGACACGCTCGCAGACTGAGGGCTAAACGCCTGATTCACTAGTCGAAGGGGCCACATTATGGCACCGGACGACAGTTGACGTAAACGTCAACCAAATCGCGGTCCCGCAGCCGTGCCGCGCCACCCGCCTCAGACGAACAGCAGGCCCGCCACCCCGGCCAGAATGGCGGCAAGGATGACGCAGGCCAGGACCAGCAGGCGCGTCTGACGCTGCTGCTCGCGCACAAGCCGCATGAGCAGCTGTTGCTCCCGGTCCGCATCGGGACGCTCCGCCAGAGCGCGGTGCACCAGCCGTGGTATCCGGGGCAGGGTCGCCGCCCAGTAGGGCGCCTCATCGCGCAGGTGGCGCCACCAGCCGCGCCACCCGACCTGTTCCGACATCCACTGCTCGAGGAAGGGCTTGGCGGTTCGCCACAGGTCGAGGTCCGGGTCCAGCTCCCGGCCCAGACCCTCGATGTTGAGCAGGGTCTTCTGCAGCAGCACGAGCTGCGGCTGGACCTCGAGGTTGAAGCGCCGTGCGGTCTGGAACAGCCGCAGCAGCACCTTGCCGAAGGAGATCTCCTTCAGGGGCCGGTCGAAGATCGGCTCGCAGACGGCGCGGATGGCGGACTCGAATTCATCGACCCGCGTGCCTGGCGGCACCCAGCCAGCCTCCACGTGAGCCTGGGCCACACGTCGGTAATCGCGCCGGAAGAAGGCGAGGAAGTTCTGCGCGAGGTAACTCTTGTCGGCGTCATTGAGCGTCCCCATGATGCCGAAATCGAGGGCGATGTACTGGCCGTCGTCGGCCACCAGGATGTTGCCCGGGTGCATGTCGGCGTGGAAGAAGCCGTCGCGGAACACCTGGGTGAAGAAGATCTCGACGCCCATGCGCGACAGCTTCTGGATGTCGATGCCACGCTCCCGCAGTTGCTGCACCTGGGACACCGGTGTGCCGTGCATGCGCTCCATGACCATGACCTCGGTGGAGCACCAGTCCCAGAACACCTCGGGCACACGCAACAATGGCGATCCCTTGAAGTTGCGCCGCAACTGGCTCGCGCTGGAGGCCTCGCGCACAAGATCGAGTTCGTCGTGCAGATGCTTCCTGAACTCGGCGATCACCTCGCGCGGACGCAGGCGACGACCATCGGGCCAGATGCGCTCGGCCAGGGTGGCGGCCGTGTCCAGCAGGGCGAGGTCGCGCCCGATGACGCGGCCGATGCCGGGCCGCAGGATCTTCACCGCGCAGTCGCGTCCGTCCGGCAGCACCGCGAAGTGCACCTGGGCCACGGAGGCACTGGCCACGGCCTCGCGCTCGAAGCGGGCGAACACCTGGTCCACCGGGCGACCGTACACGCGCTGCAGGGTGGCCAGGACCTGGTCCGAGGGGAACGGCGGAACACGGTCCTGCAGGCGAGCCAGTTCGTCGGCGATGTCCACCGGCAGCAGGTCGCGGCGGGTGGACAGCACCTGCCCGAATTTCACGAAGATCGGGCCGAGATCCTCCAGGGCGCGACGCAGCCGGGCGCCACGGGGAAGGTCGAAGCTGCGCCAGAACGTTGCGGCACGCGTGAACGGCCGAAGCCAGCGCAGAGCCGAATGCGCCAGCACGAACTCATCCAGGCCGAAGCGGACGGCCACGATCAGGATGCGGGCCAGCCGCAGCCCCTGCATCACCATGACGCGTACCCGCCGGGGCGAGCCATGTCAGCGACACCCGCCCGCGCCGCGCTCGAGCGCGGCGATGCGCTGGACCAGCCGTTCGACGGCATCGCGCGCTCCATCGACGTCTTCGCAGAAGGCCGCCAGCTCCTGGCGCGGCGGGGTGTGCCCACCCTCTTCGGTGAGGTACTCGGCCAGCGCCAGGCCGGCACGGTGGATGGAATCGGCAGCGCTGCGCGTCGCGCGGCGCAGTCCGGTCGCCACGCGATGGGCGAGCACGTCGCCTGTCAGACCCGCGAGGTCCGCCTCGAAATCCCAGCGCAGGTGTGAGGCCACGTGCCAGACGGCGCGTGCCAACGCGTCGTCGCCTTCAGTGAGGACCGCGGCGCGTGCGGCTGCATCGCCCGCAGCCAGCCGCACCGCGGTGACGGGGTCCAGGGTGACGCGCAACGCGGGCGAAGCCTCGGAATCGGCCGCCGCCAGCAGCCCGGAGGCCGTGATGGCGAGCCGCCAACGGGCCGGACCGATGACAACGGCGACCACCGCTCCGCCGAACGGGCGCAGCGTCTGTGCGGCCCAGTCGGCTCGCGCCAGCAGGTGATTCACCACGTCGGCAACCTGACGGTCTGGCATGGGCGAACCGCGGAATGAGGACGCTGGGTCGGACCCGCCCGGGCTAATCGCGCCAGCCCCGGTGCACGGCCACCACGCCTGCGGACAGGTTGAAATACTCGACTCGGGACAGACCCGCGGTTTCCATCATGGACTTGAGCGCTTCCTGCCCGGGATGCATGCGGATCGACTCGGCCAGATAACGGTAGGCATCCCGGTTGCCGGCGATCAGCGACCCGAGGGCCGGCAGAACGGAGAAGGAGTAGGCGTCGTAGAGCGGAGCGAGAGGCTTCCACACGCGGGAGAACTCCAGCACCACGACCCGCCCCCCCGGTCGCAGGACGCGGCGAAACTCGGCAAGCGCCCGATCCTTGTGGGTCATGTTGCGCAGGCCGAAAGCCACGCAGACACAGTCGAAACTGCCGTCGGGGAAAGGCAGCCGCTCGGCATCGCACTGCGCCACCGGCACCACCAGAGCCTCGTCGAGCAGACGGTCCCGCCCCTGACCGAGCATGGTGCCGTTGATGTCGGTCAGCCAGACCGTGCCGGCCGGCCCGACCCGCCGGGCGAACAGCCGGGTCATGTCGCCTGTGCCACCGGCAACGTCCAGCACCCTCTGGCCGGGACGCAGCAGGCAGGCATCGGCGGCGAAGCGCTTCCAGAACCGGTGAAGGCCTGCCGACATGAGGTCGTTCATGACGTCGTAGTGCCCGGCGACAGCCTTGAAGACGCCGGCGACCTGTCGCGCCTTGTCCTGCTCGTCGACCTGCTGGTAGCCGAAGTCGGTCTTACTCATCGGTGGGCGGGCTCATGAAACGTGGCGGCACGATGGTGGCCGCCACCTGGAAACGATGCACGTCGAGCTTGCCGGCCGGATCGCGCGACCCTCCCGCGGCGGCGATGCGCTGCAAGTAGCCGGCCCACAGCCGGTCGTGGTCGCGACCGATTTCGTGGAGGTAGTCCCAGGAGTAAAGCCCGGTGTCGTGACCATCGCTGAAGACCAGCTTGATGGCATAAGTGCCCACCGGCTCGATCGCCGCGATGTTGACTTCGCGTTTGCCGACCTGGAGCACCTCCTGGCCGGGCCCATGGCCGCGCACCTCGGCCGACGGGCTGAACACGCGCAGGAACTCACAGGGCAGGCGAAACCGCGCGCCGTCGGCGAAGGCGACCTCGAGCACGCGTGATTGCTGGTGCAGGACGATGTCGGTGGGACGGGGAGCGGAGTGGGGCATCGATGGCGACCGGAGACCGCATTTTGCAGAGTTGCGATGATACCTTGCCGAACGAAACCGCCGTGCCCCGGTCTATCCGCGCGGCGCCGTTTCTGCGCCGCGTACCCTTCGCGACGATCGAGAGAGCGAGCGACCTGCACATGATCCGACTCCCCAATGCCCTGGCAGCGCTGGCGCGCGCGGCGCTTCTGGCGGTGCTGACCTCGGCGAGCGTGCCCGCCAGGGCCGGTGCCTGCCCAGTCCCAGGCCAGTGGATGCTGCCCGCCGCAGACGCCGGCACGGCGGCGGACTTCGACACCGTGATGCGGGTGCTCGGCGAACGGCGGGTGGTGTTGCTCGGCGAGCACCACGACAGCGCCGACCACCACCGCTGGCAGCTTCACACCGCGAGCGCGCTCATGGCACGCTCGCGGCGACTGGTGCTTGCCCTGGAGATGTTTCCCCGTTCCGTCCAGCCTGCCCTCGACCGCTGGGTGGCGGGCGGGCTGGGCGAACGCGACTTCCTGCGTGCCTCAGGCTGGTCGCGGGTGTGGCGTTTCGACCCGCAGCTCTACATGCCGCTGTTCCATTTCGCCCGGCTGCACCGCATACCGATGGTCGCCCTGAATGTCGACCCGGAACTGACCCATGCGGTCGCGCAGCGCGGTTTCGACAATGTCGCCGAACTGGCTGACGAGGGCATCAGCCGCCCGACGCCGGCGCTGCCAGCCTACCGCCACTACCTGAAAGAAAGCTTCGGCGCTCACGGCGCGCATGGTGGCAGCGAGACGGACGAGCAGGCCTTCGAACGTTTCGTCGAGTCACAGCTCACCTGGGACAGGGCGATGGCGCAGGGCATCGTGGATGCCCTCGAACGACACCCTGGGGCACGGGTGGTGGGGATTCTGGGCAGCGGCCATGTATTCAACGGCTGGGGTGTGGAGCACCAGCTCGCCAGCCTTGGGGTGCCCGACGTCGCCTCCCTGCTGCCCTCGGATGTGGCCGAAGACTGCGCCACCGTTGCGCCGGGTCATGCGACGGCGGTGTTCGGCATGGTCGCGGACGGCGGCACACCGACCGAGCGCCCCAGGCTGGGCGTGTGGCTGGAACCGATCGACCGGTTCGTCTCGGTGCAGCGGGTGCTCGAGGGCAGCGTCGCGGCTGACGCGGGACTCGAGCAAGGTGATCTTCTGGTCGAGGTGGGGGGGCTTCCCTGCGAGAACGTCGAGGACGTGATCGAGCGGGTTCAGGCCCAGGCCCCTGGTTCGTGGCTGCCGATGCGGGTGCGGCGTGCCGGCCGGGTCATCGACCTCGTGGCTCGGTTCCCGGCGTCGCACTGATGCAGGCATGAGAGCCGGTCGAGCCGTCCTCATCTGGGTGCTCGGCCTCGGGCTCGCCCTGAGCATCGGTGCCACCGCAGCGCCGGGGCCGGCGGCGGTAGACATGGAGCTTCGCCTGACGCTCGATCCCGCGACGCGACTGCTTCGTGGCGATGGTGTGCTGCGCATCCCGCCGGGTCCGGCCGAGACCATCGTGCTGGACGGACGGTACGCCGACGCGAAGCTGATTTGGCGTGATGTACCGCTGCAGCCGGCTCCTGCTGCCGCCGGTCGGCGGGCCTGGACGCTGCCCGCCTCGGACAGCACCCGCGAGGTCGAGGCCGCATGGGCCGGCCGCCTGGCCCCCCTGGACCGGAACCTCGATCATCGCGACACCCTGGTGCAGTACCTGCCCGTGAGCAGCTGGGAAGGCAGTTTCCTGCCGGCCGACAGCGGCTGGTACCCGGCAATCGCGGAGTGGCCGATTCTCTATCGCTTGGAACTCCGGCTGCCGGCCGGCCAGCGCGGGCTGGTCCCCGGCAACCTGCTCGAGGAACAGGATGACGCCGACGGTTACATGGCGCGTTTTTCCTCCCTGCGCGAGGGTGTCGGCATCGACCTGATGGCAGGTCCCTACCAGGTCACAGAGCGTATCGTCACCAGCCTGTCGGCCCGGCCGCTCAGGCTGCGTACCTGGTTCCTGCCCGGGCTGGAAGACCTCGCAGCAGGCTACCTGGATGCCGTGGCCGATCATCTGCGGACTTACGAACAGTGGATCGGTCCCTACCCCCACGACGGATTCAGCGTCGTCGCGAGCCCGACGCCAACCGGCTTCGGCATGCCGTCGCTGACCTATCTCGGAGCCGACGTCATCCGCCTGCCCTTCATCCGCGCCACCTCCCTCGGCCATGAAGTGCTCCACAATTGGTGGGGTAACGGAGTGCGCCCTGCGCGGGGCCGGGGTAACTGGACGGAGGGCCTCACCACCCTGATGGCCGACTATCACGCCCGGGAACGCGAGGGCGCGGAGGCGGCGCGCGAAACCCGGATCGGCTGGCTGCGCGACATCACGGCCCTGCCGCTGGAGCGGGACGCGGGGCTGGAGACGTTCACCGCGCGCACCCACGGCGCCTCCCACATCATCGGCTACCAGAAGACCGCGATGCTGCTGCTGATGCTGCGCGATCACATCGGCCGCGCGGCATTCGACGCCGGCCTGCGCGCCCTCTGGCGGACGCATGCGTTCCGTCCGGCCTCCTGGGACGACCTGCGTCAGTTCTGGGAAAGCGCTGCCCGCCGCGACCTGAGTGCTTTCATGGAGCCCTGGCTGCTCCGGCCGGGCATTCCGACAGTGCGCGTCGAATCGGCAGAGCTCGTACCCGGGCACGGTGGAGCGCCTGTGGTGCGACTGCGCCTGTTCCAGGACACCACGGTCCGGGTGCTGCGCGTACCGCTGGTTCTGCGCAACCGGGGCCGTTCCTGGGAGGAAGAAGTGCTGCTCGAAGGGGCTGGCCAGACGGTCGACCTGACGGTTCCCGCCATCCCGGACGAGGTGGTTCTGGACCCGGACGCCCGCCTGCTGCGACGCCTCGGCTTCGGCGAGGCGCCGCCGATCGTGCGCGACGTCATGGTCGATCTGCGCACCTCGCTGCGCGTGCTGTCGCCGGAAGAGGGCTACCGCCGCGCGGCGCGGGAACTGGCGGATCGCCTGCTGGATGCACCACCCGGAGACCAGTCATCCAGCGCGCCGCTCGACGGGCCGACACTGGTGGTCGGCCCCCGGGCCGCGCTGCGCGAATTCCTCAGGCAGGCGGAGCTCGAGGAGCAGGGGCCGCCCGGCGCCGAAGGCGCGAACGCCATGGCCTGGACCCTCCGCAGCCCCGCCGGGGCCGTGCTGGCGATCGCCGCGGACAGCGAGGCCGATTTGCGCGCCCTGGCGCGCCCGCTGCCCCACCTCGGGCGCCAGAGCTGGCTGGTGATGCAGGGCGGGCGGGTGAGCGCAAGGGGAATCTGGCCGTCACGCCCGCTGGTGACGCCGGTACAGGCCATACAATCCGAATGACGGTCACGCAAATGCAACGTTAGATTCATAAACTCACAAGGTCTGGTGGAATGCCGAAGCCAGAGTACGTGGGGAGTGTTTTTCATGGCAGCAACCATTCTGTTGGTCGAAGACGAACCTGCGATCCAGGAGCTCATCGCCTACAACCTCCATCAGGCGGGACACCAGCTGCTCAAGGCCGACAGCGCAGAGCAGGCATTCTCGATGGTGCAGCGCGAGCTTCCCGATCTGGTGCTTCTGGACTGGATGCTGCCGGGCGTATCCGGCGTGGAGTTCGCGCGCCGCCTGCGCGGCGATCGGCGCACCCGGGACGTGCCCATCATCATGCTCACCGCCCGATCGGACGAGCAGGACAAGCTCACCGGCCTCGACACCGGAGCAGACGACTACATCACCAAGCCGTTTTCTCCGCGGGAACTGCTGGCCCGGGTGAAGGCGGTGCTGCGGCGCCGCGCGCCCCAGATGACGGACGACGTCGTGCGCATGGGAGCGCTGGAACTGGACCCGGCCAGCCACCGCGTCACCGGTGCGAGCCGGCCCGTCGAACTGGGACCGACGGAGTTCCGCCTGCTCCACTTTCTGATGACCCACCCCGAGCGGGTCCACTCGCGCACCCAACTGCTCGATCAGGTGTGGGGCGACCACGTATTCGTCGAGGAACGGACGGTGGACGTCCACATCCGCCGTCTGCGCAAGGCGCTCGAACCGACCGGGCTGGATGTCCTGGTGCAGACCGTGCGGGGCACTGGCTACCGGATGTCCGAGTCCCTGTGAACCGGTGTCGCGACGACGCCCGATGAGATAATCCCGCCCGGACGATCACGGGTTGGAGGCATGACGCAACGACAACACCACGAACGGATTCGGTCACGGTCGCAGGGCGCCCGCCCGATCTGGTCGACCACTGCAGGATGAAGCACTGGCGCAGGCCACTGCTGGCCGTCGTTCCGGTATTGCTCGCCGGCACATTGCTTGCGCTCATCGCCAGCCCCGGGGTGGGCTTCGGTGCGGCATCCCTGGTGCTCGGGGCCTTGCTGTGGCACCAGCTGCTGAATCTGTCCCGCTTCCGGCTCTGGGTTCTGGATCCGCGTCCGGAAAACTTCCCGGAAGGCAGTGGGGTGTGGTCGGAACTGTTCTCCCGCCTGCTCCGGCTGCAGCGGCTTCAGGCGCAGACCGAGGCGCGCCTGCAGGAGGCCCTGACGCGTTTCCAGAACGCGGGTGAGGCGTTCCCGGAAGCCGTGGCCATCCTTGACCACGACAACACTCTGCAGTGGTGCAACCCGCGTGCCGGCTCGCACTTCGGGCTGGACCTGCAGCGCGACCGAGGTCACAAGGTGACCAACCTCGTGCGCAAGCCTCAGTTCGTCGAGTACCTCCAGCGCGGCGAGTACTCGGCGCCGCTGTCGATGAAGATCGTCGGTGCGGCAGGGGTCGAAACGATCCTGTCGGTACAGGTGGTTCCCTACGGCGACCGCGAAAAACTGCTGCTCGGGCGCGACATCACGCGCTGGGAACGGCTGGAGACCATGCGGCGTGACTTCGTCGCCAACGTGTCGCACGAGCTGCGCACGCCTTTGACGGTACTGACCGGGTTCCTGGAGACCCTGAGCGACATGCCCGAGGCCGATCCGCAGATGGTGGACCGGTCCATCAAGCTGATGACCCAGCAGGCGGTGCGCATGAGCCGGCTGGTGGAGGACCTGCTCACCCTGTCGCGTCTGGAGAGCACGACCGCCCCGCCGCGGGAGGAGGACGTGGCGGTGACCGACCTGCTGCAGCAACTTCACCAGGATGCCCTGGCCCTGTCGAACGGGCGCCATGAGATCCGCGTGCGCGTCGATACCCCCGATGGCCTGCGCGGCAATCAGGAGGAGATCCGCAGCGCCTTCGGCAACCTTGTCAGCAACGCCATCCGCTACACGCCCGAACACGGCCGCATCGAGATCAGCTGGACCGAGGAAGCCGGCGGTGTGCCGGTCTTCGCCGTGCAGGACACGGGCATCGGCGTCGAACCGCACCACATCGACCGGCTCACCGAACGTTTCTACCGGGTCGACCGTGGCCGCTCGCGCGAGATCGGCGGCACCGGGCTCGGGCTGGCCATCGTCAAGCACGTGCTGTCGCGCCATCAGGCCCACCTCGAGATCCGCAGCGAGCCCGGCAAGGGCAGCACCTTCCGCGCGGTGTTTCCGCAAGAGCGGCTGCTGCATGCCAATGTGCCGCACGCCCTGCGGGCCATCGCCGCGGCCCCGTCGCCCTGAGCAAACCCTGCCCGGGGCGATCCGCACGCGCGTCCGCCGCCGACACCTCAGGCGGCGATCACGAGGGGCTGGTAGAAACCGCTTTCCGGCGGCAGATGCCAGTCAAACAGGGTGAAACCGGCGCGGTGCAGCGCTGCCTCGAGTTGCGTGCGCCTCAGGGCCCTGAAACGAGACAGGTGATGGGCGACGCGGTAGGCGGTCGCCCCCGCTGGCCGATTGAGGAAGAACTGGTGCACCGCGTAGCTGTGCCCAACGGCGTCCCAATCCCAAACCTGGAAGGCGATGCGGCGGCCGCCATCCTCGTCGAACACGCGGGGCATGGTGCCCGCCGGCAGCCGTCGATCGGTCGCCTGACCGATGCCCGGCAGTCCGGGATCGACCTGCCCGGCGCTGCCGTCCTGCAGGCGATCGTAATCGCGCAAGGTCAACACCAGGCGTCCCCCTGGTGCGAGCCGCGAACGCATCGCAACCAGGGCACGCGTGAGAAGCTCGTCGTCGAGAAGGTGGGCGATGGCATTGTCCGCGCACACGACCACGTCGAAGACATCGGGCACCTGCCCGGCGAGGTCGAGGAAATCCGCCACGCCAAAGCTCAGCCGCACACCGAAGGCGTCCGCCTCACGCCGGGCGCGCTCCAGCGGCGCCGGGCTCAGATCGGTCGCGTGCACGCTGTGACCGATCAGGGCGAAGCCGATGGCCTGGGTGCCGATGCCGCAGGCGCAATCCAGGATGCGCCACGGGCCTGGGGGACCCCCGGCCGCCAGCAGCCGTTCCAGCACGACCGCCTGAGTGCGGACATCGGCCCGCCAGTCGGCGAACATCTCGTGGTACTGCCCGGCCATGCCGTCATAGAAGCCGCGGACCGATTCCTCGTTGCGGGCGTTGGCCGTTGGTGCCACGCCCAGCAGCGCCTCCAGCCGCGACGCGACGCGGACCACGAAACCCACCGGCAGCCCAAGCGCCCCCTCGCGCTGCCGCGCTCCCCAGATCGCGTTGGGGAAGTGCGGGTCATCCTCATGACGGGGGATCACGTGCCAGTGAAGGTGCGGCACCATGTTGCCGAAACTGGCCAGGTTGATCTTGAGCGGCCCGAGCACGTCACGCAGTGCCTGCTCTGCCGCGAACACCACGTCCATCAGGTGGCGCCGGTCAGCGGATGGGAGGTCGGTCATCTCCCGCACATGCGCATGCCAGATGACGCGCAGCAACCCCGGGTGGTCGGGCTCGCCAGCACGGACGATGCGCAGGCGGTCGTCGCGCCACAGGACCTCGCCACCCCCGTTGGCACAAAAGACGCAATCAGCGACGGAGCTCACAGCAGGACGCGCTCGATGCCGCCGCGATTGGCCTGCTGCACGTACTCGTCGAGCCAGCCCTCGCCCAGCACACGCCGCGCGATCTCGACCACGATGTAGTCGGCCTGGGTGAGCGCATCCTCATCGTAGCGCGACAGCCCCTGCAGGCAGGACGGGCAGGAGGTCAGGACCTTGACCTCCCCCTGGAAGCCGTCCTGGCGCAGGGCGCCGGCGCCTTTGCGCATCTCCTCCTCCTTGCGGAACCGTACCTGGGTGGAGATGTCCGGTCGGGTCATGGCCAGGGTTCCTGACTCGCCGCAGCAGCGCTCGTTCTGTTTCACGCTCGTGCCCATCAGCTGGTTCACCACCTTGATCGGCTGGTGCGTCTTCATGGGCGTGTGGCAGGGATCGTGGTACATGTAGCGCACACCCTCGACGTCCTCGAGACGCACCCCCTTCTCCATCAGGTATTCGTGGATGTCGAGCAGGCGGCAACCCGGAAATATCCGGTTGAATTCGTATCCGGCCAGCTGATCCATGCAGGTGCCGCAGGACACGATGACCGTCTTGATGTCGAGGTAGTTGAGGGTGTTGGCAACTCGGTGGAACAGCACGCGGTTGTCGGTGGAGATCGCCTGTCCCTTCTCGGCCTCACCAGCAGCGCGCTGCGGATAGCCGCAGCACAAATAGCCCGGCGGCAGCACGGTGATGGCGCCGACGTGGTAGAGCATGGCCTGGGTCGCCAGCCCCACCTGGCTGAACAGGCGCTCCGATCCGCAGCCCGGGAAGTAGAAGACGGCATCGGCCTCCTCGCCCGCTTTCCGCGGGTCGCGGATCAC
>JBILUV010000100.1:0-11863 GCA_044370825.1 Burkholderiales bacterium | reverse complement strand
GTCTCATAGACGTAGAACTCCATACGGTCGAGTTCGCGCAGCAGATCGTTCGGGAACTCGATGTCGGCCTTGTCGATCTCGTCGATCAACAGCACGGCCGGGCTGTCGGTGTCGAAGGCCTCCCAGACCGGCCCGCGCTTGATGTAGTTGGCGATGTCCTGCACCCGCGGGTCGCCGAGCTGCGAATCGCGCAGCCGCGACACCGCGTCGTACTCGTACAGGCCCTGCTGGGCCTTGGCAGTGGACTTGACGTGCCACTGCAACAGCGGCCGGCCCAGGGCGCTGGCCACCTCGATGGCGAGCATGGTCTTGCCCGTGCCCGGCTCACCCTTGACCAGCAGCGGGCGTTCCAGGGTGATGGCGGCGTTGACCGCCATCATGAGGTCGTCGGTGGCGACGTAGGTGTCGGTGCCGGTGAATCGCATGGCGCGTCCTGCAGGAATCGGGAAAGGACAAGAGTACACGACTTGCCCGCCCCGGCCGGCCCGGCGCCAGCGCCCGGATGGACCATAATTCGGCGCTACCGCAGCCGGAGAACCGCCATGCCCCGCTTCAATGCCAACCTCTCCATGATGTTCACCGAGGTGCCCTTCCTGGATCGCTTCGGCGCTGCCGCCCGCGCCGGATTCAAGGGCGTGGAGTTCCTGTTCCCTTATGAGTTCGCGGCGGAGCAGATCCGCGAGCAACTCGACCGGCACGGGCTGGAGATGGTGTTGTTCAACATGCCGCCGGGCGACTTCGCCGCCGGCGACCGCGGTCTGGCCTGTGACCCGGCCCGGGTGACCGAATTCCAGGACGGGGTGGGCCGCGCGCTGGAATACGCGCGCGTCCTGGGCGCCATCCGCCTGCACGTCATGGCCGGCCTGCGCCCGCGCGGGGTCAACGACGCGACCATGCGCGAGACCTATCTGTCCAGCCTGCGATTCGCCGGTGCCGCGTGCGCCGGCGCCGGGATCACCATCCTGATCGAGGCCATCAACAGCCGCGACATCCCGGGCTTTTACCTGAACACCTCGGCCCAGGCCTTCGACGTGATGCACTACGCGGCCGTGCCCAACCTGCGCTTCCAGTACGACATCTATCACATGCAGATCATGGAGGGAGATCTCGCTCCCACCATCGAGCGGCACCTGGCGCATATCGGGCACATGCAGCTCGCCGACACCCCGGGCCGCCACGAGCCCGGCACCGGCGAGATCAACTACGACTTCCTGTTCGGCCACATCGACCGCGTCGGCTACCAGGGATGGATCGGCTGCGAATATCGTCCGGCGGCGCGAACAGAGGACGGCCTGGGCTGGATGCGGCGCTGGGTTTGAGGCCGCACTGTCGATCACGACCGCTGCCTGCCGGCAGGCAGCGTGATGCCATGCCGTTGCCAGCAGACACCGGGCGGCCTTGCAGGGACGCTGGGTGGTGCAGCCCGGCATCAGGCTGCGACCTGATGGAGCATCCGGCCCCGTGACCCACCCCCTCCTGCCCCACGTCGTCCTCGCGCTCGGCGTCGCGGTCGTCAGCACCGCCTCGATCCTGATCCGCTACGCCATGGACGCCGGCGCGGCCTCCGCCGCCATCGCGGCGCTGCGCCTCGTTTTTGCGACGGTCCTGCTCACGCCCTTCGCGCTGGCGCGCTCGGGGCGCGAGATCGCCGCGCTGGACCGGCGGACACTCACGCTCGCGATCGTCTCGGGCGTGGTGCTGGCCGCGCACTTCGCCACCTGGATCGCCTCGCTGAAGCACACCTCGGTGGCGGCCAGCGCGGTGCTGGTCACCACCAACCCGATCTGGGTCGGCCTGGCGGCCTGGCTGCTCCTGGGCGAGCCGGTGGGACGACGCGGTGCCATCGGCATCGGCCTCGGCATGGCGGGAGCACTGGCCGTGTTCCTGGCCGACGGGGCGCCCGGGCCTGCTGGAGGCTCCAGCCTCCTGGGAAACAGCCTGGCACTGGCTGGCGCGCTGGCCGCCTCGGGCTATCTGCTGATCGGTCGCGGCGTCCGCACCCGCGTGTCGCTGACCGCCTACATCTGGCTGGTGTACGGCGCGGCGGCGCTCACGCTGACCGCCTTCGCCCTGCTGCAAGGGGTTGCACTGACCGGCCTGTCCTGGCTGGCCTATGGCAGCATCCTGGCCATGGCCGCCGGTCCCCAGCTCATCGGCCACACCACGTTGAACTGGGCGGTGCGCCGCCTGCCTGCCCCGACCGTGGCCATGGCCATCCTGGGAGAGCCGATCGGCGCGGCCCTTCTGGCGTGGCTGCTGTTCGACGAGACCGCCTCGGCCGGGCAACTGGTGGGCTTTGGCCTGCTGCTGGCGGGAATCCATGTCACCGCACGCGCCGATGGGGCCTCCCGGCCACGCGACGCGGATGCCTGAGCGGCGAGGCGGCGCCTGCGCCACTGGGCCGGGCAGCAGCCGGACGAAACATCCGGGTGTAAGCTCCTCGCCCACGTGCGCAGGACCCGCCCGCGCCGCAGCCACCCGCCCTTCAGCGTGCCGCCATGAACGTACCGCCCCGTGACCTGCTCCGCCGCATGTTCGATGCGGCCATCGCCTCCGCCATGCCGGACAAGTGCATTCCGGCCCACCTCCCCTCCGTGCCGCGCGGCCGAACCGTGGTGGTCGGTGCCGGCAAGGCCTCCGCCGCCATGGCCAAGGCGGTCGAGGACCACTGGCCCGGGCCGCTGGCAGGCGTCGTGGTCACCCGCTACGGGCATCGGGTGCGCACGCGCGACATCGACATCGTCGAGGCCGCCCATCCCGTGCCCGACCTCGCCGGGCGCGAAGCGGCAGAGCGCATCCTCGCGGCCGTCAAGGGGCTCACGGAGGACGATCTGGTCCTGTGCCTCATCTCCGGCGGCGGATCGGCGCTCATGACCCTGCCCGCCCCGGGCCTGACCCTGCAGGACAAGCAGGCCATCAATCGCGCCCTGCTGCGCAGCGGCGCAAACATCACCGAGATTAACTGTGTGCGCAAGCACCTCTCGGCCATCAAGGGCGGCCGGCTGGCGGCGGCGGCGGCACCGGCGCGGGTGGTCACCCTGACCGTTTCGGACGTCCCCGGCGACGACCCGGCGGTCATCGCCTCCGGCCCCACCGTGGCCGACCGCACAAGCTTCGCCGATGCGCTGGCCATCCTCCAGAAGTACGCGATCATGGAGCCACCTCAGGTGCTGGAACACCTGCGCGCCGCTGCCGACGAGACGCCCAAGCCGGGCGACCCGCGGCTGGCCCGCAGCGAGGTGCGCATGATCGCCACGCCGCAGATGGCTCTGGAAGCTGCCGCCGCCGTCGCGCTCGAGGCCGGCGTGCGGCCGCTGATCCTGGGCGACGCCATCGAGGGCGAGTCGCGCGACGTGGCCATGGTGCACGCGGGTATCGCCCGTCAGGTGCTGCGCCATCGCCAGCCTGTGCCGGCGCCCTGCGTGCTGCTTTCCGGCGGCGAGACCACCGTCACGGTGCGCGGCCAGGGCCGCGGCGGCCGGAACGTCGAGTTCCTGCTCGCCCTCGCGGTGGCACTCGACGGCGCCCCCGGCGTGCATGCCCTCGCCGGCGACACCGACGGCATCGACGGCGCCGAAGAGACCGCCGGGGCCATCGTCACCCCGGACACCCTGGCCCGCGCCGCCGCCGTCGGCGTGGACGCCAAGGCACGCCTTGCCGATAATGACGGTCACGGCTTCTTCGAGGCGCTGGGCGACACGGTGGTCACCGGACCGACCCTCACCAACGTCAACGACTTCCGCGCCGTGCTCATCGAGAACTGACCATGGGCAAGCCTGAATCCCTCCCCGCTCCTGCAGCCGGCGTCGACACCGACGAACTGGTGCGTCGCCTGCGCGCCGCGCTGCCGCCCGCCAGCCTGCTGGTCACCCCCGAGGAGACCCGACCTTACGAATGCGACGGCCTGTCGGCCTTCCGCAAGGTGCCCCTCGCGGTCACCCTGCCCGAGAACGAGGCCCAGGTTCAGGCGGTGTTGAAGGTCTGCCATGCGCTGCGCGTCCCCGTGGTGGCACGCGGCGCCGGCACCGGCCTGTCCGGCGGCGCCCTGCCGCACGAGCACGGCGTCACGCTCGGCCTGTCGAAGATGAAGGCCATCCTGGACATCGACCCGGTGGCACGCACCGCCCGGGTCCAGCCCGGGGTGCGCAACCTCGCCATCTCCGAGGCCGCGGCAGTCCACGGCCTGTATTACGCGCCCGATCCCTCGAGCCAGATCGCCTGCTCGATCGGCGGGAACATCGCCGAGAATTCCGGCGGGGTGCACTGCCTCAAGTACGGCCTGACGGTGCACAACGTGCTCAAGGTCCGCATGGTCACCATCGAGGGCGAGGTGGTCGAACTCGGTGGCGACGGCCTGGACGCCGCCGGGCTCGACCTGCTCGCCGTGGTCATCGGCTCCGAAGGCCTGCTGGGGGTGGTCACCGAGGTGACCGTCAAGCTGCTGCCCAAGCCTCAGCTCGCCCGCGTGGTGCTCGCGTCCTTCGACTCTCTCGAAAAGGCCGGCCAGGCGGTGGCCGACATCATCGCGGCGGGCATCATCCCGGCCGGGCTGGAAATGATGGACAAGCTCGCCACCCAGGCCGTGGAGCAGTTCGTGCGAGCCGGCTATCCGCTGGATGCCGAGGCCATCCTGCTGTGCGAGTCCGACGGCACCCCCGAGGAGGTGGCCGCAGAGATCCAGCGCATGGAAGCGGTGATGCGCGCCAGTGGCGCCACCGACATCCGCCTGTCCGAGAACGAGGCCCAGCGGCTCAAGTTCTGGTCCGGACGCAAGGCCGCCTTCCCGGCGGTGGGGCGCATCATGCCCGACTACTACTGCATGGACGGGACGATTCCAAAGCGCAAGCTGGCTGCGGTGCTGGCCGGCATCGCCGAGCTGTCGCGGGAGTTCGGGCTGTCCTGCCCCAACGTGTTCCACGCCGGTGATGGCAACCTGCACCCGCTTATCATGTTCGATGCCAACCAGCCGGGCGAGGCGGAGAAGGCGGCGCGCTTCGGGTCGCGCATCCTCACGCTGTGCGTCGAGGCCGGCGGCACCGTGACCGGCGAACACGGCGTGGGCGTGGAGAAGATCAACGAGATGTGCGTGCAGTTCTCCCCCGACGAGCTCACCACCTTCCACGCCGTGAAGCACGCCTTCGACGAGCACGGCCTGTTGAACCCCGGCAAGGCCGTCCCCACGCTGCACCGCTGTGCCGAGTTCGGCATGATGCACGTGCGCCGGGGCGAGGAACGCTTCCCCGACATCCCGCGGTTCTGACCATGATCGAACAGTTTTCGGAGACCGTGCGCGCGGCCTCCGCCCAGGGGCGCGCGCTGCGCATCCGCGGCGGCGGCACCAAGGACTTCTACGGCGTGCGCCTCGACGGCGAGGTGCTCGACACCAGCGGCTGGCGCGGCATCGTCGACTACGACCCGGCCGAACTGGTGTTGACCGTGCGCGCCGGAACACCGCTCGACGAGGTGGATGCGGCCCTCGCAGCCGGCAACCAGTTCCTGGCGTTCGAGCCGCCGCATTTCGGCCCGGGCTCCACCATCGGCGGCGTGGTCGCCGCCGGTCTGTCGGGGCCACGACGCGCCGCCGCCGGCTCGGTGCGGGATTTCGTCCTTGGTGTGCGCGTCATCGACTCCCAGGGCCGCGATCTTTCCTTCGGCGGGCGGGTGATGAAGAACGTCGCAGGCTTCGACCTGTCCCGGCTCATCGCCGGCTCGTGCGGCACGCTGGCCCTGATGACCGAGATCTCGCTCAAGGTGCTACCGCGGCCCGAGACCGAACTCACCCTGGCCTTCGATCTCGACGAGGCCCAGGCCGTGGACCGCATCAACCGTTGGGCGGCCCAGCCGCTGCCCCTGTCGGCGTCCTGCCATGTCGACGGACGACTGTGGGTGCGGCTGTCGGGCGCGCAGGCAGCCGTCACCGCCGGCCGCACCCGCATGGGCGGTGATCCGGTGCCCGAGGGTGAGGCCTTCTGGACCTCGGTGCGTGACCAGACCCATCCGTTCTTCGACGGCGCCGCGACGATCTGGCGCCTGTCGATCAAGAGCACCACGCCACCGCTCGGCCTGGGGCCCCAGCTCACCGAGTGGAACGGCGCGCTGCGCTGGATCGCCGCCGCGGCCGAGCCCGAGGCCGTGCACGCCGCCGCCCGAGCTGCCGGCGGCCATGCCACCCTCTACCGCGCACCTGATCGCAGCGCCGGCATCCAGCGGCTTGCACCGGCGTTACTGGTGCTGCACCAGCGCCTCAAGCAGGCTCTCGACCCTGCGGGCGTGTTCGGGCCGCGGCGCCTTCATCCGGATCTCTGAACGCACGCATGGAAACCCACCTCGCCAGTTTCATCCAGGACACGCCCGAGGGCCGCGAGGCCGAGGCCATCCTGCGCCGTTGCGTCCACTGCGGCTTCTGCACCGCGACCTGCCCCACCTACCAGTTGCTGGGGGACGAACTCGACGGACCACGCGGACGCATATACCTCATCAAGCAGGTGCTGGAGGGCCAACCTGCCACGGCCACGACCCAGCTTCACCTTGACCGCTGCCTGACCTGCCGGTCCTGCGAGACCACCTGCCCATCCGGCGTGCAGTACGGCCGTCTCGTGGACATCGGTCGCAAGGTCGTCGACGACCAGGTCGGCCGCCCGACCACCGAGGCGCTCAAGCGAAAGGCCTTGTCGACGGTGCTCTCGAGCCCGTCGCTGTTCTCCCCCGCTCTCGGGCTGGGCCGGGCCGTCGGGGGACTGCTGCCCTCGGCGCTGCGCAAGAAGATCCCTGCCACCAGCCGCGCCGGTGCGTGGCCGGCCGTACGCCACGACCGCCGCATGGTGGTGCTGGAAGGCTGCGTCCAGCCCTCGCTGGCACCGGACATCAACGCCGCCGCCGCGCGCGTGCTCGACCGCATCGGCATCTCCCTCGTGCGCGCGGAGGGCGCGGGCTGCTGCGGCGCCGTGGCCTTCCACCTCAACCACCAGGACGAGGGCCGCGCCCACATGCGGCGCAACGTCGAGGCGTGGCTGCCGCTGCTCGACCAGGGCGTCGAGGCGGTGGTGATGACCGCCAGCGGCTGTGGCTCCACGGTCAGGGAATACGGCCACCATCTGGCCCACGACGGCCCCGATGCGTCCGGCGCCAACCGCATCTCGGCCGCCACGAAGGACCTCAGCGAGATCCTGGCCGCCGAGCGCGAGAACCTGGTGCCGCTGCTGGAGCGCGCCGCCGCCGGGAAGCCACGGCGCCGCCTCGCCTACCACCCGCCCTGCTCCCTGCAGCACGGCCAGCAGATTCGCGGCCACGCCGAGGCACTGCTCGGCGCCGCCGGCTTCGACCTCACCCCGGTGCCCGATGCCCACCTGTGCTGCGGCTCGGCAGGCACCTACTCGCTGCTGCAGCCCGAGCTGTCCCAGCGGCTCCTCGCCAACAAGGTCCAGGCGCTGGAGAGCGGCACGCCGATCGGCATCGCCACCGCCAACATCGGCTGCCAGACCCACGTCCAGACCGGCACCGACCTGCCGGTGCGGCACTGGATACAGTGGGTGGACGAGGTGCTGGCGGGCGCCTGACCCGGCGGGGCGGCGTCAGGGTCTGGCGGAGTCGCCCACCGCTCGACCGGACGTGCCCCCGGGAGGCTCTTGCATTGCATGTCCAGCCCGTCCGTGCGTATAGGACCGGCCTGGCCGCGATGGCCTGCCTTCATCTCGACCGGCTGGTCCGACGCAGTGCCGGGGCACGCCCACAGGGCCGAGCGGAAATTGCCCAGGCGTCAGTCGGCCGGTACCGGCCTGCCATGGAGGCCTGCCACCGGCAAGACGGCAAAATCGACGCCCCCCGGGGGAATGCGGTCGGATCCCTGAATCCGGCCCATCATGCGGTGACTTCACGCGATCGTCACGACAGCGCGGTAACGTCCTGCCCGTCGCAGGGAGGACGCGTGACATGGAGAGCGATGTTTCACGTGCGCTGAGCGTGCTCGGCGCTCGGGTTGCCCTGATAACGGGTGCCAACACGGGCATTGGCCGCGTCACCGCCATCGAGCTCGCGCGGGAAGGTTTCCGGCTTTTCCTGGCAGGGCGATCACTGGAACGCACCCGCCCCGTGATAGAAGAAATCTCCGCCATGCGCGCCGGTGCCGCGCCCGAGTTCCTGCCGCTCGACCTGGGCGACCTGAACTCTGTGCGGGCCTGCGCGGCAGCCTTCCTTGCCAGGCGTCACCCGCTCCACCTGCTGATCAACAACGCCGGCCTCGCGGGTGCCCGCGGCTTGACGAGCTCGGGCTTCGAACTGGCCTTTGGCGTGAACCACATCGGCCACTTCCTGCTCACCATGTTGCTGCTGTCGCGGCTGAAGACGTCGGCGCCTGCGCGCGTGATCACCGTCGCCAGCCGCGCGCATCGGCGCACCGGCGGGATAGACTGGGAAGCGGTGCAACGCCCCACGGCCACGCTCCTGGCGGTGCGCGAGTACGCCACCTCGAAACTCGCCAACATCCTGTTCAGCGCCGAACTGGGAAGGCGTCTGGCAGGGACCGGTGTGCGGACCTACAGCCTGCACCCCGGTGTCATCGACACCGACATCTGGCGTGGTCTCCCCGCCCCCCTGCGCGCCCTCAACAGCCTGCGACTCGACACCCCGGCGGCAGGCGCGTCCACCACACTCCACTGCGCCACCTCTCCGGATGTTGCTGGCGACACCGGCCTCTACTACAGCGACTGCCGGCTGGCCGCCCCCTCGGCGCCCGGTCAGGACCCACAGCTCGCCCGTGAACTCTGGGAACGAACGGTGGCCTGGGTCGGCACGGACATGCCGTAGTACCCGGCCGGAAGCGGGCACTTCATGCGGCTGTCCCGTCCCGGACATCGGGAGACGACACACCCGATGTCCGATCCTGGCGCGCGAGGACCCGCGCAGCTGGCACCACACGCCATCTACTGCCCCTGTTCCTTCTTCTTCTGCTCGACGCGCAGGTAGGCAACCACGGCCAGGATCTCGTCCTTCGTCAGGACGTCGCCGAAGGCGCCCATCGGCGTTCCCTTGATGCCTTCGGTCACGTTTCGTATCAGGTCGGAGTTGTTCGCGCCGCGCTTGAACCGGCCGCAGATCAGACACGGCCCGCGCCCGCCCTTGCCGCCGCTGCCATGGCAGAAGCCGCTGCATTTTTCCCCGAGGCGCGTCCGCCCGAGTTCCAGCGCGGCCGGGTCATTCACTGGCAGGGCGACATCATCCACCGACGCACCGGCATCTTCGGCGAGCGCCTCCGCAACCGGTGCGCCCATCATCGCCACGGCCACCATCACCGCAGCCAGCCAACCGAGCAGCCTCATCCCGTACAACGCTTTCATGAGTTCCCCCTGTCTTGTCTTGTAAGGCCGCGTCCCGATGCATGGATCGACGGCCTCCGGCAGGGTACACCCTTCGGCGGGACGCGTTGCGAGGTCAACGGCTCCCTGCGGCGTTCGAACCGGAACCGACCCTGGCTGGACCCAGCGAGGGTCGTCCCTCAACAGGGCGGGGATCGCCAGTCACGGGGCTGGCTGTTCGTCGGTCATGGGGCATCCCGCCCTCCCCAATGTCGGAGTCCTGCGTCGAGCTTGCATGCGCGGACGGCAGCTGCTCCAGGCCTGCCAGAAGACGGTGGGCGAGACCCTCGTACGCGACCATCCCCGCATGCTCTCGCTCGTCACCACCCCACAACGCCGCGAGCGCGGCCTGCTGTTCTGCCGCCAGCGCCACGCCCAGCAGCCTGGCCGCCAGCGCCAGTGCCAGCGGATGCCTCGCGCTGCCGTCCGCCAGCGCCCGAGTGATCGACTCGAGGAGCAGGCGGCGAGCCGCGATGTCGTCGCGCCCGATCCGCGTCATGGCCTGCTCCACCAGCAGGATGTCGGCATCGTCGATGCGCCGGCCGCCGGCCTCGGCAACAGCGTGTCGCCGCGCTAGCCATCGGCCCAGGCGCATCCCGATGTGATGCATCTCCTCGTCCGCAACGCATGTTGCCGCTGGCTCGGGGCCACACCCAGGCCCCGTGGCCGGAGTTTGCCCCTCCACGGTTTCGCAACCGCGGGTCACGAGGGGGCGGACCGCTTCATCGTCCTGTGCCATCAAGGCTCCTTTCTCCATGATCCGGTCCGTGATGGCCCCAATCGGGAACACCTCGAAAGCAGTCCCGGCAGATCCTGATCCGCGCTTGTCCGGGCCTCTCCTGGGGAACCCGGCGAACGCACGGGTGCGGCGCCGCGCACCACGGGTTGCCTCGCCCGGGGCAAGACCTCTGCCTGCGGTCCCCCGCAAGCCGCTTTCACGCCACGTCCTCGCGCGATCTCTGCACCGCGCGACGATGCAGGGCCTGCAGTTCCTGAGACGGCGGCAGGCCCACGCTGCTCGACAAGGCCTGACGGCAGCGCTCATAGGCAGCCACAGCCTCCCGATAGCGCCCGTGCCTCAGGTGCTGGTTCATGAGGGCACGGCACACGGACTCCTCGAGAGGCTCGTGCTGAAGCACGAACTCGTACAGCCCGCTGGCACGCTCGGGCCGGTCTGTGGCCTCGAAGCGCTCGCCAACCGCGAGTGCCATTTGCCCGAACACCCGGGCCATGCGATCGCGCGCGGCCATCAGCCAGGGAAAAGGCTCTTCGCCAGGGAGCAGCGGGCCGGCGTAGAGCGACAAGGCGTGCAGCGCCGAGCGCTCGAAGGCATCTCCATCGGCCAGCGCGCGGTGCTGCATCGCCCGGTCGACGGCCTGCCCGAACGCCTGCACGTCGGTGGCGCAGACCAGGGGATCGAGGCTGGCCACGCCGTCGGTGATCAGGATCGCGTCCTGCCCCCGGAGCAGGATGCGCAGCCGGTGCATCGCCACCTTGAGCGCATTGACAGCGTGATCCCCCTCCGAGTCCGGCCACAGTGCGTCAGCCAGCAAGGCCATGGGTACCCCGTCGTGCCGCTGCACCGCCAGCCACTTGAGCAGGAGCAGGAGGCGACGCGGCGGCCGGCGGCGGAAACGAACCGGCTGACCGTCGATCTCCAGTTCGAACCCGCCCAGCAGGGTGATGCAGATCCGGGCCGCGCCGTGTGTATTCGTCGCGCCGCGCGCCGGCTCCACCTCCACCGTCCGGCTCCGCGATGCCAGCAAGCGGTGAGCTGCCACCAGTGCCTCGGCCTGACTGCCAGGGGCGTTGCGCAGGCACCGCTCCACCCACGCCCGCAGAGCTGCACGCCCTGCCGTCAGGTCCCCGCTGTGCAAGGCCAGGGCCGCCTCCAGGAGCGCCCGTTCGGTATCTGTGTGCTGCGCGGCGACGCTTGCCGTGCCAGGTCCGGATTCGCGAAGACGCCGCATGACGATGCCGACCGCCTCGCGCAACGTCGCGTCGTTCCCCGGCATTGGCAGCGACTCCGCCGCGACGGAAGCCCCCAACGGCTCGGGCCTATCCGCATCCGGTCGCGCCGCACTGGCGGGGTCGTGCCGGGAATCTCGCGAGTCCTTGTTCATCCGCCTCTCCCTCGGGAACGCAAGCCTTTCGATCGACTGTTGGTTCTTCTTGGAATGGATGTTCCTGCTTGCAAGCCTCCCGAGGCTGTGACAGGTGAGACGCTGGCGGTGTGACATTTTCACGGTCGCGGTGGCGCGCTTTTCGCCCGATCCGGCACGTATCGGATGCCAGGCACGGCATTGCACCCGAGAGACGCCGGAAAAGACGAAGGGAGCCATATGGCTCCCTTCGCACCCTCTCATACCGATCCCGTGGCCGGGACCGACCCCACCGCCAATCAGGGCGTCACTTCACCCGGGCGATCAGCCCCGCGCTCTGGCGCTCGGCGCGCGCCACCTTCGCCGGCGCACAGGCCGCGGCCACCATCGCCACCTCCGCCGCATCTTCCC
>JBILUV010000329.1:0-3679 GCA_044370825.1 Burkholderiales bacterium | reverse complement strand
GCGCTCGCGACCGATTTCGATGACACGCGGGTGCCGCGCTTCGTGCGCAGCGTGAAGGTGAGCTTCGACGGCAAGCCGGTGATGAGTGGGGAGGTGGACTTCTCCATCTCGGACAACCCGAGCTTCCGCTTCTTCTTCACACCGACCCGGGAAGGCGTGCTCGAGGCGGTTGTCGAGGATACCCACGACAAGCTCTATGTTCACCGCATGACCATCACCGAGGGCGTGCCGCTGCCGGGAGGCTGAGCGTGCGCCGCATCTTTGAGGGAGGTATCAGTCATGTCGGTCATGCGTTTCCCGGGGAGTATGGCGATCGCCTGTGCAAGCCTGCTCGGCCTGGCGTCTGCGGCTCTGGCCGCCGGCACGGTCGCATCCGGCACCGACGATGCCGGGCGTCGCCAGTGCCAGGGGTGCTGGCAGGCGCTTGCCGACGACAATGAGCCCGATCCGAACAAGAGCCAGTACTGGACCCCGGTGCGTCAGGCGATGTTCGGTGATCGCGAATTCCTCGATGGGCGCGATTTCCTCAGTCTGACTGTCGACATGCGCGCCGGCGACGCTACTGCCGTCCCGCTGTCGGTCAAAGCGCGCATCGATCAGACGCCTGGGCAGCACATCAGGCACCTCTTCCTCGTGGTCGAGCGCAACCCCTCGCCGGCGGCCGGGCTTTTCCACTTCGGTCCGGAAAGCGGACGGGTGCGGCTGGAGACACGGCTTCGCTTCGAGGGTTTCAGCCACGTGCGAGCGATCGCCGAGATGAACGACGGCAGGCTCTACATGGCCAGCCGCTGGGTGAAGGCGGCGGGCGGATGCTCCGCGCCCGGCGAGCGCAACCGCATCCCGCCGGAGCTCATCGGCCAGATGAAGTTCAAGTTCGCCGACGACACGGTCGAGTACCACAAGCCTGCCCTGGTGCAGTTGATGATCCGGCACCCGAACGAGTCGGCGCTCGCGACCGATTTCGACGACACGCGGGTGCCGCGCTTCGTGCGCAGCGTGAAGGTGAGCTTCGACGGCAAGCCGGTGATGAGTGGGGAGGTGGACTTCTCCATCTCCGAGAACCCGAGCTTCCGTTTTTTCTTCACCCCCACGCGCGAGGGCGTGCTCGAGGCGGTGGTCGAGGACACTCATGACACGCTTTACCTGCACCGCATGACCATCACCGAAGGCGTGCCGCTGCCTGGAGGCTGAGAGTGCTCCGCGCAGAGGCGAGCGGTGCCCGGTGAACCGTGGCAGCGCCGTTCCCCGACCGTTGACCCGGGCGGGGGAGTTACGCACAATGGCGCCCGGTTCCGACTTGAGAATGTGCTTCCAATGAAAACAACGCGTTTGACGGCCACGCTGGCCGGAGTGGCCATGGCAGGCCTGTCGCTGGCCGTCGCGGCGGAGGGCAACGCGGATGCCGGCAGGAAGAAAACGCAGATTTGCGCCGGCTGTCACGGTATCGAAGGGTTCCGCACCGCCTACCCCGAGGTGTACACCGTGCCCAAGATCGGTGGGCAGAATGCCGGGTACATCGTGGCCGCCCTGAAAGCCTACAAGGCCGGAGACCGTCCCCACCCGACGATGCGCGGTATCGCTGCGCAACTGTCCGAGCAGGACATGGCCGATCTCGCCGCCTATTACTCGGCAGCGGGCAAGTGACCCAGCGCCACCACGGACCGACCAAGATGAAAGTGAAATCCACGTTTGCACTGTTCGCCGCTTCTCTCATGCTGGCCTCGGGAATGGCCCGAGCCGGGGGTGATGTCGCCGCCGGTCAGAAGAAGGCGCAGGAAATATGCGCTGCCTGCCATGGGGAAGGTGGTGCCAAGCCCACCACGCCCGACTACCCGGTGCTCGCCGGTCAGCATGAGGACTACCTTCGCGTGACCCTCAACGCCTACAAGACCGGCAAACGCAAGAACGCCATCATGGCCGGCATGGCGGCAGCACTGAGCAAGAAGGACATCGCCGATCTGGCCGCCTACTTCTCCAGTCAGAAAGCGCTGGGCTACAAGTACTACCACTGAGTCCGGGCCGGCAGAGGCATCCGGGGGCCGCGCAAGCGGCCCTCGTCATTTGGGGCGCTGGCCGGCGCGGGCGTTGATGCGTTGCAGGTAGGCTTCCCCGTCGTGGGCCGTGCCGTGGCGCTGGGCCTGCCAGATCGTTTCGGCGAGGCATTCGAGAATGGCGTGGCGCGCCGAGTGAGCATCGCCCAGCGAGCGTTCCAGCGTTTCGCAGGCGGCGCGGACGCCAGGCGGCTGGTCGATGGACAACTGCTCCTCGACGGCCAGATGGAGCGACAGGTGCAGGAAGGGGTTGGTCTCCCCTCCTGCCGGGAGCCAGTCGCGTTCGAGGTGACGCTCGGGATCGTCCAGGATGGGGTGGTACTCCGGGTGCTCGAGCAGGATGCCAAGCACCAGGCGCTCCATGGGCTGCAGGGCCTGCCCCATGCTGCGGCGAGCCCAGACGTCGAAGAAGAAGCGTCTGGCCTGGTCTCGATTCGGTGTGAACAACGGGGTCTCCATTCTGGGATGTAACGCTTCAGAGCGCTCGGCGGCGGGTCGTTCCGTCACCGGGCGACGGATCCACCGTGGTCTTGTCGCGGTATTCGCACAGGTCGCGCAGGCTGCAGGCGGCGCACTCCGGGCGGCGCGCCTTGCAGACGTAGCGTCCGTGCAGGATCAGCCAGTGGTGAGCGTTGCGCCGGTAGGCGGCTGGCACCGCCTTGAGGAGGCGCCGTTCCACCGCCAGAACATCCTTGCCTGGCGCCAGCCTCAGCCGGTTCGCCACCCTGAAGATGTGGGTGTCCACCGCGATGGTGGGTTCGCCGAATGCCGTGTTGAGCACGACACTGGCGGTCTTGCGTCCCACTCCGGGCAACGCTTCCAGGGACGCGCGATCGCGCGGCACCTCGCCGTCGTGGCGTTCGAGCAGCAGTCGGGACAACTCCACCACGTTCCTTGCCTTGTTGCGGTACAGGCCGATGGTGCGGATGTGTTCCTCCACGCCCGCGACCCCGAGGGCCACCATGGCCGCCGGCGTGCCGGCGACGGGGAACAGCCGCGCCGTGGCCTGATTCACTCCGCGATCCGTTGCCTGGGCCGATAGCACCACCGCGACCAGCAGTTCGTAGGGCGAGGTGTAGGTCAGCTCTGTGACGGGATGAGGATTGGCGGCCTGCAGCCGGCGGAAGATCTCCTCGCGTTTGGCGGCGTTCATCCTGCCTCCGGCGGCTGGCGGCGGGCGCGTGCCCGGGCGATGGCTGCCTCGATCATGCCGCGCTTGCGCTCGGCCTGCGGATCCTCGGGCGACAGGGGCTGGAGTTTGTGCGCAGCCTTGGCCGCAAGTCGCTCCTCGCGCTCGCCGCGCTCGCGCGCCAGCCGGTCCGAACGCGCTGCGTGGCGCTGCCGCGCCCGCCCGGCGCGCTCCCGCCAGGTGGTCTCGGGGCGATCCTCCAGCACGGCTCCCGAGGCCTGCAGCGCCGTCAACGGCTCGATGTGGATGCAGTCCACCGGGCAGGGGGGCAGGCACAGTCCGCAGCCGGTGCATTCCTCGAGCAGCACCGTGTGCATGCGTCGCGAGGCGCCGACGATGGCATCCACCGGGCAGGCCTGGATGCACAGGGTACAGCCGATGCACTTCGATTCGTCGATGAGCGCGGCCGACGCAGGGGCCTCGACCCCGCAGGCGGGGT
>JBILUV010000159.1:0-8213 GCA_044370825.1 Burkholderiales bacterium | reverse complement strand
CACGCCGGCCTGTCCTCCGGGCGGGCAACGGTCGATCGCGACCTCGCCGCGCGCGAGTGCCTCGGCGTAGGGGCGACAACCGGAGAAGCCGCAGCGGGTGCACTGCGTCTGCGGCAGCAGGGCGTCGATGTCCTCGACGCTGGGCGCCGGCATGATGCGGTCCGCGCTTCAGGCCGCCCGGGCGCGCTGCCCGGCCTGCACCAGACAACGGTCGATCCACTGCGCCGTGAGCTTCTCGCTCAACCCGTTCTGCTGCAGACGGCCGTTCAGTCCCGCCCAGTCGACGCGGTCCAGGTCCTGATCCTGGTTGAAGCAGGAGAACACCACCGAGCGCTCACCGGTGACCGGGTCGACGTGCAGTTGCAGGCACTGGGCGCAGATCTCCTTCATCATGCATTGCATGGGCGAGTTGATCGACCCGATGGCGACATGTCCGGGCTGCAGGAGTGCCGCCAGCACGCCGTGCCGGGCGGCGGCCACCGCGGCCATCATGCGGTCGGAGCCGATGGCGATGAGATGGTCTGCGTCGCGCATCGGGATGGCCGGCTCGCCAAGCGATCCCTCGGCGTAGTGGCGTATGGCCTCGACGATGTTGCCGACGAAGCTCCTGTCCCCCTCGCGGGACGGCGCGAACCCCGGTGCCTCGTCGCAGCACCAGACCACGATGTCGGCGGCTGCCTCGATCTCCGCCACCTTGTAGCGGTCGATCACCTTCTTGTAGCCGGCGAAGTACAGTACCCGGGATCCGGCACGCCGCAGCGCCTGGCCGATCGAGAACAGCACGGCGTTGCCCAGGCCGCCGCCGACCAGGACCACGGTGCGGCCCCGGGGAATGTCGGTCGGCGTGCCGGTGGGGCCCATGAGCACGACCGGCTCGCCCGGCTGCAGCAGCGCGCACAGGTCCGACGATCCGCCCATCTCGAGCACGATGGTGGATACCAGGCCGCGGGCGGGATCGACCCAGGCCCCGGTGAGGGCGAGCCCCTCCATGGCCAGCCGGGTGCCGTCCACCAGCGGCGCGCGGGTCTCGAAGTTCTGCAGGCGGTAGAACTGACCGGGCTGGAAGCGCCGCGCCGCCGCCGGTGCCCGCACCACCACCTCGACAATGTTCGGAGTGAGGCGGATCACCTCGTGAACCGTGGCCCTGAGTTCGCCGTTGATCCGGTCCAGGAAAGCGGCATCGTCGTCGCCACTGGCCGGCGTCACGCCGGCCAGCACCCGGCTCACCACGGGGTAGCCCTGTTTGGCGCTGCCCATCGCCTTGACCACGTTGCCGAAGAACGAGGGGTGCAGATCGCCGAAGAAGCTGATGGCGCGCCCGTCCTGCTCCCGGCACAGCAGCACGTGGGCGGCGCCGGGTTTGGCGCTGCGCTCGGGTTTCACCGGGCGCCCGGTCTCGTCCATGGCCTGGAAATATTTGCCGTCGAGCTGGAAGTGCGCGGCGTCCTCGCGCGCGGCCACCGTATTGGGCTGGGTGCCGGCAGCCACCAGGATGGCGCGCGCCGGCAGGACCTGCTCGGTGGTGGTCTCCGCGCCCTGATCGTCGACACCGCGCGCGCTCACCCTCAGGGCGCTGGCGTGTCCGTGCGAGTCGACCTCGACCGCGATCGGCGTCAGGTTCTCGGCGAACACCACGCCTTCCTCCAGGGCCTTCTCGATCTCCTCGTGGTTCAGGGTGTAGGCCGGGCTGTCGACCAGACGACGGCGATACGCGACGGTGACGCCGCCCCAGCCGCGCAGCAGTTCGGCAATGCGCGGCGCCCGCCCTTCCTCCGCCGCCTGGCGGCGCTCCTCTCGCAGCGCCCTGCCGTGCGCCAGGAACTCGGCGGCGATGCCGGCCTCCTCGGGCGTCCAGCGTGCGCGCACGGCAGCCTCGCCGCGCTCGGCCACCAGGGTCTCGTAGCGGCGCAGGAATTTCTCCACCTGCAGCGGGTAATAGGCGGCGGATTCGGTCGCGGTGTCAACGGCCGTGAGACCACCCCCGATCACCACCACCGGCAGGCGCAGCTGCATGTTGGCGATGGAGTCGGTCCGCGCGGCGCCGGTCAGCTGCAGGGCCATGAGGAAGTCCGACGCGGTGCGCACGCCGCGCGCCAGGCCGTTGGGCAGGTCGAGAATGGTCGGTCGCCCGGCGCCGGCGCACAGGGCGATGTGGTCGAATCCCATGGCCCACGCGTCTTCGACAGTCAGGGTGCCGCCGAAGCGCACCCCGCCCAGGAGGCAGAACTGCGCGCGTCGCTCCAGCAGGAGGCGCACGACCTTCAGGAAGTTCTTGTCCCAGCGCACCGTGATGCCGTATTCGGCGACACCACCGAAGCCGGCCATGACGCGCTCGTCCAGAGGCTCGCGCAGGCTGTCGATGGCATGCACGGGCTCGAACGGCACGCGGGAGCCGTCGGAGGCGACGCCGGACAGGCCCTGCGGGAGCGGCTCGATCTTGAGTCCGTCGACCCCCGCCACGGTGTGTCCGTCATTCATGAGGTGATGGGCCAGCGTGAACCCGGCCGGTCCCAGGCCCACCACCAGCACACGCTTGCCGGACGGCAGCAGCGGCAGCGGCCGGCGCAGATTCAGGGGGTTCCAGCGCGTCAGCAGGGAGTAGATCTCGAAACCCCAGGGCAGCTCGAGCACGTCCTTGAGCGTGCGGGTCTCCGACTGCGGAATATCCACCGGCTGCTGCTTCTGGTAGATGCACGACTTCATGCAGTCGTTGCAGATTCGGTGCCCGGTGGCCGCCGCCATCGGATTGTCGACCGTGATCATCGCCAGGGCTGCGACCGCGAAGCCCTCGCTCTTGAGTTTCTGGAATTCGGAGATTCGCTCCTCGAGCGGGCAGCCAGCCAGGGGAACGCCGAACACGGTCTTCTTGAAGCCGGAAGCCGGCGCTTTTTCCGCCATGCCGTGGGAACAGGAGTCCTTGCCCTGCTCATGGCACCAGATGCAGTAATTGGTCTGGTCCAGCGCCCCGGTGAGGTCTGTGCCGGCGTCGGTCAGGCCGAAACCTTCCCGCCGGCGCAGATGGCTTGCGCGGTGCATCGTGACGCCGCCCGGGTTCTCCGTCACCAGTGGCACCAGCCGCATGAAGTCGAGCTTGCGCGGAGCCTTGAAGAGGACACCGGTGGCATGGCGCTGCTGGCCGTCAGGGCTGTGCACGGCCCAGGCGCTGTAGCCAAGGGCGGTGTCGAGCAATCCGGCGTTGGCGGCTTCGTCGCCCTGCCAGCCCTGCACGGCCCGGGCGAAATCCAGCTCGGTGAAACCTGCACCTAGGACCGCGGTGAGCTGCGCCTCCAGGGCCGCTCCGTCGATTCGGCAAGCCTCCTCCTGCTTGATCCGGTTCATCGCTTTTCGCTGCACGAACAGCCGCTTCACCGCGTAGAGCGGGGCCAGTTCGTGGTGGCGTGCGGCCAGCGCCCCGACGGCGTCCCCGATGCCGAACAGATGGCCGAGAAAATCCTCGAGGAAAGGACCCAGTTCCATCAGCAGGTTGGCCTCTGCACGGGCCTCCAGCGCACCCGGGTCCAGTCTGGCTTCGGCCAGACGGAAGGCGAGGGCGGGATCGTCTGCGGCGAGGCGCTCGATGAACAGGCGATCGATGCGTGCGAGGCCTTCGCGGCGGTACAGATCGGCGAACTCTAGCCCGTGGGCGAGACGAAGAGCGGCAGTGGCAGGCATGGGACTCGGCGGCAGACGGTCAGGCGGTGGACAGGGTGGGCTTGCACGCGTGCCGCGACAGCGACACGAGGTGCCCGATTATACGATCCGCCACTACGGATGCCGGCTGCCAGGGCATACCCGGGCAGGTGCTCAGCCGACGGCAGCCAGTGCCGCCACCGCTTCGCGGACCAGCGCCGGGCCGCGGTAGACCAGGCCGGAGTAGACCTGCACCAGCGTAGCCCCGGCCTCGATCTTCTCGCGGGCATCGGCGCCGCTGAGGATGCCACCCGCGGCGATGATGGGAACGCGGCCCTCCAGCCTCTGCGCGAGCGCCCGAACCACTGCGGTCGAGGCGCCGCGCAGGGGCGCTCCGCTGAGGCCGCCGGCCTCGCCTGCGTATGCGAGGCCGGCCACACCCTCGCGCGACAGCGTGGTGTTGGTGGCGATGACGGCCTCGATCCGGTGGAACATGAGTCGGTCGGCGATCAGGTCGAGCTGGGCTTCGTCCAGGTCGGGTGCGATCTTGAGCGCCAGGGGCACGTGCCGGCCCTGGCGGGCTGCGAGCGACGCCTGTTCCTCCTTCAGGGCTGCGAGCAGCGGGTCGAGCGCCCCGGGGTCCTGCAGGCTGCGCAGGTTCTTCGTGTTGGGCGAGGAGATGTTCACGGTCACGTAGTCGGCCAGCGGGTAGGCCTTGCGCAGGCCGATCAGGTAGTCGTCCGCTGCGCGCTCGATGGGGGTGTCGAAGTTCTTGCCGACGTTGATGCCGAGGACGCCGTCGTAGCGGTGTCCTGCCACCCGGCCCAGCAGGGCGTCGATGCCTTCGTTGTTGAAACCCATGCGGTTGATGATGGCCCGTGCCTGCGGCAGCCGGAACAGCCGTGGCCGCGGGTTGCCCGGTTGCGGCCGCGGCGTGACCGTGCCCACCTCGATGAAGCCGAACCCCATGGTGGCCAGCGCGTCGACGTGGCAGCCGTTCTTGTCCAGGCCGGCCGCCAGCCCGACGGCATTGGGAAACGCGAGCCCCATGCAGTGCACCGGCCGTCCAGGCAGCGGACGCGGTGCGCCGAGCAGCCCGAACCGGGCCGCGGCATCGAGGGCGGCCAGGCCGAGGTCGTGGGCTCGCTCTCCGTCCAGCCGGAACAGCACCGGCCGCAGCAGGGAGTAGATGCCATGCACGGGAGGCAGGTCCTCAGCGCCCGGTGAAACGACCGGGGCGGCGTTCGCGGAACGCCGCCAGACCCTCGCGCGCGTCCTCGGTCTGCAGCAGGCGCCGGAGTTCGGGCAGCAGGCGCGCGATGGCGGACCGCTCGCCGGCCTCCCGCACCCGGCGCGCCGACAGCAGCGTCTCGGTCACCGCCAGCGGCGCCTGGGCGGCGATGGTGTCGGCGATCGCGGCAGCGCGATGGCGCTGCTCGCCCGGCGCCACAACCTCCTGCACCAGACCGATGCGCAAGGCCTCGGCGGCGTCGAATTCCTCGCCTGTGAGCAGCCAGCGCATGGCATTGCCCCAGCCTGCCTCCTGGGCCAGACGCAGCGTCGCGCCACCGATGGGGAAGATGCCGCGCCGGATCTCGATCTGCGCGAACCGGGTATCCGCGGCGGCGATGCGGATATCGGCGGCCAGCAGCAGTTCGATGCCGATGGTCAGACACCACCCCTGGACTGCCATGACCAGCGGCTTGGAGAGGGTGCGTCCCGCATCCAGTCCGAGCGGGTCAATTCCGCCATCGGGCAGGGGCGGGGTGCCGCCCTGGTCGAAGTGCGGCGTCCACTCCGGCAGGTCGATGCCGCCGGTGAAGTGTTCGCCATGGGCGAACAGCACGCCGCACCGCAGCCCGGGGTCGCGCTCCAGGTCGCCCAGTGCGGCCGACAGCGCCTGGTACATGGGCACGTCGAAGGCATTACGCTTGCCGGTGCGCTGCAGGCCGATGTGCAGCACGTGGCCGATGCGCTCGATCGAGACCGTACCGGTCACGGTGCGCCTCCATGCCCGAGGCCGAGCGCCTGCCAGCGGCCGTCGACCAGACCCTCGATGGGCTGGAAGTTGACCTTGTAGGCCATCTTGCGGCTCTCGGCGATCCAGTAGCCGAGGTAGAGGTGAGGCAGGCCCAGGCGGCGACACATCTGCAGCTGCCAGAGCACGTTGTAGGTGCCGAGGGCGGCACCCGGCAGCTCCGGATCGAAGAAGGTATAGACGGACGACATGCCGTCCTCCAGCCGGTCGATGATGCTCACCATGCGCAGCTCGCCGTCCTCGCGGAACTCCACCAGATTGGAGCGTACGTTGCTCTGCAACAGGAAGTGGCGGTACTGCTCGCGCGAATCGTGGTCCATGCCGCCGCCGAAGTGGCGCGCCGACTGGTAGCGCAGGTACAGCGCGTAGTGTTCCGGGCTGTACTTGAGCTCGAGCAGGCGTGCCTCGAGGGCGGCGTGTCGTTTCCAGGCCCGGCGCTGCGAGCGGTTGGGCTCGAAACGGTCGACCAGGATGCGCACCGGGACGCAGGCGCGGCAGCGATCGCAGTAGGGGCGGTAGGTGAAGGCCCCGCTGCGACGGAAACCGGCCCGTACCAGCTCCCCGTAGACGTGTGTGTCGATGGCGTGGCTGGGCGTGGCCACCTGGGATCGCGCCAGCCGGTCCGACAGGTAGCTGCACGGGTAGGGGGCCGTGGCGTAGAACTGCAGCACCGAAAAGGGCAGGTCGTTCAACTGTGTCATGGCGTGCCGTGATGCCGACCGAAGGACGGCCAGGGTCCGGGCCGACGTCGATGCGAGTGTATCAAGGTTGCCAGCCGGGCCAGGAATTCGCTCCGGGGCAGGGTGGTGGCTCCGAGCGAGGCGAGATGAGCGGTGGCCATCTGGCAGTCGATCAGTTCGAAACCCGCCCCCTGCAGCGTACGCACCAGATGCACGAAGGCCATCTTCGAGGCGTCGGGCACTCGCGAGAACATGGACTCGCCGAAGAACACCTGGCCGATGGCCACGCCATAGAGACCCCCAGCGAGCACGCCGTCGATCCGTATCTCGACGCTGTGGGCCCAGCCTGCCCGGTGCAGCCCGCAGTAGGCATCCAACATCGCCGGGGTGATCCAGGTGCCCTCGCTGCCCGGTCTCGGGGCCGCGCAGGCCTCCATGACCGCCCGGAAGTCCGTATCCGAGCTGAGTTCGTGGTCACGGTTGCGCAGCGTCCGGGCCAGGGAGCGCGTAACCCGCAGCGCCCCGGGTAGCAGCACCATGCGTGGGTCGGGGCTCCACCACAGGATGGGCTGGTCATCGCTGAACCAGGGGAAGATGCCCTGACGGTAGGCCTCGAGCAGGCGGGGCACCGAAAGGTCGGCCCCCGCCGCGAGCAGACCATCCGGCTCCCGCAGCGCCCGTTCCGGCGGCGGGAAGGCATCGCCCGAGCGCAGCCAGGGGATCAAGACGTGGACACCGTGCAGGTCGCCACCATGCCGCATGAGCCGGACTGACTGCGGATGGTCAGGGATCCTTGCTGATCAGCCCGCAGGCCACGCGGCCGCCGGCATTGCCGGACGGCTGAGTCTTGTAGTCGTCGGGTCCGGCGTGGACGATCACCGAGCGGCCGATGATGCTGTGTTTCTCGGTGCCCAGGGACAGTCGGTCGGCCTCGATGGAGACCTCGGCGACGCCATCCTCACCCGCCGTGATGTTGCCGAGATCACCGGCGTGATGTCCGGCGTCGTAGGGGCCGCCGTGCGGTGAACCGTGGGGGTTGAAGTGGCCACCGGCGCTCGAGGCGTCCGGTGCGGTGCAGTTACCCTTGTCGTGGATGTGCAGGGCGTGGAGCCCGGGCGAAAGGCCGCTGATGGTGCCTGTGATCACAACCATCTCGGTGCTCTGCGCAAAGCGCAACATCCCACGCGCCTCGTGACCACGTGTGGGCAGCAGGGTGGCCGTCGCCCCGGGGGTCTTGGTCACGATCTTCTGGACCCGCGCGCACCCGGCCGATGCGAGCGTCGCGCAGACCAGGATGAGCAGAATGCGCTTCATCGGGTCCTCGATGGTCGTCGTCCCGCCGGCAATCGGCGCCGCGCCGGAGCAACGTTGTGACACATGTAGCACCCCGCCCGGGAGGTGTCAAACCCGACGGACATCCATCCGCGGATTCCCCGTCGGCGCATCGCTTCGGCATAATCCCGGTCCATGCATACGCCCACGCCGTCCAGACGCCCGGCACCGTCGTGCCAGCCGCCCCGGCCGTGACTGCCGCCGCGCCGCCGCCGGACATGCGGGAGCTGGAGGCCGCCTTCTCGTTGTTCAACGAGGCGTCATCCCAGCTCGCCTCGGCCTATGCCGAATTGCAGGGCCGCGTGGATCGGCTCGCGGGCGAGTTGGCCGTGGCGAACGGCGAGCTCAGGCGCCAGTATCTCGAGAAGGAAGCCCTGTCGGAGCGGCTCCGGTTGCTGCTGGACGCTCTCCCGGGGGCCATCATCGTCCTGGATGGTGGGGGGCGGGTGATCGAGGCCAATCCGACCGCTGCGTCCTGGCTCGGCGACACCCTGATGGGCGCCCACTGGGCGACTGTGGCGGCGGCCCGTCTT
>JBILUV010000362.1:0-3256 GCA_044370825.1 Burkholderiales bacterium | reverse complement strand
TGCGCCAGGCGCTCGCGGCGATGAGCGCCGCATTGCGCACCATGAGCATCGCGGCGGTAGTGTCCTGACCGGTCATGCGGCGAACAGCTTCCAGATCGGTGGGGAGAGCCGGATCATTCCAGCCGTGTTCCAGGTGTCGAGCCAGGGCGGCGGCGCAGGTGACGTTGACGACTCTGGGGTGCCGAGCGTGCTCGTCGTCCATCAACCGGCGCAGCAGTTCGGGCAGATCCCAGCGGCGCGCCAGGGCCAATTGCACATCGCCGTGTGCGAAACCGAGCACGAGTCGCTGTGCGGCGGCGCTGCGCACGCCGCGAGCGGCCTCGAGGAAGCTCTGGATAACCTCCTGCTCGCGCGGCAGGTGGCACCAGAGCAGAAGTTCGGCCATCTCGTGCAAAAGCGCGGCGACGACCAGTTCCTCGGACTCCGAGTCATGGCGGTGCTGGGCGATGGCGCGTGCTATCACCGCGGCGTGCTGTGCCCGGCTCACGGTGGACAGCGCGCCCCTGAGCGCCGCAGGGTCGTCCGCCAGCACACTCTCGATGGTCGGCGACTCCCGATGCAAGTTGAGGAAGGCGCCAATGCCGTGCATCATGACTGCGTGTTCCACCGTCGTGATGTCCGCCACCTGCTGCGGTCCGCGATGGGTCTCGGCGAATCTCAGGACCTTGAGCGTCATCAGGGGATCCAGCAGCACCACGCGGGCGATGTCCCGGGCCGTCACGCGCTCGGCCTCCCGCGCGAGCGCCGTCATCGCCAGCGCAGTGCTGCGCAGCACCGGAATCTCGGCCTGTGCGAGACGGTCGACCAGAAGGCCGGGATCGAATTTCAATCCACTCCCCGCATGCGCCAGACGTACAGGGGGCGCCTCCCCCCTGCCCTCTCGAGTACCTCGTCCGGGGTGACACCGGGCACGGCGAAGGTGTTGCTGATGAAGAGCGTTCCGGGTCGCATCTCCGTCACGGCCTTGCGCCACAAGTCAGCCATGGGCACCGGAGACAGAAATGCGTAGACGACGTCGTGGGACGCGAGGTCGCATTTCCACAGGTCCTGACGCGACATGCGGTAGCGGCTGCCATTGAGGAGGCTGCGCAGCCAGCCGATCGCCAGAGGCAGAGGTGCCACCTCCACTCCGGTGAAGCTCGCCAGGGGAAAACGCTGACACAGGCGCGCGAGCACGGTACCGGTGCCGCAGCCCAGGTCGACAAAGCGGAAGGGGCGGTCAGCCGGCAGGAGTCCGGCCAGGGCGTCGATGGTCCCGGCGCTGGACAGGAACAGGGGCACCCGGGTGCGGTAGCTGGTCCAGTAGATTCCGGTCAGTGCCAGGAAGGCTCCCAGGAACAGCCATGGCGGCAGTGCCAGCATCGCTGCGGTCGAGACGGCGGGCGGGAACAGCAGGTTGATGGGGATCCACCACAGGGGCAGGCGCAGGAGCCACCCGAGCGAAGCCGCAGCCGCGCCCTGCGTCAGCGATGTCAAGGGGCTATGGTCGCCAGGCATGGCCATGACGACGAGCACCATTGCCAGGAACTGGGCTGCCATGGCACGCCATACCGGTGCGCCCCCGGAGCCCTGGCGCGCCGGCGCCGGTTCAGCGTGAGCCGTTGCCCGCAGCATCCCGGTCGCCTGATGGCGCCGCGGCGCTGGCGCCGGACTCGGCATCCGCGCCCAGCCGGGCCCCGGCACCCAGCCCGTCGGCCTCGATGGTGCCACCGTCGGTCAATGCCGCCTGCTCCGCCTTCCGGTTCATCACGATGATGCTGACGCGGCGATTGATCGGACTGAAGGGATCGGCAGGGTCGAGCAGCGTGGCGGAACTCAGGCCGATGACCCGGACGATGCGGAACTCTTCCATTCCCCCCGACAGGAGTACGCGACGGGCCGCATTGGCGCGGTCGGCGGACAGTTCCCAGTTGCTGTACCCCCTTTCCCCTCCCGAATACGGGCTGCCATCGGTGTGGCCGGAGAGGCTGATGCGGTTGGGCACGTCGTTGAGCAGGCGACCGATGTCGCGCAGGATCTCCGCCGTATAAGGCTGCATCTGGCTGCTGCCGATGGCGAACATCGGCCGGTTCTTCTCATCCACGATCTGGATGCGAAGGCCCTCGGTGGTGATGTCGATCAGCAGCTGGTTGCGGAATGCGAGCAGCGCAGGATTGAGCTCGATGGCCTGCTCGATCTGCTTTTTGAGCGCCCGAAGCTTCTCCGCCTCGCGCGCCAGGATCATTTTCTCGGCTTCGTCGGCCTCGATCGGGGCACCTCTTTTCCGACCAGAGATCTTGTTGTTGACCTGACCGGTCTGTCGGGTGAGATCCGTGCCCCCCCCCTTGATGATGCTGGTGGCCTCACCCGCCCCGGAGCCGCCCAGCATGGCGATTTTCAGGGGTTGCTGGAAATAATCGGCGATACCCAGCAGATCGCCGTGAGTGGTCGATCCGAGCAGCCACATCAGCAGAAAGAACGCCATCATCGCGGTCACGAAATCGGCGTACGCGATCTTCCAGGCGCCGCCATGGTGTCCATGGCCGCCCTTCTTGATGCGCTTGACGATGATTGGCTGCTGTGAATCGTCGCTCATGACACGCCCGCTGGGGTCCGCCCGCTACTTCGCCTTGCGGTTCTTCACCTCGTCCTCGAGTTCGCGGAAGGTCGGCCGCTCCGTCGAGTACAGAACCTTGCGCCCGAATTCCACCGCCACCTGGGGCGCGTAGCCGTTCAGGCTGGCCAGGAGGGTGACCTTGATGCACTGGAACATCTTGGTCGACTCGTTCAGCTTGTGCTCCAGCAGGGTCGCAAGGGGCGCGACGAAACCGTAGGAGAGCAGGATGCCGAGGAAGGTGCCGACCAGCGCGGCCGCAATCAGCTTGCCCAGTTCGGCCGGCGGCAGCCCGACCGACTCCATGGTGTGCACCACGCCCATCACCGCCGCCACGATGCCGAAGGCCGGAAGGCCGTCACCGAGGCGTGCCATGGCCTGCGCCGGAACCTCGCCTTCGTGGTGGTGGGTCTCGATCTCCACGTCCATCAGGTTCTCGATCTCGAAGGCGTTGAGATTGCCGCCGACCATGATCCGCAGGTAGTCGGTCATGAATTCGGTCGCGTGGTGGTCGGACAGGATCTTGGGATACTTGGTGAAGATGGGACTCTGGTCGGGGGCCTCGACGTCGGACTCGATCGACATCAGGCCCTCCTTCCTGACCTTGGCCAGGATGTCGTAGAGCAGCGACAGCAGTTCGAGGTAGAGGGCCTTGCTGAACTT
>JBILUV010000099.1:0-11968 GCA_044370825.1 Burkholderiales bacterium | reverse complement strand
CGGCGAGTACGACGAGACCCCCGACTACACCTCGGGCATCCTGCGCGAGTTCGCGGAGTCCGGTTTCATCAACATCGCCGGTGGCTGCTGCGGCACCACGCCTGACCACATCCGCGCCATTGCTGCGGCGGTCGAGGGCGTGACCCCGCGCCGCCCGGCCACGCCGGAGCGCCAGCTGCGACTGTCCGGCCTCGAGCCGCTCAACGTCGGCGACCACTCGCTGTTCGTCAACGTCGGCGAGCGCACCAACGTCACCGGCTCGCGCGCCTTTGCGCGCATGGTCCTCGACGGCCGCTTCAACGAAGCGCTGGCGGTCGGCCGGCAGCAGGTCGACAACGGCGCCCAGATCGTCGACGTCAACATGGACGAGGCCATGCTGGACTCGCGCCAGGCCATGGTCACCTTCCTGAATCTGGTGGCCTCCGAGCCGGACATCGCGCGCGTGCCGCTGATGATCGACTCCTCCAAGTGGGAGGTCATCGAGGCCGGCCTCAAGTGCATCCAGGGCAAGGGCATCGTCAACTCCATCAGCCTCAAGGAGGGCGAGGCCGAGTTCCTGCGTCAGGCGCGTCTGGTGCGCCGCTACGGCGCAGCCGCCATCGTCATGGCCTTCGACGAGCAGGGCCAGGCCGACACCCTGGCGCGCCGCATCGAGATCTGCACCCGGGCCTACCACCTGCTAGTCAAGGAGGTCGGCTTCCCGCCCGAGGACATCATCTTCGACCCGAACATCTTCGCGGTCGCCACTGGCATCGAGGAGCACGCGCGCTACGGCATCGACTTCATCGAGGCCACCCGCCAGATCCGCCAGGCCCTGCCGCACGCCAAGGTCAGCGGCGGCGTGTCGAACATCTCGTTCTCCTTCCGCGGTAACGACGGGGTGCGCGAGGCCATCCACACCGCCTTCCTGTACCACGCCGTCAAGGCCGGCATGACCATGGGCATCGTCAACGCCGGCCAGCTCGGCGTCTACGAGGAGATCCTCGCGGACCTGCGCGAGCGCGTCGAGGACGTCCTGTTCGACCGCCGCGCCGACGCAACCGAGCGGCTCGTCTCCTTCGCCGAGACCTACAAGGCCGCGGGCAAGGCCCAGGTCGAGGACCTGTCCTGGCGCGAGGGTACGGTGGAGGCGCGGCTGCAGCACGCGCTGGTGCGCGGCATCAACCAGTACGTGGTGGAAGACACCGAGGAGGCACGGCTCAAGTTCGCGCGGCCCATTCAGGTGATCGAAGGGCCCCTGATGGATGGCATGAACGTCGTCGGCGACCTCTTCGGTGCCGGCAAGATGTTCCTGCCCCAGGTGGTCAAGTCGGCCCGCGTCATGAAGGAGGCGGTGTCCCACCTCGTGCCCTTCATCGAGGCCGAGAAGGCGAAATCCGGCACTGCCGGCCGTGCCAAGGGCCGCATCGTGCTCGCCACCGTCAAGGGCGACGTGCACGACATCGGCAAGAACATCGTCGCCGTCGTGCTCCAGTGCAACAACTTCGAGGTCGTGAACCTCGGCGTCATGGTGCCGGCGCAGAAGATCCTCGACACCGCGCGCGAGGTCGGCGCCGACATCATCGGCTTGTCCGGCCTCATCACCCCCTCGCTCGAGGAGATGGCCAACGTCGCCCGCGAGATGGAGCGCCAGGGCTTCGACATCCCGCTGCTCATCGGCGGCGCCACCACCTCGCGGGTGCACACCGCCGTCAAGATCGAGCCGCACTACCACGGCCCCACCATCTGGGTGCCCGATGCTTCGCGCAGCGTCGGCGTGTGCACCTCGCTGCTGTCCGACGAGCAGCGCGCCGACTACGTCGTCCGGGTGAAGGCCGAGGCCGAGAAGACCCGCGCCCAGCACAAGGGCAAGAAGGGGCAGGGGCCGCACCACCGCATAGCGGCCGCGCGCGAACATGGCCAGCCCACCGACTGGAGCGTCTACCGCCCGCCGGCGCCGGCCCTCCCGGGCGTGCACGTGCTGGCCGATTACCCGCTCGCCGAACTCGCCGCCTTCATCGACTGGACGCCGTTCTTCCAGACCTGGGAGCTGGCGGGGCGCTATCCCGCCATCCTCGACGACGCCATCGTCGGCGAGGCGGCGCGCAACCTGTTCGCCGACGCCCAGGCCATGCTGCGCCGGATCATCGACGAGAAGTGGCTCACCGCCAACGGCATCGTCGGGCTGTTCCCGGCGGCGCGGGTGCGGGGCGATGATGTCGAGCTCTACACCGACGCGTCGCGCGGCGAGGTGGCCGCCACTTTCCACTTCCTGCGTCAGCAGATGGTCAAGCCCGACGACCGCTTCAACCACAGTCTGGCCGACTACATCGCCCCGCGCGACGCCGGCGTGCCCGACTGGATGGGTGCCTTCGCCGTCACCGCCGGGGGCGGCATCGACGAGCGCGTGGCCGAGTACGAGGCGCGCCACGACGACTACAACGCCATCATGCTGAAGGCCCTGGCCGACCGCCTCGCCGAGGCCTTCGCCGAGCGCCTGCACCAGCGCGTGCGCCGCGAGTTCTGGGGTTACGCCGCCGGGGAGGAACTCTCCGTCGAGGCGCTCATCGGCGAGCACTACCGCGGCATCCGCCCGGCACCGGGCTACCCGGCCTGTCCGGACCACAGCGAGAAGACCACCCTGTTCGATCTGCTCGCCGTGCCCGGCAGGACCGGCATCCACCTTACCGAGGGCTTCGCCATGCTGCCTGCGGCTGCGGTGAGCGGCTTCTACTTCTCCCACCCCGAGGCGCGCTATTTCGCCACCGGCCGCATCGATCGCGACCAGGTCGAGGACTACGCCGCCCGCAAGGGCGTCACCGTGGTCCAGGCCGAGCGCTGGCTCGCCCCGGTGCTGTCCTACGATCCGGACTGAAAGGCGGTGACGCGCCGCGTGCGCGTCGCCCGGTGTCGAGCGTGCCGCCCGCGTTGCGTCTGCGGCGTAGAACGACCGCGCCGGTGCGACGTCTCAGGTTCGTGAACCCGCCCGCGTACCGTCTTTGAATCTCCCCGCCGCCCTGCTGCCACCGGGCTGGATGCTGCCCGTGCACGCGCTGGCCATCGGCCTCGCCCTGTGGCTGCTGCGCACCATGCCGTGGCGCCGGCTCACCACCCCGGCCATGGCCCAGGCGTTCCCGGGTGCTGTGGTCCTGTCGCTCGCGCTGTGGAGCATCCGTCCGCCGCTGCTGGGCGGCATCGAGATCCACTTTCTTGGCGCCACGGTGCTCACGCTCATGTTCGGGCCCCGGCTCGCGGTGCTGGCACTGTCCCTGGTGATCGTCGGCACCGCCGCCCTCGGGCGCCTCGATCCGCCGGCCCTGTCGCTGCATCTGCTTGTGCTGGGCTTCCTGCCTGTGGCCACATCCCGCGCCGTGCTCTGGGCCGCCGAGCGCTGGCTGCCGCGCAACATCTTCGTCTACCTGTTCATCCCGTCCTTCCTGGGTGCGGCCCTGACCCTTGCGGTCACCGGCGCGGTCAGCCTCGGCCTTACCGGCATCCTCGCCGACGCCGCCCGGGCCGACATGGCCTGGCAGTCGCTGCCGTTCTGCCTGCTGCTGGCCTTCGGCGAAGCCACCCTGAGCGGCATGGTCCTGACCCTGATGGTGGTCTACCGGCCCAACTGGGTCGGAACCTTCGATGACGCCCGCTATCTACGCATGCGGTGACGCGTGCCGCTGGTGCTGACGGGCAGGCACCGCGCAGCCGTATCCGGCCGGAGGATCCTATGAAGACCACATTCGGGGCACGCCTCGCCCGCATCGCGGCGGCATGTCTGGCGCTGGCCTGCGCCAGCACGCCCGCGCACGCCGCCGATCGCGTGCACCGCTACCTGATCACGGTCGAGCCCGACCTCGGCGCGCTTCATGCCGAGGCCTGCTTCGCCGGGACCGCCCCCGCCATTCTGGTGGCCGAATCGCTCGACGCCCCCGCGGCCCTCGTTTCCGCCCGCGTGGCCCGCCCGGCAGGTCGCGCCCTCTCCCCCAACGGACCCGAGATCAAGCTGCGCGACCTGCCCGAAGATGGCTGCATCGAATACCGCGTCAGCTTCGGGGGCAACCAGACCCGCCACGACTTCTCCGGCAACAGCACCCGCAAGGTCGGCCGCGACCTCTTCACCGAGGTCGGTCTGTGGTTCTGGCGTCCGCCCCGGCTCGGTCAGGACGAGCAGGTTGAAATTTCCTTCCGCATGCCAGATAGCCTGTCCGTGTCGGCGCCGTGGCGGCCGCTGCCCGCGCGCGACGGCCTGCCCACCTACCGGGTCGGCCGTGGTGCCCATGACCGGCCGTCCGCCGTGGCTTTCGGCCAGTTCCGTGAGCGCCACGTCGAGGTCCCTGGCGCCACCCTGCGCATGGCGGTGCTGGACGGCACCCCCCGGCCCGACCTGGAGGCCATGTCCGTCTGGATCGAGGATGCCGCCCGGTCCGTGGCCGCCGTCTACGGCCGCTTCCCGGTGCCCAGCCCGCAGATCCTGGTGATGCCCGGCGCCCGGGCCACAGAGCCCGCTCCGTGGGCCTATGTCCTGCGAGGTGGCCAGGCCGCCGCCCATTTCTTCGTCAACCAGCGCCGGCCGCTGGCGGAGTACGTCGACGACTGGACCGCGCCGCACGAGCTCTCCCATCTGCTCCTGCCCTACATCAACTCCAGCGACGCCTGGCTGTCCGAGGGCCTCGCCTCGTATTACCAGAATGTCACCCGCGCGCGCAGCGGCGCCATTACGCCGGCCGAGGCCTGGCAGCGCATGCATACCGGCTTCAAGCGTGGTCGCGACTGGGGGGTGAAGGAGGGCCAGAGCCTGGCCCAGGCCACCGAGCGCATGTTCCGCGACGGCGGCCACATGCGCGTCTACTGGCACGGCGCCGCCATCCTGCTCATGGCCGACGTTGCCCTGCGCGAGCGCTCGGGAAACGCCCAGTCTCTGGACACCGTGCTCGAAGCCTTCGGCCGCTGCTGCCTCGACCCGGATGTCGAGTGGACCGCGCGCAAGGTGTTCACCAGGTTCGACGAACTCGCCGGCGGCAGTGTCTTCCTGCCGCTGCTGGAGCGCGAGGTCCATTCCAGCACCTTCGCCGATCTCCGCCCGCTCTACGACAAGCTCGGCCTCGAGGCCCTGGGCGGTAAGCTCGGCCTGCGGTCCAGTGCTTCCGGCATCGCCATCCGCGATGCAATCATGGCCCCCGGCTCCTACCAGACGCCGGCTGCGCTGCTCACCGGGCGTCCCTGAATCCGTCCCTCCGGCGGGACGTCACGAACGAGGTCCTGTCGCCGGGTCATGTCTGGGCGGGGCCTGCCCGCCGGGCCGCCGCCTTGCACCCGCCGGCCTCGCCGAAGGCACCGGCCGGAGTGACCTTCCCAAGTATCATCGGATCCTCGGTGGCCCGCCCGCCGCGATCAGGCCCGCGCCGGGCCAGAGCCCATGCCGCCCATCGCCAAGACCCTGCTGCTGCTCACCGCGTCGAACGTCTTCATGACCTTCGCGTGGTATGCGCACCTGAGGAACATGGCGCACAAGCCCTGGTTCATCGCGGCCTTCGCCTCCTGGGGTATCGCGCTGTTCGAATACCTGCTGCAGGTGCCGGCCAACCGCATCGGTTACGGCGCGCTTACCCTGCCGCAACTCAAGATCGTGCAGGAAGTCATCTCCCTGTCCGTGTTCGTGCCCTTCGTCCTGTTCTACATGCACCAGCCGCTCAAGTGGGACTACCTCTGGGCCGGGCTGTGCATCCTCGGTGCCGTCTACTTCATTTTCCGGAACTGACATGACAGATCCCGTCTTCATGCCCGCCGTCACCCTGGCCGGCCACATCGCGCGTCGCGAGATCTCCTGCGTCGAGGTGCTGCGCGCGCACATCGATCAGATCGAGCGCGTCGACCCCAAGGTCAACGCCATGGTCACCCGGACCTACGAGGATGCCGAGCGGGTCGCGGCCGACCTCGACGCCCGGCTGGCGCGGGGCGAGTCGCCCGGCCCGCTGGCCGGCCTGCCCGTCGCCCACAAGGACCTCGCCCTCACCAAGGGCGTGCGCACCACCTTCGGCTCGCCGCTGTTCCGTGACTTCGTGCCCGACACGGATGCCCTCATCGTCGAGCGCCTCAAGGCCGCCGGCGCCGTCACCGTGGGCAAGACCAACACCCCCGAGTTCGGCGCCGGCTCCCAGACCTTCAACACCGTCTTCGGCGCCACCCTCAACCCCTGGGACACCAGCCGCACCTGCGGCGGCTCCAGCGGGGGGGCGGCCGTGGCGCTGGCCACCGGCATGGTGCCCCTGGCCGATGGCTCGGACTTCGGCGGCTCGCTGCGCAACCCGGCCAGCTTCTGCAACGTCGTTGGCCTGCGGCCATCTCCCGGCCGGGTGCCCAACTGGCCCTCGCAGAGCGCCTGGTTCCCGCTCACCGTCGTTGGCCCCATGGCGCGCTCGGTGGCCGACCTCGCCCTCATGCTGTCGGCCATCGCCGGCCCCGACCCGCGCTCGCCCATCGCCATCGACCAGCCCGGCGCCGCCTTCGCCGAGCCGCTGGATCGGGACTTCCGCGGCGCCCGCATCGCCTGGAGCCGCACCCTCGGCGGCCTGCCGGTCGACCCCGAGGTCACCCGGGTGCTGCAGGCCAGCCTGTCGGCCTTCGACGACATCGGCTGCACCGTCGAAGCGGCCGACCCCGATGTGCACGACGCCGACCAGATCTTCGAGACCCTGCGCGCCTGGCACTTCGAGGCGGTGCACGGCGAACTGCTCGCCACCCAGCGCCGCAACCTCAAGCAGACCGTGATCTGGAACATCGAGGAGGGCATGAAGCTCTCCGGCCGCGACGTCGGCCGGGCCGAGCGCCGCCGCACCGAACTGTTCCACCGCATGCGCGCCTTCTTCGATCGCTACGACTTCCTGGTGTGTCCGGTGGTGCAGGTGCTGCCCTTCGACGTCAAGACCGAGTACCCGATGGAGGTCGACGGCCACCCCCTGGGCTCCTACATCGAGTGGATGAAGTCCTGCTACATGATCTCCGCCACCACGCTGCCGGCCCTGTCCGTACCGGCCGGCTTCAGCAGTGGCGGGCTGCCGGTGGGGCTGCAGATCGTTGGCCGCCATCAGGACGACTTCGGCGTGCTGCAACTCGGCCACGCCTTCGAGCGGGCCACCGGCTGGGGAGCCCGCCGTCCGCCGGTATGCGCCGCCTGATGACCCGGTTAGGTATCATGCGCGACCAGTCTGGCTGGCTGGTCCGGCCCGGCTACGCAACGAACACCACCACATCCACCCTGGAACCACGACGAGTCATGAGCAAGGCCACCCGATCCATCTCCTGCATCGCCCTCGCGCTGACCGCCTCTTTCCTCGGGGTTGCCCCCGCAGTGCAGGCCCAGGCCCCTGGTCAGGACGCCACCCAGGCGCCCGCCCCCGGCGACAAGCCGGCGCAGAAGCGCCCGCGCCGCACCGACCGCATCTTCGCCCGCGACCTCGAGGGCATCTGGGTCAGCGCCGCCTACCTCGACGCCCTGCGCGCCACCCGCGCTCCGCTCGAGGCATCGAAGAAGGTCGCGCCCCTGGTCATCAAGGTGCAGAAAGAGGGCTACGGCTACCCCCTGGTCCGCACCGACTTCGACCGCGCTGTCCTGCTGCGTGTCATCGACATCCAGCCCGAGGAGAAGCCGGGCGCCTTCCGCGTCGTGCTGGCCGCCGACGACATGAACCCGGTCAGCGCCAGCGAGACCACCAACATCTCCTTCCGCGGCCAGAAGAACGAGCAGGGGCGCTTCGAGCGTCTCGCCGTCGCCGACCCCACCTTCGGCAAGCGCAAGTTCCAGGACGTCATCCGCCTCGAGGAAGGTCTCGCGCCCACGGTCAACGGCATTGTCATCGCCGGCAGCTATGCTGACGACAAGGGGGGGCAGTACAGCTTCTCCCGCAACGGCGAGGCCGAGGTACCGGGCGGCCGGTTCCGCTACGACGTGCGGCTGTCGCCCAAGGGCGCCAACTGCAGCATCATCGAAGAGGCGCAGGACGAGGCCGCCGTGCCGCGCCCGCGCTTCGGCTTCCGCTGGAAGGGGCAGGCGCTCGAGCTCTACGAGGTCGACGCGAAGAAGCCCGACAACCTGCGCTGCGGCGCCAAGCGGGTGGCGGTGCTCATGCCCAAGACTGGCGAGGGCGCCAGATAAGTCGGTCCGGCGCCTCGCGCCGGACGGGGTTATTACTCAATGCAAGGGGAGGGGAACATGGGCAGGCGTGCAATGCAGGGTCTCGCCGGGGTCGCACTGGCCGGCATGTTGTGCATGGCGGCACCTGTCCAGGCCTGTGACCGGGCCCGGGTGGCGGATGAGATCGCCACGGCGGACGCCAATCGCTACGCCGCCCTCGTGGCCGGCGACCTCGCCGCAGTGGCGCGCTACCTCGGCGACGAGCTGACCTACACCCATTCGTCCTCCGTCGTCGACACCAAGGAGGCCTACCTGGACGCGCTGCGCTCCGGCAAGGTGGTCTACCGCCAGACCGAACGCAGCGACGTGAAGATCACGCCCTATGGGTGTGTCGGCGTCATGACCGGCCGCGGCGACTTCAAGGTCACCCTCGACGGCAAGGATATCGACGTGCCGCTGCGCTTCACCAACGTCTGGGTCATGCGCGATGGCGGCTGGCAGATGGTGGCCTGGGAGGCCACCCGCATTCCCGCGAAGTGACCGCCCGCCCTGCGTGCGGGCCATGCCCGCCCCGCAGGGTGAGTGTCCCGCAGTGCGCTGGCCTGCCGGCCCCCGCGCTGGCGCCGGTGGCCTGTTTGCCGGCCGGCGCGACGGCCTGAATTCGCGAGGCGTCGCGTCGGGCCACCGCCTACAATAGCCGGGCTGTCCGGCCCGACTGGTCAGCTGTACACACCCCAGTCCACCCCGTCCGTCGCGGCCCCATGTCCGAATTCGAAGAAGCCAAACCGAAGGAAAGCGTCCAGGAGAGCCTGCAACAGGTGCTCGCCCTGCTTTCCCGGCAGCGCATCGTCGAACAGCTCGTGCACAAGCAGGACATGCGGCGTCACGAGCTGGTGGAGTCGCTGGTCCACAAGCAGAACCTCGCCGAGCTGCAGAAGAAGCTCGACCGGCTGCACCCGGCCGACGTCGCCTACATCCTCGAGGGCCTGCCCCTGGAGGACCGCCTCACCGTCTGGCACCTGGTCAAGGCCGACCGCGACGGCGAGATCCTGCTCGAGGTCTCCGACGCCGTCCGCGAGACCCTCATCGCGGACATGGAGCCCGAGGAGCTGGTCGCCGCCGCCGAGCAGCTCGACGCCGACGAACTCGCCGACCTCGTCCCCGACCTCCCCGAGGAGGTGGTCGAGGACGTGTTCCAGTCCCTGTCCACCGAGGAGCGCGAGCAGCTGCGCGCCGCCATGTCCTATCGCGAGGACTCGGTCGGCGCGCTCATGGACTTCGAGATGGTGACCATCCGCGAGGACGTCACCCTGGAGGTGGTGCTGCGCTACCTGCGCCGCCTGGACGAACTGCCCGACCATACCGACCAGCTGTTCGTGGTCGACCGCGGCGAGATCCTCAAGGGCATCCTGTCACTGGGCAAAGTCCTCATCAACGACCCCGACAAGCTCGTGGCCGAGGTCATGACCGACGAGGACATCCGCTTCGAGCCTGGCCAGGGCGCGCACGAGGCGGCCCAGGCCTTCGAGCGCTACGACCTGGTGTCGGCGCCTGTGGTCGACGAGCGCGGCAAGCTCGTCGGCCGCGTCACCGTCGCGTCGGTCATGGACTACATCCGCGAGGAGAGCGACAACGAGATGCTCAACCTCGGTGGCCTGCGTGAGGAGGAGGACATCTTCGCCTCAGTGTGGAAGTCCGCCAAGAACCGCTGGACCTGGCTGGCCGTCAATCTGGTCACCGCCTTCATCGCCTCGCGCGTCATCGGCATCTTCGAGGGCAGCATCGAGAAGCTGGTGGCCCTGGCCGCCCTCATGCCCATCGTGGCCGGCATCGGCGGCAACTCGGGCAACCAGACCATCACCATGATCGTGCGCTCCATGGCGCTGGGGCAGATCCACCGCGCCAACGCCAAGGCCCTGCTGCAGAAGGAGCTCGCCATCGGTCTGCTCAACGGCGTGGTGTGGGGCAGCATCTTCGGCGTGTTCGCCACGCTGCTGTATCACAGCGTTTCGCTGGGCGTGGTCATGATGGGCGCCATGACCCTGAACCTGCTCGTGGCGGCCCTGTTCGGCGTCTTCATCCCGATGATCATGCACCGCCTCGGGCGCGACCCCGCGGTCGGCTCGAGTGTGCTCATCACCGCCATCACCGACAGCGGCGGTTTCTTCATCTTCCTCGGGCTGGCGACGATCTTCCTGCTGTGACGGGGCGGGACCGGCAGCCCCAGCACGGGGCAGAGCCAGTCCTGCGCCGTGCCTCGGCATCGTCTCCCTCGGCGGTGCCGCAAATTGGCACTGCGGTCGTGGGATGGTCCTCGGCCCAAAAGGCGCTCAGCTGGCGAACAGGCCCAGATCGCTGGCGTGGGGATGCGGGTGACGTGGCAGGCTGCGAGTCGCAGCCTCTCCACACCGGCTCAGACCAGCTGGGCCGCCTCGAGGTGGCGCAGACGGTTCAGCACACCGGCCTCTTCATCTGGTGGGAAACCGTAGGGGAACAGCGTGTGGGTCTTGCCGACCAGCTCGGCGTTGCCGGCGAACTGGGCGATGCCCTGTGCGATGGTATCGAAGGGGACACACAGCAGCACGCCCGGCGCGTTGACGCGGCGGTTCAGCCGCTCGGCGCCGATGACGTCGAATTTCAAGGCGCGGCGGTAGAACACCACGTGGCGCGGATTGACCTCGATCACCGCGCAGTCATAGCCGCGCACCCGGTAGGCGAACAGATAGGCGGTGTGGAACAGCGCCGCCAGCACCGGCTTGGAGGAAATCTCGGTCTCCACCGCCAGCCGAGTGAATTCGCAGATGCGGGCGCCGGCCTGCCGAAGCTTGGCCAGCTCGGCCGCGTAGAGCTCTTCCGCGCCCAGGGGTGAGGCGCCGGCCGCATCCAGGCGGATGCTCACCGTGCCGACGATAACGCCCTGATTGTATGCAACAAAAGTGAGGAGGTTGTGGTCGTCTTCGGGGGGCGCGCCGGGGGTGTCGTAGCCGCGCTCCTCGTAGCGCCGGCGCACCAGCGCGCTCGCATCCTGGACCGTGCGCGACCGCGCGAGCCGAACCTTGAACACCGACCCCTTGCCGTGGTCGATGGCGGACCGGTCGAGCATCGCGGTGGACAAATCGCTGACCGGAAACTCCGTGCCGTCGAACACGACCATGCGTTCGTCGTCCACCAGCCCGGCGGGGGTGTCCGATGGAGCCGCCGCCGCACTGCCGACCTGTTCCGGGACGCCGTCCTTGAGCTGGTCGATCGTCTGCTTCACGGTCGAGGGCGTCGTGTTGCTGTCTGCCATTTCCCTGAATCTTCCTCTCGATCGAGGAAGATATCCCCATTTCATTCCAATGTCTTGCGTTTTCCCCGCAATCCGCCGGTTTTTCCCGACGGATCAGAGCGCTCTCGCCATCGCTCTCACCTGGCATAACGACGTCTCGGGCGGGAAAATCCAGCCCTGCGTTTCAGTCCTGGCGGCCGCCCTTGCCGCGATGTGTCAGGGGGTGGGCACTCCCATCTCCCGGCCGAGACCAGGGGTTCCCCTGGCAAGCAGTGGCATATGGGTTGCTTTCTCGTGCCCGTCGACCGGCCAGACTGACGGCATGAACGGGTAGGCTGCGTGAGTTCGCTCGCGACGGCCCCACTCCCGGTGCGGCGGAAGTCCCGGGGTCCGCGTCCCGCCCGGTTGAAGCTCGAACAACGAAATTTGGAGGCAACACATGTCGCGCGACTGTTCCCTGCGGAGCTGGTCCTTCCTGGTCGCCATCCTCGCCCTGCTCGGCCTGCTGGCCGGCTGCGCGACTGGGCCCACCTATCCGCCGGCGCCACGCGTGGCCGCCTCGCCGGATTACAACTACCTCATCGGCCCGGGCG
>JBILUV010000308.1:0-3949 GCA_044370825.1 Burkholderiales bacterium | reverse complement strand
TTCAGTCCGAAACCTTCCCGGGCCTCGGCCTCGCGCGCTGCCTCGAGCTCGCCAGTGAAACGGAGCTGCACATCGGTGACGCGTGTAGGTTCACCCGGACTGACCTGCAAGCGGGCCACCAATCCATCCTTGTCCATGCCGAGATGGGACTCAACGCCCGGGCTGAAATAGCCTTCGGTGGCGAGCAGTTCCCGCACCTGACGCGGCGCGGTCTTGAACAACTGGCGGATCTGATCCTCGCCCACTGCTTCGCGGGTGCTCCAGCGCACCAGGTCGAGATTGGCTTCGAGCAGGCCCTTGAGCGCCGGCGGGGCCTCGATCTCCACGCGGTACGCCTGCGTTGCAGCGGCCCAGGTGTGCGGACAGGTGCCGAAGCTGGCCAGCCATGCGAGGCCGGCGACCACGCCGGTGCGCAGGGCGATGCCACCGCGGCAGACCCCGGAGCGCGCGGCGCGGGCGGTCACGTCCGGTTACGGTTGCGCAGCAGCCGCTGCTGCTCCACTTTCCATTCCCGCTCCTTCACCGCTTCGCGCTTGTCGTGCTGCTTCTTTCCTTTGGCCAGGCCGATCTCCAGCTTGATGCGACCGCGGGTAAAATGCATGTTGAGCGGCACAAGCGTATAGCCAGCCCGTTCCACCTTGCCGATGAGATGGCTGATTTCTTCTGCCTTGAGCAGGAGCTTGCGGGTGCGTGTGGGGTCGGGATGGATGTGGGTCGAGGCGGTCGGCAGCGGGCTGATGTGCGCCCCGATGAGGAACACCTCCTCGTTCTTGAGCACGACGTAGGATTCCGCGAGCTGGATGCGGCCTGCGCGGATGGATTTGACCTCCCAGCCCTCGAGAGCCATGCCGGCCTCGAGGCGTTCCTCGATGAAGTAATCGTGGAAGGCCTTCTTGTTCTGGGTGATGCTGCCGCTCATCGTGCCACGTCGTCGTATTCGATCGGAGATTCTAACAGTCGCCATCCGGCGGGGAGCACCGGCAGCCGTTTATGCATCACATCGATCGTTCCGTGCTGGTCGGCTACTCCGCCGCCCAGATATACGCTTTGGTGGACCACGTCGAGGCCTATCCGCAGTTCCTGCCCTGGTGCGGGGGTACGGTGGTCGAGGCCCGTGACGACGCGCTGACCCGGGCGGCCATCGTCATCGAGTTCCGCGGCATCAAGCAGCGCTTCACCACGGCGAACATCAAGACGCCACCGAATCGCATCGAAATGCGGCTGGTGAGCGGCCCGTTCCGCAGTCTGGAGGGTGCTTGGCACTTCCACCCCCTCACCGAGGAGGCATGCAAGGTGCAATTGGTGTTGCGCTACGAGTTCTCCAGCCGACTGCTGGAGAAGCTCGTGGGACCGGTGTTCGAACAGATCGCGGGCAGCTTCGTCGATGCCTTCGTCGGACGGGCAGCCCAGGTCTACGGGGCCCGATGAGCGTGGCAAGCCTGCACGCTGAGGTGGTGTTCGCCCTGCCGCTGCATCAGACGGTCCGGGCAGTGGAGGTGCCCGAGGGAGCGCGGCTTCAGGACGCCATCGACGCCTCTGGCATCCTCGCGGAACACCCGGAGGCTGTCGGATTGCCCGCGGGGGTGGCGGTATGGGGGCGCCGAGCCGATCCAGCGGATCCGGTCAGGGACGGCGATCGCATCGAGATCCAGCGGCCGCTGGTGGCCGACCCCAAGGACTCCCGTCGCGCCCGGGCGGACCGGAAGCGCCGTCTTGTCGCGCAGCCCCCCAGAGGCTGATGTCGCGGACGTCTGAACCGCGTCGGCCGCCCTTCAGCGGCACAGGTCCTTGACGGTGCGTTCAGCTTCGGCCGCCTCGCGCTTGATGTCCTCATCACCGAGATAGACCATCTGACCGCTGGCGTCGTAACGCGCGATGCGGCCACCGGCCTTGAGGCCTGCCAGCCGGCTGCGGGCTGCGTCGCAGGCGGATTTTTTCTGTGTCGCCTCGTCACGCTCCTGTTGCGCCTTGCGTTCGGCCTCCTGCTTGTCCTGGCGGCGTTTCTTGAACTCCATGTCCAGTTCCTGGACGCTCTTGGCCGACTTCGAGGCGTCTCCGGACGCAGGTGCGGGGGCCGGGGCCGACTTCGGCACCTTCAACTGGCCGATGCAGGTCACGCCAGGGGGCGGGCTGTCCGAATACTGTGTCCGGCCCTGCGAGTCTTTCCAGCGACAGATCTCCGCCTGCACCCCTGGCGAGGTCAAGAGCAGCAGCGCCGCGGTCGCGGCGGGAATGATTGGCTTCATGGGATTCTCCGTTTGATGGCGGCTGGCATCAGTGTCGGTCCGCGCTGCTATCGGCGTCCTGTCGTTGGCGCAGACCCAGTTCCGTCAGTTCACGCGCCCGGCGGCTCCAGGTCACCACGGCCGCATGGTCGCCCAGGGCCATGGCTGTGCGGGCCTCGCGCAGAGCGGTAACGGCGGTGGTCCAGAGAGCCTGCCGCTGGCGCGCCGCCTCGACTGCGGCTTCGGCTGCTGCCAGATCCGCCGCGGGCGACATCGACGCATCGATCACCGTGTCGGTGGCGGGGGCTCCTGCGCACAGGGCAAGGAACAGTGGCAGGGCGGCAAGGCGTGGATGGAAGCGGTTCATGCGAGCGGAGCGCGATTCGTCGGGAATCTCCGTTGGCCTATAATCGCGGCTTTGTGCAAGGTCATTCAACATGCAAGTGATCCAGAAGGCCCTGACCTTCGACGATGTACTGCTGGTGCCCGCCCATTCCAACGTGCTCCCCAGGGACGTGGCCCTCAAGACCCGCCTGACACGCACCATCGAACTGAACATCCCCATCGTGTCCGCCGCCATGGACACGGTCACCGAGGCGCGGCTCGCCATCGCGCTCGCCCAGGAAGGTGGGATCGGCATCGTCCACAAGAACTTGACCCCGGCGGCCCATGCGGCCGAGGTGTCCAAGGTCAAGCGCTTCGAGAGCGGCGTGGTCAAGGACCCGATCACCATCCCCCCTGAGATGACCGTGCGCCAGGTCGACGCCCTCACGCGGCAGCACCGCATCTCCGGTCTGCCGGTGGTGGAGCAGGGCAGGGTGGTGGGCATCGTGACCAACCGGGATCTCCGGTTCGAGACCAATCTCGACCAGCCGGTGCGCAACATCATGACCCCTAAGGACCGTCTGGTCACGGTAAAGGAGGGCGCCAGCCTCGAGGAGGCCATGGAACTCCTGCACAAATACCGGCTGGAGCGGTTGCTCGTGGTCAACGGCGACAGCGAGTTGAAGGGCCTCATCACCGTCAAGGACATCCTGAAGTCGTCCGAGCATCCCAATGCCTGCAAGGACCAGTTCGGTCGCCTGCGGGTCGGCGCTGCCATCGGCGTCGGGGAAGGCACGGAGGAGCGGGCAGCCGCGTTGGTTGACGCCGGCGTGGACGTTATCGTGGTCGACACGGCGCACGGCCACTCCCAGGGAGTCCTGGACCGCGTGGCCTGGGTCAAGCGTACCTTTCCGCAGGTACAGGTCATCGGCGGCAATATCGCCACCGCGGATGCGGCCCGGGCGCTGCTGGATGCTGGCGCCGACGGCGTGAAGGTCGGCATCGGCCCCGGCTCCATCTGCACCACGCGCATCGTGGCGGGCGTAGGTGTGCCACAGATCACAGCCATCCAGCAGGTCTCCGACGCCCTCGCCGGGACCGGTGTGCCGATGATCGCAGACGGCGGCATCCGCTACTCCGGGGACGTCGCCAAGGCCATCGCCGCCGGCGCTGATTCGGTGATGCTGGGCGGGCTTTTTGCCGGCACGGAGGAAGCGCCGGGCGAGATCGAGCTGTTCCAGGGCCGATCCTACAAGTCCTACCGGGGGATGGGTTCGATCGGCGCCATGCAGCAGGGGTCGAGCGACCGCTACTTCCAGGACTCGACTGCCAACACCAACAAGCTAGTGCCGGAAGGCGTCGAAGGGCGTGTGCCCTACAAGGGGTCGGTGACCAGCGTC
>JBILUV010000166.1:0-8055 GCA_044370825.1 Burkholderiales bacterium | reverse complement strand
GCTGCGTGCCGCCATGGGCTACATCGGCTGCCCGACCATCGACGAGGTGCGACGGCGCGCGCAGTTCGTCGAGATCACGGCCGCCGGGGTCAAGGAATCGCACGTCCACGACGTGCAGATCGTCAAGGAAGCCCCGAACTACCGGGTGGATTGATCAGGTCCCGACGGCGGCCAGGTGGTCGTCGTCGTTTCCGACGGGATGGACGGCACCGAGGCGCCACCTCCGCCGCCGTGATGGGCGGTCCGCCTGCCTGAGTGCGCCAACGTGGCCTACAGCGATGCAGGTCGATCGCCAGTCATCCACTACCCATCGCCTGTTCCCGATCGCCCATCGTGCTCGTCTTCCGCCCCCTCACCCCCAGCCCTGGTCCCGCACAATGACCCACGCCCGCATCCTCATCCTCGACTTCGGTTCCCAGTACACCCAGCTCATCGCGCGCCGGGTGCGCGAGACCAACGTCTATTGCGAGATCCACCCCTGGGATGTCTCCGACGACTTCGTCCGCGGCTTCGAGGCAGCAGGGATCATCCTCTCGGGCGGACCCGCGTCCGTGACCGAGGGCGAGGCCCCGCGGGCCCCGGACGCGGTGTTCATGCTCGGGGTGCCGGTGCTGGGTATCTGCTACGGCATGCAGACCATGGCCGCCCAGCTGGGCGGGCAGGTGGAGAACGGGCTGGTGCGCGAGTTCGGCTACGCGGAGGTGCGTGCCCGCGGCCATTCGCGGCTGCTCAACGGCATCGATGACCGGGTCAACGCCGAGGGTCACGGCCTGCTCGACGTATGGATGAGCCACGGCGACAAGGTCACCGCGCTGCCGCCGGGGTTCAAGACCATCGCCTCGAACGCCGCCACGCCGTTTGCCGGCATGGCTGACGAACAGCGGGGCTTCTATGCCCTGCAGTTTCATCCGGAGGTCACCCACACCCTGCAGGGCAAGGCGATCATCGAGCGCTTCGTCCACGAGATCTGCGGGGTGGGCTACGACTGGACCATGCCCGGCTACGTGGAGGAGGCCGTGGGCCGCATCCGCTCCGAGGTGGGAGACGACCAGGTGCTGCTGGGGCTGTCCGGTGGTGTGGACTCATCCGTCGCCGCCGCGCTCATCCATCGTGCCATCGGCGACCGTCTCACCTGCGTGTTCGTCGACAACGGTCTGCTGCGCCTCAACGAGGCCGAGCAGGTGATGGAGACCTTCGCCCGCAATCTCGGGGTGCGTGTCATTCACGTCGATGCGTCGGTGGAGTTCCTCGGCCAGCTCGCCGGGGTATCCGACCCCGAGGCCAAGCGCAAGATCATCGGCCGCGTCTTCGTCGACGTCTTCCAGCGCGAATCGGCGAAGCTGCAGGGCGTGAAATGGCTGGCCCAGGGCACCATCTACCCGGACGTCATCGAGTCGGCGGGCAGCAAGACCAAGAAGGCCCACACCATCAAGTCTCACCACAACGTGGGCGGGCTGCCGGACACGCTGCACCTCAAGCTGCTCGAGCCTCTTCGCGAGCTGTTCAAGGACGAGGTGCGCGAGCTCGGGCTGGCGCTTGGCCTGCCGCGCGAGATGGTATTCCGCCATCCTTTCCCGGGCCCTGGCCTCGGGGTGCGCATCCTGGGCGAGGTGAAGCGAGAGCACGCCGACCTGCTGCGCCGCGCCGATGCGATCTTCATCGAGGAACTGCGCCGCCACGGCTGGTATGACAAGACGTCCCAGGCCTTCGCCGTGTTCCTGCCCGTGCGTTCCGTCGGCGTGATGGGCGACGGCCGCACCTACGAACACGTCGTGGCCCTGCGCGCGGTGCAGACGCAGGACTTCATGACGGCCCACTGGGCCCATCTTCCTCACGACCTGCTGGGTATCGTCTCCAATCGCGTGATCAATGAAGTCCGGGGGATAAACCGGGTCGTGTACGACATCAGCGGGAAGCCGCCGGCCACGATAGAGTGGGAGTAGGTCTCGAGGTCTATCGGGAATCGCAAGTGGGCCTGTGGCGCTGACTCCTGCGGCAAATGCCGACCGGGATGAGGATCGGAATCAATCGAGAATACTCACGGCAGCGGGGGTGGCCTGCCGTGGGGGCAACCGTAGCCGCGGCTGCACCGAACAGGCGCGGATTGCCTTGCTGGGTCAATGCTTGCCGAACGTCAGGGTGGTTCGATCCAAGGGGCCTGCATCTTCACTGTCGATCGTCAATTCGAACTCATCGCCGTAAAAGAAGCCGCTGCGCTGGGGCAAGACAAGCCTCGCCTTACCTTGGGTCGAAATGGGGAACTGGCGGAGAGTCATGTGCGTTGACCAGTCCTGGCCGCTCACCAGGCCGAGCACCAAGACCGGGGCGCCCTCGTACTCTTCGAGAAACGTGGTCGAGGGTGTGTAGGGTCCGCCCTCCGGCTGGACGGCATCAAGGAGCATGCCGCTCTCGTTGAAAGGGACTTCGAGCAGCCGACGCTTGCCAGCGAATAGCCGCACGGTCAGGTCAGGCGCCACTATGACCTCGATGGAATTCAGGCGCGCGACATCGTCGCGCCCAAGCCGGGTTATGTAGCCTGTCCGGTCGCCCCCGACGATGGAGGAGCCTCCATACTGCCAGCCCCGGTCCGAGCGCTGCGCTGAGTAGTCGTTGCTGCCGCAACAGTGCCCCGAAATGGCAACCAGGCGGAATCTACCGACCGCCTGTGAAAGCGCCTCCCGCTTGGTGGCTGCCGACGAAAGTGGCCGTGGTTTTTTCTCGATCGCGTTGAACGGGAGGAGTCTCTCAGGACCGAAGGTTTGCCAGTTGCCGGTCAAGCGGTCACCAGCCAGCGTTCCTGTGATGCGTCCGGTTTTGCTCAGAGATCCGTTACTGCCGTATGGCTGTTTGTACACATCCAACGTGACCCTCCCGTCCGAAGAGACTGCCCCTCGCAACTGCAGATGCCTCGATCCATCAGCAAAGCGGCAGGTACCATGGACACCTCGCGGGTCAGCGTCCAGGAACAGCGTGAACGGCTTACGCCGGTCGACCGTGCCCTTGAACACCATCTTGCGAAATGGTGCGGGCAGGTCAGCCGCCATCCTGCTTTGCATCGATTGAGCCAACTGCCCATCGGCCAAGACGGTCAGTAGCAATGAACTCAGCACGATTCGTCGACGGTCCATACAAGGTCTCCCCGTGGAAATCGATCTTGAGCGCGCAAGGTCTTCAGGCTACCACTCAGCCTGAACCGTGTGTCGCGCGGCGATCGGCGCCGAGCGATGCGGCAGCGCCCCCCTGGCTTTGTTGACCGTCGAGGTCGGTCAGCGTGTGATACGAGATTCGTCAATGAGAAAGCATTCGATCTGCCGTGTCTTCCGTCGCCGCTGTCAGCCTCTCCTCCGCGTCAGCGCGGGTCGCAAGGGCCGTGCGCCGCGGCCGCCTGTATCGCCGCGAGGAGCTGGCGCCGTTCAGCTCGGCGCGACTTCGGGCAACTGCTCAGCCTGATCGCCGATGAGCGAAGCATCGACCCGGTGCTGGTCGAGAAGCACTACCGGATGATGCATTGCCTGTGGGGCTTGCAGGCGCAGGGCCTCCGGTTCGAACTCGAGGGCGGAACGTCGCTTTCCAAGGGCTTCGGAATCATCCACAGGTTCTCCGAGAACATCGACATCGGCATCGAGCCACCGGCCACGCTCGACGTGAAGACCGGTCGCAACCACGACAAGGCGGCGTACGTCGAGTCCAGGCGATCGTTCCACGACTGGCTGGCAAGGGAGATCCGGATCCCTGGCAGATCGCAGATCGGGATTTGCGTGTGAAGCGGAGCCCGAGAATCCGTGTCTTCCACGCAGCTGTGGGGTGAGCTGCGCGGACGATGGGTCAGTCACGCACCTTCTGCGTGCGCGAGCCGCGGATGATGCCGGTGTCTTCAGCACCTCTGGGCTCGAAGTCTTCGAACATGTCGGCGCCGGCAATCGCCCGCGCGCCGGCGCGCGCGACCGCCAGGTCCTGCGGCCCGGTGCCCGATCGGGCCGCCACGGCGCCAAGCACGAATCCGTTCACGCGGACGGGCAGGCCGCCGATCAGGTTCGTCCACTTGTTCTCCTGGGCCAGCGTAACCCGCAGTTCGACGTCTGCATTCGCGCCACCGGTCGGTTCGTTGGAGAGCGCTGCGGTCACGGCCTTGTTACGAGTCGAGATGACGGACAGCGCCTTCGAGCCGTCCATGCGACCGAAGGCGAGCAGGTTACCGCCGGTGTCGACGACCGAGATGCACATTGGCTGGCCGATGCGCTCGGCCTCGGCGATGGCCGCCTGCAGCACGGCGAGGCCGCCGGCGAGCGTGAGCGTACGGGTATCCTTGACGAATGGGGTCGTGGTCAGCGGAATGGTCTCCTTTCAGGTCATGGTGGTTCGAGCATCAGGATCAACAGGTCGAGGGCGGGGTTTGCGCCGCCATCCAGCCAACTTCAAGGCCTCGCATGCCAATTCAGCCTGGATTCGCCCGCTCACCGACCAGCCAACGATATGCGGCTGTCCGGATCCATGACCGCCGCGAGATACAGCCATGCTTCATTGGCGACTACGTAGGCGACGTCAGCGTCCCACACCGGGTTGACTGGGCAATAGCCGAAACGGCGTTCGAGCAGGCAGGCAAGGACATTGTGATGTACCCGAAGCGGAGGCAGGGTCACCTGCGTGCGGGTCTGGCACCCGGCCCGCATGGAGGGTTCGGCGGCGCGGCGTGAGCGCCGAGCAGGCGTCTCGCTCCGCTGCGACTGCTCGCGCGCGCTCGTGGTTCGCGTTCGAGCTGGTTGTCGTTCCGATCAGGACCAGGCTTCGAGCGGTCCGTCGCTGGTCACGCCCGTATCGCTACGGGGGCCCTGCCTCCGTTCCCGCCAGCTGAGCACGCCAAGCCCCGCAGCGAAGAGCCAGACGGCTGCAGGGGCGGGCACCGCGGACACGCAGGCGTCCTTGTGGTTGAAGCCGGTTCTGTCGCTGAGCGCCGTGAATTCGGTGATGCCGCTGACGCCGCGATCAAATCGACTCGACGTAGCGCACGAGCGCGTCGCGATCTTCCTTCTTCAACTGGCCGAAGGCACTGCGTGACGCCGCGCCTTCGCCTCCGTGCCACAGTATGGCCTCGAGTACCGTGCGGGCGCGCGCATCGTGCAGCAGCGCCGTCTGGCCATTGACCGTCTTGTTCAAGCCGATGCCCCAGAGTGGCGCGGTGCGCCAGTCGCGGCCGCCGGCCTTGAACTCGGGACGGTGGTCGGCGAGTTCCTCGCCCATGTCGTGCAGCAGCAGATCGGTGTATGGATAGAACACGCGATTGGCGAGCTTGGGAAAGACGGGGTAGGCCGTCGCGGTCGCCATCACGGGCGTGTGGCAACTCGCGCAACCCGCTTCGGCGAACAGCTTGCCGCCCTGTTGGACTTGCGGGTCGTCCAGGTCGCGACGGGCAGGCACGGCCAGCCCGCGCAGCCACAACTCGAAGTCCACCATGTCCGAGTCGATGATCTCGGGGTCGTTGGTGATGGGCTGGATCAGACAGGCCTTCTGCGCGGGCGGACAGTTGTTCACGCGCAGGTAACGCGAGGTCACGCCCAGATCGCCGAGGAACGCGCTGGCCGTCTGGCCCATCAAGGTGGCTTGCCCGGCCTTCCAGCCAAAGCGGCCCACGGCCGTGCGCTCGTTGATGAAGTCCCAGACGTAGTTGATGCGGCCGTTGAGGCCTTGCTTCCGCTGCTCGGCGGCGAGGGCCTTCAGCGTGTCCTCCGACACGGCCTCCAGCAGTCCCAGGCCGAAAACGGGCTGGGTGTTGCGGATCGACAGCATGGCGCCTTCGCCCAGTGGGCCGAAGGCCAGATTCTCGATGCGCAGGCGCGGCTTGCGCATGGGGACCTGTTCGCCGTCGGGCAGGGTAACGACGTGCTCGTCCCAGTCGAGGAAGAGCTCCGCCTCGGCCGGCACCTTCTCGTACGAATAGCGCAGATCCACCTCCTGCGCCTGGAGGGCATTGTTCTGGAACTGGTCGCCGTAGTTCGGATCGGGCCTGGGGCCGCCATGCTCGTCGGTGCCCGGCAGGCTCAGGCGCACCAGCATGGTGGAGAGCTGCTCACTCGCCGAAGCGGGCGGCCCGCCGCGGCCGTTGTTGATGTGGCACTCGGAGCAGCGTGTCTGGATGAAGGTGGGGCCCAGACCCCATTCACCATTGAAGGTGATGGGCGCGATCCAGCGCCGCTTGGAATGGCTGCGTCCGTGCAGGAAGGTCTCGCGCTCCCGATAGTTCAGGACGGGCGCCGGGTGGCTGTAGGCGTCCGCGTCGAACTGGTGGATCGTGAAACCGTTGTCTGCGTCCGTGGCGGCAATGGTGACGCTGGCCACGCCGAGCGCCATCATCAGTCCTACGAAGCGCGATGCCATTGCGATCTCCTCCTGCAGTGGGCTGGAACCGAATGTCTTGCCAAGCCCCGCGTCGTCGATGTGTACGGCACACAAGGGGTCCCGCACCTGATGCGCATGCGGCGCGAGGCGCGGCAGATCCGCGTTCCGATACAGGCGGACTCGGCGGCAAGCGGCGGTTCGGCCAAGCCGTTGCGGCGTTTTCGGCCGCGAGCCTCCATACCCCCGGATTCTGCCTCAAGTCTGGGGCGCTCGCGGAGGGCTGACCTCCCGGAAGTCCGTGCTCGATGAATATAGATGGGGGTCTTCAGGAAGTCGTGTGGGTGGTTTGTGGGCTCGGACGAGGCAGGAAGCCAGATGAATAGGGATGATTGGCTGTTTTCAGGCGATGCGGAAAGCGCCAGCATTCCGTCACGGCTACCTCATCGAGACACAAGGGGCGCCTGGAGGACACGTACGCCTTCCCTGGGCTTCGCCCGCTGCCCGCGGTGCGCGGCATCTTCGGCGACCCGAAGGCGCGGGTGGTCTCAGCCTCGAGCGGCGCTCAAAAAAACGACCTGCGGCTGCTGTGGTCGGGTGCAGACGGGCTGGTACGACCGCAAGCTCAGGCGCACCCGGGATCTGTCGTGCGGGGACACGCGGGTCTACCTCGAGTTCGAGGTTCGGCGCCTGCGGTGCAAGTGCCGCGGCAAGGTGAAGCGGGAGCGGCTGGATTTCCTGGCCGACAACCCCTTCCACACCAAGCGCTTTGCCTTCTGTGTCGGGCGACGATGCCGCAAGGAGACGATCCAGGACGTGGCCCGGGAGTTGAAGCTGGACTGGGACACGGTCAAGACGCTGGACAAGCAGTACATGAAGGCGCAGTTGGCCAAGGCCGGCAATCCTGCCCGGAAGATCATTGGCGTCGATGAGATCTCGGTGCGCAAGGGCCACACCTACCGGATCGTGGTCAGCGATCTGGTGCGCGGCAGACCGACCTGGTTCGGCGGCGAAGATCGCTCCGGGAAGAGCATCGCGCTGTTCTACGAGCAACCTGGCCCCAGGAAGAGCCAGGGCATCAGGCTGGCAGTGATGGACATGTGGAAGCCGTTTCGCAACGCCGCTGCCGAGCATGCGCCGCAGGCTGCGGTGCTGGTCGACAAGTTCCACATCATGCGCCAATTGGGCGAGGCGCTGGACAAGGTGCGCAAGGCCGAGTACGCACGGCTGGCCGGCAAGGACCGCAGCTTCATCAAGGGGCAGAAGTACACCTTGCTGTTGCGACAGGAGAATCTCTCCGAGCGGGGACGACAGAACCTGAAAAAGCTGCTGGCGGCCAACAAGAGGCTCAACACCGCCTCCCTGCTCAAGGAGTCCTTCGGTCAGCGCCGGGACTATCGCTGCGAGGCCTGGGCCCGGCGCTTCTTCGAGAACTGGCGCGAGAGCCTGAAGTGGCAGCGCTTGGGTCCGTACGAGAAGTTCGCCGAGAAGATCGATCGACATTGGGACGGGATCGCCGCTAACCTGGATATTTCACCAGGTCACGGGATGATGGCGAGGTGCATTGCGAGGCAGGCCGTGCATCGCGCGCCAAGCCAATAGCGGTGCCTGGTGGCGGGAAGCGCGGGCGCCGCATGACCGCAAGGCGCCCGCCAGCGCCCGTGGAGGCCGGAAAACCAAATCGTACCGACAGCCAGTTTGCTGCAAACCCAATGAGCATCAGTG
>JBILUV010000361.1:0-3298 GCA_044370825.1 Burkholderiales bacterium | reverse complement strand
GGCCAGGTCCCGGTACAGGTCGCGCAGGCTGCGCGGCGGTTCGTCCTCGTCGGTCGGGCGGCCGGTGAGGAAAGGGCGCAGGTCCAGGGTCGGAAGGTCGAGTCTGCCCCGCAGCGCCGGTCGGGCGCCACCGGCATCGTAGGCCACCCAGCCCTGCAGGGCCGTGCGGCCGAGCACCGCCGAGAGCCCGGTCACGGCGACGTAGCCTGGGCGAATGGTCACGCGCCCGGCGAGCGCACCGGCGCCGACCTTGGGCAGCGGCGTCTGAAGCAGGCGCTCCAGTTGGGTCAGGTCGGGAGAGCCCATGGCGAAGCCCAGTTCGCCGCCCAAGCCTCGCAGGGCGCCGTCCAGGCGCAGCACCGAGCCGAGGAACTCGAGCTGGAAATCAAAGGGCCAGGGGTCTTGCGAGCGGAACAGCGCCCGCAGCGGCGCGCCCGAGAGGCGGATCTGGTAGGGGAAGCTCTTCTCCACCCGTCCCTTCAGCTCCAGCGCGATCGGCTGGTCGCGCGGAGCACTGCCGGACAGACGGTCGAGGTCGAAGTAATGCCAGGGTCCGGCACCGTCGCGGAACTCGACCTTGATGCGTTCCAGGGACACGTTGCGGATGTCGAGCATGAGGGCGGCGTCGCGCGCCTGCCGGGCCGCCTCGCCGGTGTCGGTCGCCGGCTGGGCAGTCTCGGGTCGGCTCTCGCCTGGCGGCGCCAGCGACCAGTTGTTGCCGCCATCAGGGCGCGCCACGAGTCGGAGGGTCAGGTCGCGGCCCGCCAGCTCGTGCACGTGCAGGCGCTGGCGCAGCAGAGCCCAGAGGTCGACCGCGAGACGCGCCTCTCCCAGGGACAACAGCGTGCCCTGGGTGAAGCCGCCCGGATCGCTCACCCGCAGGCCGCCGATGCGTAGCCACGGCCGGCCGGACAGTTCGAGTTCCGCCGGCCCATCGAACAACACCTCACGCCCGAGCGTCTGCGCCACCGCCTGCGCCAGCGTCGGACGCAGTGCCGAGGCGTCGAGGGTGATGCCGACGGTGGCGACCCAGGCCACACCGGCGAGCACCAGCAGCAGCACGGTGACGATGCCCAGCCCAAGCACGCGCAGCAGGCGGCGCAGCCGGCGTCGCCCCGGGGCCGGGACCGTCGCTGCCGGGGCCTCGGGCTGCAGGTTGGACAAGGTCATGAGTTGGCGTTGGTCCGGGGAAGGGCCCGATTAAATCACGCGTGTCCGGGATTCAATCAGACCTTCCCCAGTTGCCTCGCGCCTTTCGGTCGTGTAACAGTCGGCCCGTCGGGTGCGAAGCGGCGGCTGCCGGCGCTCTCGCGTCCCCCGAAAGCGAGAGGAGCTTCCCATGAGAGTGATGTCCGCCATTGCCGCCTGCGCCCTGCTGGCCTGTGGTGCCGCCCTGGCCGAGGACTGGGTGCTGGTCGGATCGGATGCCGAAGTCCGCCACTACGTCGACCGGGATTCGGTGCGGCTGGAGGAGGGCGTGGCCCGGCTCGACAAGCGGGCGGTGTTCGCGAGGCCCCAGCCGATCGGCGATTCGCCCGGCCTGCCGCTGGTGGCCGAGACCCGCGGCGTGGTCGAGTGCGATTGTGGCCGGAGCCTGCACCGCGCGGTGTCGTTCCGGCTGCTCGGCGTAGACGGCACTCAGCTATACGCCAGTGGCGACATGCGCAACGTCTGGGAAACCATCGAACCGGGCACCCCCGGCCTCGCGACCCTGCGCTACGCCTGCGGCGAGGCCGGGGCGCGCTGAGTCACGCGGAGGCCCTGCGCAGCCTCAGGGTACGGGGCGCACCCGCACCGGGATGCGACGCGAGCCGAAGGCGCCGCGGAAACGCTCGAAGCGGCCCTCGACCTCGGTGGCGCAGTGCGGGCAGTGCCCGCCTGGCGTCAGCTGGTAGTCCACGATATCGTGCCAGTCGCGCACCACCAGCGGCTCGCGGCAGTGGTGGCAGTGGGTCGTGGCGCCGCGGGTGTCGCGCACATTGCCGGTGTAGACATAGCGCAGCCCCTCGGCCAGAGCGATATCGCGTGCCCGGGCCACGGTCTGCGCCGGGGTGCGAGGCAGGTCGCGCATCTTGAACTCGGGGTGGAAGGCGGTGAAGTGCAGCGGCACATGGGTGCCCAGTTCCTTCGCCACCCAGGCCGAGAGCCGGGCCACCTCCTCATCGGAATCATTCTTGGTCGGGATCAGCAGCGTGGTGATCTCGACCCAGACGTCGGTCTCGTGCACCAGATGGCGCAGGGTGTCCAGCACCGGCGCCAGACTGGAGCCGGTGAGCTTGCGGTAGAAGTCCTCGGTGAATGCCTTGAGGTCGACATTGGCGGCGTCCATGCGGGCGTAGAAGTCGCGGCGCGGTGCCTCGTGCATGTAGCCGGCGGTCACGGCCACCGAGCGCAGGCCGCGCTCGCGGCACGCGTCGGCGACGTCCATCGCGTACTCGGCGAAGATCACCGGGTCGTTGTAGGTGAAGGCGACGCTGGCGCAGCCGGCCCGCAGCGCGGCGTCGGCGATGCCCGCGGGGCTGGCCTGGTCCATCAGGCGGTCCATGTCGCGGGACTTCGAGATGTCCCAGTTCTGACAGAACTTGCAGGCGAGGTTGCAGCCGGCGGTGCCGAAGGACAGGACCGAGCTGCCAGGGTAGAAGTGGTTCAGCGGCTTCTTCTCGATCGGGTCGATGCAAAAGCCCGAGGACCGCCCGTAGGTGGTCAGCACCATGCGTTCGCCTTCGCGCATGCGCACGAAGCAGGCGCCGCGCTGGCCGTCGTTCAGACGGCAGTCGCGCGGGCACAGGTCGCACTGGATGCGGCCGTCGGGCAGAGCGTGCCACCAGCGCGCCGGATGGGCGGACTCATGGGCCTCGCGGGCGATGGTCGGTGGTTCGGAGGGACGCAGTCGCAGCATGGTTCGGGCGTGTGATGTCGTTCAGGGCTGATGCAGCAACAGATGGGGCCGGGATGGCCGCAGCTCAACCGGGTTCCGACCACTTCTCCACGGTGTAGCGCGATACGGCGATGCCGTCGGCCCAGAAGTCCGTGGGCAGACCGGCCTTGCGCTTGAGCTGGGCCAGGAAGTCCTCGGGCCGGGGCAGGGTCTCCCATACCTGGGGGAGGAAGGTGCCGCGCTGCGTGCCATGGCTCAGGACAAGGCCATCGATTCCCGGGCGCAACTGCGACAGCAGTTCCTGCTGGCTGGCGAAGGACAGCGGTGCCTGTGGTGAAAGCAGGCTCACCTCGACCGACACCGCATCGAACTCGGGCATGGTCAGAGGCTTGAAGCGTGGATCCTGGAACGCCGCGGCAC
>JBILUV010000097.1:0-12094 GCA_044370825.1 Burkholderiales bacterium | reverse complement strand
ACTTCTTGATCTTGGCGATGATGGTCTGGTAGTCGCTGTGACCGAAGGGGGTGTAGTCCTCCATGATGTCGGCTTCGGACACGCCCTTGCTCTTGAGGAAGGCGCGCAGGATCTTGTTGGTGGTGCGCGGGTAGACGTAGTCCGTGCCGAGCAGCACGAAGCGCTTGGCACCACCGCCGTCGGCACTCATGAGGTACTCCACCGCCGGAATGGCCTGCTGATTGGGCGCGGCGCCGGTGTAGAACACGTTCTGGGACAGTTCCTCGCCCTCGTATTGCACGGGGTAGAACAGCAAGCCGTTGAGCTCCTCGAACACCGGCAGCACCGACTTGCGCGACACCGAGGTCCAGCAGCCGAACACCGCCGCAACCTTGTCCTGGGTGAGGAGCTGCCGCGCCTTCTCTGCGAACAGCGGCCAGTTGGAGGCCGGATCGACCACCACCGCCTCGAGCTTCCTGCCGAGCACACCGCCCTTGGCGTTGATCTCCTCGATGGTCATGAGCACCGTGTTCTTCAGCGCGGTCTCGCTGATGGCCATGGTGCCGGACAACGAATGCAGGACACCGACCTTGATGGTGTCGGCGGCGAGGGCCAGGCTGGCGGAAGTCAGGGCCCAGGCACCGGCGACTGCGGCGGCTGCGGCCTTCAAGGCGAGGCGACGTTTCATGTTTTGCACGCTCCGAGAGAGGAAGAGGGGGTTCGCGTGCGGCAGTCCGGCGTCGGTCATCCCTGGCAGGATGTGGGCGTCGTCTGCGCGCAGCACCTCTTGCGCAACGGTCGTGCCATGCTAATGAAATAACATGAAAGTCATACCAGAAATGGCCAAAAGAAGAAGTGATCACTCTCTTTTGATCTGGGGGAAGGGAAGACCCCCACCCGCCGCCCCCTTGCGGGGCGGGTAGCGGTGCATCACGCACCGGATGGGTGCTACCACAACCGCAAGGACTAGGCGGCGCACACTGGTGGGTCGGGATGGTGCGCGCGCACCGGATGACGCGGCGGCCTGCAGGTGTCACCGCGCGTCGACCGGATCGTCACCGGTCGGCGCAGGTCGGGCCGACGCGTCCCCGTCGCAACCGCGCGATTCGATCAGACCTTCCCCAGGTCCTTCTCGACCAACGGGCGCACCAGCTCGAGGGCCTCGCGCAGCACATCGTCGGGCAGGGTGTCGAGGCACTTGGCAAGCACGTCGGCGGCGTCGTACGCCGCCTCGGGCAGCTCATCAGCGCTGAGGTTGGCGAACACGACAGAGGCCGCACCGATGGTGCGCAACAGGCTCTCGCGCTCGGTCATCAGCATCTCGACCTCGGCTCGCAGCATCGCGACATCATCGCTGGTGGACAGGACCATGGAGGCACTCCCTCGGGAAATGGAAATGATCATGGTGCCACAGCCGCGAGCCGGGATCGCTCACCCGGCCGGATCTCTGCGCAGCGGTATGACGTTGTCGACGACAGTGGGCGGTTTTGCCAGGTGCAGCGACACCACTTCGCCGCCCAGCAAAGTGACGGCCCCGTCGAGACGGTCGTTGCCGCTGCGGCTGAACTCGAAGCGATAGACGCGCATCAGATGCAGCCTGCCTGCGTCGTCACGCCCCAGACCGATGCGCTCGCGCGCCACCGTCCAGTCCAGGAACTGCACCCCCTCGGCAGCACAGGCGCGTTCACCGGCGCCGAGCGCGATGTCGCGCGCCTTCATCGAGTCCAGCCAGTACCAGGCGATGGCGACGGCGATCAGGAGGGCGACGAGTTCCATGGGTCTGGGAGATGCAGCCGGGGGGCGGAAGGATGGGCGGACCTGCGACCGCGGTGTCTCGTCGTCACTGTTCGGCGACGCCCACATGAACAAGCGTGGGAGCGAGCACACGCTGCGCCTCGCGGGGGTCGATGCCGACCAGGAAGCCGCGCCGTCCGCCGTTGATGTAGATCTTCGGCAGATCGACGATGGTGGCCTCCATGTAGACCGGCATCGGCTTGCGCGTGCCGAATGGAGAGGTGCCACCGACCATGTAGCCCGAGTGACGGTTCGCCGTCTCGGGCGCGCATGGCGATATGGTCTTCGCGCCAATGATGCGTGCGAGCTCCTTGGTCGACACCATGAGGTCGCCGTGCATGAGCACGACGAGCGGCTGGCGCGCGTCGGTCTCCATGACTAGGGTCTTGACGACCGCGTGCTCGTCGACCCCGAGTTCCCGGGCCGACACCGCCGTGCCGCCCCGCTCCTCATATTCATAGGGGTGCTCGGTGAAGACCACGCCGGCGGCACGCAACACCCGGATCGCCGCCGTGGCAGGCGTCTTGTCCCTGGCCATCAGACCTCCGACAGCACACGGTACAGACAGTGCAGCATGCCCGCGGTCGCGCCCCAGATGTTGCGCCCCTGGTAGGGCATGACGTAGAAGTGGCGATGCCCGCCATCGCGCAGCGCGCTCTCGCGCCGGTGGTTCGCCGGATCCAGGAAGAAGGCCAGCGGCACCTCGAACACCTCCGCCACCTCGAACGGATCCGGGACCAGATCGAACGGCGGCTCGACCCAGCCCACCACGGGCGTCACGCGGAAGCCCGTGGCGATGTCGTATTCGGGCAGGAACCCCAGGGTCTCGACGCGCTCGCCCGGCAGCCCGGTCTCCTCGAAGGTCTCACGCAGCGCCGTATGGACGCGGTCCGCGTCGCCTGGATCGACCCGCCCGCCCGGAAAACTGATCTGCCCGGCGTGGGCATTCAGGTGGGCGGTTCTCTGGGTCAGCATGACCGTGAGACCCGCAGGGCGGTTGACCAGCGGCACCAGCACTGCGGCTGGAACCGGCTGCTGCTGCTCCGCATGACGGTACTGGGGCAGGGCGTCGGGCAGCGGCGGCAGGCCACCAGCCGCGGCGCGCAGGCGCTCAACGACCCGATCCCGGGTCCAGGGCTCGATGTGGGCAGGCAAGGCAGGGGATATCCGTGGACGAAGACGATTCTCGGACCATCGAAACGATCGTGAATTCTACCGGCGCCGACGGGTCTATACTGCCTGCCACAGCGTCCATACTGCCTGACACAGCTGTTCTGTCGCTGCCCGCGCGTTTCCCTCACCCACTTGAGATAGCCGCCATGAAAACCCGTCTCGCCTTCGCCACCCTGCTCTGCTCCCTGTCCTTCGGCGCCTTTGCCGCCCACTGCCCGGCCGACATGAAGGCCATCGACGAGGCGCTCGGGGCCAAGCCTTCCCTCAGCACCGCCCAGCTCGACGAGGTGCGCCAGCTGCGTGCCGAGGGTGAGGCCCAGCACAAGTCCGGCAACCACAAGGGCTCGATGGAGTCCCTCGGCAAGGCACGCAAGATCCTCGGCATCTGAGTGCCCACCTGAGCCCCCTTACCGTCTGCGCCATGCGACTGCTCTGCCTCGCTGCCTGTCTGGGCGCCGCCACACCCGCAGCCGCGGATTGCCGGCTGGAACTCGAGCTCATCGGCATCGACCTCAAGGGGGTCCGCCTCACGGAACAGCAGAAACTCGCCGTGGCGCCGCTGATCGACGAGGGCCTCAAGCGCTGCCGTCTCGGCCGCGAGTCCGCCGCCACCGCCTACTTCGACAAGGCGCGCAAGGTGGCGGGCATCGAGCGCCGGGACGACGACGACCTGCCTGCCCCGACCGTGCGCTGAAACACCCTGCCCGCGCCCGGCGCACCCGGGCACGGGCAGGTTTCCACAGACACCCCGACACGGGCAACGCGATGGCCCGCCGGTTCAGCGCTGCGCCGCGACATCCACCACTGCCAGGGCGGTCATGTTCACCAGTCGCCTCACCGTAGCGGTGGGCGTGACGATGTGGACGGGCTTGGCAGCGCCGAGCAGCACCGGTCCGACGGTGATTCCCTCGCCACTGACCACCTTCAGCAGGTTGAAGGAAATGTTCGCGGCGTCCAGGTTCGGCATGATCAGCAGATTGGCCTCACCCTTGAGACGGGAGTTCGGAAACAGCCTCGTGCGGATGCTCTCGTCCAGGGCCGCGTCGCCGTGCATCTCGCCCTCGACCTCGAGCGTCGGGTCGCGTGCCTCGATCAACTCCCGGGCCCGCGCCATCTTGCCTGCCGAGGGCGAGGGCATGGAGCCGAAGTTTGAATGCGAGCACAGCGCCACTTTCGGCACCAACCCGAAACGCCGTACTTCCTCCGCAGCGAGGAAGGTCATGTCCGCGATCTCCTCGGCCGAGGGGTCCTGGTTGACGTAGGTATCGCAGATAAACAGCGTCCGGGTGGGCAGCAGCAACAGGTTCATGGCGGCGAAACGGCGCGCGCCCGGTCGCAGCCCGATCACGTTCGACACGATCTCGAGATGCTGCTGGTGCTGGCCGTAGGTGCCGCAGATCATCGCGTCGGCATCGCCCAGCCTCACCATCAGCGCCCCGATGAGGGTCATGCGGCGCATCACGTCGCGCTTGGCGAGTTCCACCGACACGCCCTCGCGCTGCATCAGGCCATGGTAGGTCTGCCAGTAGGTGCGGTAGCGGGGGTCGGAGTTGGGATTGACCAGTTCGAAGTCCGCACCGGGCCGGATGCGCAGGCCATGCCGCTCCAGCCGCGGCTCCACCACCTCGGGCCGGCCGATGAGGATGGGCCGGGCGAGCCCTTCGTCCACCACCACCTGCACCGCGCGCAGCACCCGCTCCTCCTCGCCCTCGGCGTAGACCACGCGCCGGGGCGCCTTCTTGGCTGCGGTGAACACCGGCTTCATGATGAGGCCGGACTGGTAGACGAAGCTGGTGAGCTGGTCGCGATAGACCTGGAAATCGCGAATGGGGCGCGTCGCCACCCCGCTGTCCATGGCCGCCTTGGCCACGGCCGGCGCAATCTGCACGATCAGGCGCGGATCGAAGGGCTTTGGAATCAGGTATTCCGGACCGAAGCTGAGATCCTCCTGACCATAGGCGGAAGCAACCACGTCGGACTGCTCAGCCATCGCGAGATCGGCGATGGCATCGACCGCGGCGAGCTTCATCTCCTCCGTGATGGTGGTGGCGCCGACATCCAGGGCGCCGCGAAAGATGAAGGGGAAGCAAAGGACGTTGTTGACCTGGTTGGGGAAGTCCGAGCGCCCGGTGGCGATCACCGCATCCGGGCGAACTTCGCGCGCGAGGTCCGGCATGATCTCCGGCGTGGGATTGGCCAGTGCAAGAATGAGCGGCCGCTCCGCCATGCGAGCAACCATCTCAGGCTTGAGCACGCCCGCCGCGGACAGGCCCAGGAAAACATCTGCGCCGTCGATCACTTCCGCCAGGGTCCTGGCGCTGATATCGCGGGCATAACGCGCCTTGTTGTCGTCCATCTCCTCGGTGCGGCCGCGGTAGACCACACCCTTGATGTCGGTGACGACGATGTTCTCGCGGGGCAGACCCAGCTCGACGATCAGGTCCAGACAGGCCAGCGCCGCCGCGCCGGCACCGGAGCACACCAGCTTGACCTGATCGATGCGCTTGCCCACGACCTTGAGCCCGTTGCGCAGGGCGGCTCCGACGATGATCGCAGTGCCATGCTGATCGTCGTGGAACACAGGGATCTTCATGCGGGCGCGCAGCTTTCGCTCGACCTGGAAACACTCGGGTGCCTTGATATCCTCGAGGTTGATGCCGCCGAAGGTGGGCTCGAGCGCAGCGATGATCTCCACCAGCCGGTCCGGATCGGTCTCGTTGATCTCGATGTCGAAGACGTCGATGCCGGCGAACTTCTTGAACAGCACCGCCTTACCCTCCATCACCGGCTTGGCCGCCAGCGGCCCGATGGCGCCCAGACCAAGGACGGCTGTGCCGTTGGTGATCACCCCGATGAGATTGGCGCGGGAGGTGTAGAGCTGGGCGGTCGACGGATCTGCGACGATCTCCTCACACGCGGCCGCCACCCCGGGCGAGTACGCCAGCGCGAGATCGCGCTGGTTGATCAGGCCCTTGGTGGGAAGGATGGAAAGCTTCCCCGGCGTGGGGAGCCGGTGATAGTCGAGAGCCGCCTTCTTGAGGGATTCATCCATGCCGCATTGTGCTCGTCTGTCATGAAGGCACAAAAGTATACGCGGACCGCATGCAACGGCCGCGCCGACGTCGCGACTCTGGTCGCGGCCCGTGCCCGCTTGTAAGACAATGTGGCACAGGCAGGTTCCGTTGCGCCTGCCATGCCGGCGTGTCCCTCTGACCGGAGATTCCGCGTGACCAACGCAAACCACCGCTTTACCGGATCCGTGCGCACCGAGCTCTATCCGGAGATACAACCCCACAGCACCGGCCGCCTGGCGCTGGATGGGCAACACGTCATGTACTGGGAGGAGAGCGGCAATCCCCGGGGACTGCCGGTGCTGTTCCTGCATGGCGGGCCGGGCGCCGGCGCGAGCCCGGCGCATCGCCGCTTCTTCGACCCCGGCCACTACCGCATCGTGATCTTCGACCAGCGCGGCGCCGGACGCTCCACGCCCCTGGGCGCGATCGAGGAAAACACCACGCCCCTGCTGGTGGCGGACATCGAGCGCCTGCGCGTGCAGCTCGGTATCGACCGCTGGCTCGTGTTCGGCGGATCCTGGGGCTCCACGCTGGCGCTCGCCTACGGCGAGGCGCATCCGGAGCGCTGCCTCGGATTCATCCTGCGCGGCATCTTCCTGTGCCGCCCGAGCGAGATCGAGTGGTTCCTGTACGGGATGCGCTCCGTGTTTCCCGACGTGTGGGAGCGATTCGCCGGCTACTTGCCCCCAGAGGAGCGGGGCGACCTGCTTGCAGCATACCGGCGGCGCCTGCTGGATCCGGACCCGGCCGTGCACCTGCCCGCGGCGCGGCAGTGGAGTCTGTACGAAGGCGCCTGCTCGACGCTTCTGCCCAGTGACGATGCGTTGCGCCACTTCGGTGACGACGTCGTGGCACTGGGCCTCGCACGCATCGAGGCCCACTATTTCGCCCATGACATCTTCCTGCCGCCGGACAGCCTGCTCGGAAATGTGGACAGGGTCCGCCACCATCCCTGCTTGATCGTGCAGGGACGCTACGACATGGTGTGCCCGGCGATCACCGCCTTCGACCTGCGTGCGGCCTGGCCGGAGGCACAGTTCCGTCTCGTCCCCGACGCCGGCCACTCGGCGTGGGAACCGGGCATCCGCGCAGCCCTGATGGAGGCCACCGAGCAGTTCAAGCGCGAACTCGATTGGAGCCCAGCGTGAGCGATGCCCTGCCCCCGGTGCTGAAGCGCTACATGGACGGCCTCAAGGCCCACGATGTCGGCGCCATCCTGGCGACCGTTGGGCCTGACGTCCGCTTCGAGTCGGTGGGACGGGTGCTCGACATCGCGACCTTCGGGGCTATGCTCGACGCGATCTACACCGGCTTTCCCGACTGGACCTACGACCACGACTCGCCTCGCCAGGTAGGCGGCTGGTGGGTCGTGCTGTGGCGCCAGAGCGGCACCCACCTGGGCACCTTCGCCCTGCCCGGCATCGAAACGGTGCCACCGACGGGGCGCTTCGTGTGCATCCCGCCGCAGCGCTTCCATTACCGCATCGAGGACGATCTCATCCGCGTGATCCGGCCCGAACCCATCGCGGGTGGTGCGCCCCTTGGCATCCTGCAGCAGATCGGAGTGGTCAGACCGCCCCTTTGACGCCGGGCCTGAGATGACCCGCCTGCGGTGCCCGCAAGACCGTGAAGCGTGCTGAAAAAGGAAGGGCCGTATCCAAGGGAGACCACGCGTTTGGAGAGAGCCCTGGAAGAGCGCCCGGGCGGATACGGCCCCGCAGGAGAACGGCTTGCACCGGAGAGCGCCCCGTCACTTGCAAAGCCGATTGTCGTTTCCCAGCCTTTCGGCAACCTTTCCGCGAGCTGCCGCCAGGCCGCTGTCAGCCGCCCGTCACCAGGCCTGCGGACCATCGATCAGACCCGGTAGTCAACCGACGGCGGTGGTGGGTCGTCCGCCCCCCGGCGCGCGCGCTGCCTGCGGTCGGGGCCCGTGCGAGTGTCGATCAGCACCGGAACCTGGCGTTGCCGCCGCTCGCCGTCGCGGCGATCCTCACGCGCACGCCGCCCCTCCTGGACGGCCTCACGCGGCTCCGGCTCGCCGACCGGCCCTTGCGACCCCGGGGGCACGGCGCTTCCGATGCCCGCAGACACAGGCCTGAGCGGTCTGACACCGTCCACGAGCGCCGGAACATTCACCTCCGGCACCGTCACCACCAGCGGAGGCGTGGCGTTGATCCTCATGACCCGGCTCTGTTCCCCGCGGCGGAGTCGTGCATCGCCGACAGGGCGCTCTTCTGCATCTCGAGGGTCTTGATGGTCATCTGGAGGAAGGCGAGATTCATCTTCAGCCAGTTCTCCACCGCCTGCAGCTCCGCGATCTTCCGCCCGATCTCCTCGGCATCCAGCGTGGGCTGGAACATGCCGGGCAGCGGAAACGACATGGGGTTCCACATCTTCCGGAAGAACTCCATCGGGTCTCCGGACTCAGCTCCTTCTGCCATGCCACCTCCTTTCGGGACTGCATCGAACCAAAGCGTCTGGCCGGCCGCGCGCGGCGCCCCGCCCCCCCCTGCTGCCTCACATGGTCGGGCCCAGCACCCAGGGCGCGAACTCGTCCTCTCCGTACCCCCACTGCTCGCTCTTGGTGGGCGTGCCGGAAGCGGTCTTGACGATGAGATCGAAGAACTGCCGCCCGACCTCCTCGATGCTCGCCTTGCCGTCGACGATGACGCCGCAATTGATATCCATGTCCTCCTCCTGGCGCTGGAACAGGGCGGAGTTGGTGGCCAGCTTGAGCGAGGGCGAGGGCTTGCAGCCGTATGCCGAGCCGCGGCCTGTGGTGAAGCAGATGATGTTGGCGCCGCCGGCCACCTGCCCGGTCGCGGACACCGGATCGTAGCCCGGGGTATCCATGAAGATGAAGCCCTTGGCGGTGACGCGCTGGGCGTACTCATACACATCCACCAGCGCACTGGTGCCCCCCTTCGCGACCGCCCCCAGCGACTTCTCCAGGATAGTGGTGAGCCCGCCGGCCTTGTTGCCCGGCGACGGGTTGTTGTTCATCTCCCCGCCCAGACGCTCGGTGTATTCCTCCCACCACTTGATCCGGCGCACCAGCTTCTCCCCGACCTCGCGCGACACCGCACGCCGCGTCAGCAGGTGCTCGGCGCCGTAGATCTCCGGCGTCTCGGACAGGATGGCGGTACCGCCGTGGCGCACCAGGAGGTCGACCGCAGCCCCGAGCGCCGGGTTGGCGCTGATGCCGGAGTAGCCGTCCGAGCCGCCGCACTGAAGGCCGAGCGTGATGTGGCTGACCGGCGCCGGGCTGCGCGCCACCTTGTTGGCCTCGGGCAGCAGTTCCTTGATGCGCGCAATGCCCTCGCGCACGGTCTTGCCGGTACCGCCCGACTCCTGGATGGTGTAGGTGGACAGCTGGTCGGAGCGCTTCAGACCCTGGGAGGCCAGCAGGTCGTTGATCTGGTTCGCCTCGCAGCCCAGGCCCACCAGCAGCGTGGAATGGAAGTTGGCGTGGGTGGCGTAACCGCCCAGGACCCGGCGCAGCAATTCGACCGGCTCCCCGGTGGAGCCCATGCCGCAGCCGGAGCCGTGGGTGATAGGGACGATGCCGTCGACGTTGGGGAACTCGGCAAGCATCTCGGGCGTGAAATGGCGCGCGATCATGCGCGTGACGTGGGCCGAGCAGTTCACGCTCGACACCACGCCGATGTAGTTGCGGGTCGCAACGCGGCCATCGTCCCGGTGGTAACCCATGAAGGTGGCGGGCTCGGCCACGAACTCCGTCGGTCGGCAGTCGGCGCCGAAGGCGTAATCGCGCTCGAAGTTGCCCATGCCGATGTTGTGCACGTGCACGTGCTCACCCGCCTTGATGGGCCGGGTGGCGAAACCGATGATCTGGTTGTAGCGCCGCACCGGCTGCCCGGGGTCGACGTCGCGCGTGGCGATCTTGTGGCCCGCCGGCACGCGCACCACGGTGCGGACCTTCTCCTTGAGGATGTCCGTGCCCTCGGGCAGGTCGACGCGGGCGATGACCACGTCGTCGTTGGAGTTGAGGCGGATGGTGAGATCGGCGGTTTGCAGCATGTTTCCTCCCGGATTCCTGGATGCGGCGCCATCGCTACCGACCACTTCGGCGGAGCCGGGGCCGGGCAGGCGTTCTGCCCCGATTATCCTGCAAAAAGAACCCACCCGACCCATCCCCCGGCACGCGGCACCACGAGGTGCAGGCCGCGGGCCGGCAGAGGCCCCTGTGGCATACTCCGCGACTTCGTTGACGTCGATCGTACGGAGGAACACGTGGGCACGAGGCTGGCCGGAAAGACGGCGGTGGTGACCGCCGCGGGACAGGGCATCGGAAGGGCCACGGCGCTGGCCTTCGCCGCCGAAGGCGCGCAGGTCTGGGCCACCGACATCGACGAGGCGAAGCTGGGCTCGCTTGCCGAAACGCCCGGCATTCAGGTGCGCCGGCTCGACGTGCTCGACGACGCGGCCATCGCCGCTTTCGCAGCTGCCATGCCGGCACCAGACGTGCTTTTCAACTGCGCGGGCTTCGTGCATCACGGCACGGTGCTGGAGTGTTCCGACCGCGACTGGGACTTCTCCTTCAACCTGAACGTGCGCAGTCATTACGTTGTGATCCGACAGTTCCTGCCGAGCATGCTCGACCACGGTGGCGGGTCCATCATCAACGTCGCCTCCGTGGCCGGCAGCATCAAGGGCATAGCCAACCGTTTCGTCTACGGGGCGACCAAGGCGGCCGTCATCGGCCTGACCAAATCCGTGGCGATCGACTACGTGCGCCGCGGCATCCGCTGCAATGCCATCTGTCCGGGCACGGTCGACACGCCGTCCCTGGGAGAGCGCATCAACGCCTTCGCCGACCCGGACCAGGCCAGAAAGGACTTCATCGCCAGACAGCCGATGGGCCGGCTGGCGACCGCGGAAGAGATCACCGGCGCCGCCGTCTATCTGGCGTCGGACGAATCCATCTTCATGACCGGGCAGAGCCTGATCGTGGACGGCGGCATCACCATCTGATTCGAATCATCCAGAGGGGGGAAGTGCAATGAAACTCGTTCGTTACGGGGAAGCGGGCAGCGAGAGGCCCGGCCTGATCGACGCCTCCGGCGCCATCCGCGACCTGTCAGGCGTCGTGCGCGACATCGACGGCAGCGTGCTGGGCGACGAGAGCCTCGCGCGGCTGCGCGCCATCGATCCGTCGACCCTGCCCCGCGTCGACGGCAGCCCGCGCTTCGGCGCGCCCGTGGTCGGCAGCAGCAAATTCATCGCCATCGGCCTGAACTACTCGGATCACGCGAAGGAATCGAACATGCCGATTCCCAAGGAACCGGTGGTGTTCAGCAAGGCCACCTCCTGCATCTCGGGTCCGAACGACACAATTGTGCTGCCCAAGGGCTCGGTCAAGGGCGACTGGGAAGTCGAACTTGCCTTCGTCATCGGCAAGACCGCGAAGGCGGTGTCCGAGGCCGACGCCCTGGACCACGTCGCCGGCTACATGATCTGCAACGATGTTTCCGAGCGGGAGTGGCAGCTCGAGCGCGGACAGACCTGGGACAAGGGCAAGGGCTTCGACACCTTCGGCCCGGTCGGTCCCTGGCTGGTCACCCGCGATGAAATCCCGGATCCGCAGAACCTCGCCATGTGGCTCGACCTCAACGGCAAGCGCATGCAGACCGGCAACACCAACACCATGATCTTCAATATCCGGCAGCTGGTGGCCTACGTGAGCTTCCTGTTCACCCTCAAGCCGGGTGACATCATCACCACGGGCACTCCGCCGGGCGTCGGCATGGGCATCAAGCCCAACCCCGTGTTCCTGCGTGCCGGCGACGTCATGCGCGTCGGCATCGATGGTCTCGGCGAACAGCGCCAGGAGGTCATCGGCGGCTAGCCCCCGCCCCGTAGCCTGGCGTCCGCAACATCCTTCCCCGAGACTCATGTTCCGTTTCGCCCGCCGGTTGACCTACGCCACCGGATACGCGCGATTAATTGTCCTCGTCGTCATCGCGGCGGCGGTGGTGGTCGGCCTGGAGACCCAGCCCGCCGTGGTCGAGGACGCCGGCGCGCTTCTCGGCACCCTCAACCTCGCCGTTCTC
>JBILUV010000360.1:0-3329 GCA_044370825.1 Burkholderiales bacterium | reverse complement strand
CTAGCAAAAGACAAGACCTGACCCTGAACGTGTTCGACCCTGACCGCGTTTGCCCCCGACGGATTTCCCCACCGACGGCGGCGCGTCTCCGCCACTCCTGGCTGGGGCAGAGCTCCCTATTTTCACCCCCGAAAATGGCCGTCTAAGCGCGATTTGGGGCCGTCTTTAGGCGTTTTTACTCTAGGAATCAGTGACTCTTCGAGGTCCGACCCCGAAAGGGGCTTCGAGGTCGGAGCCCGCTGGGATGCACGCCTCAGTGTGGTGCGCCACCTCGCGATCGGCACCAGTCTGGCGCGCCCCAGACCCGCCCCACCGTTTTGCGCGTTTACGCTTTCCCGGGCGTCACAGGCGGATCCGACAAATCCACGCCGCTCACGCGGTAATGGCATGCCGATTGCAGACAGGCCCCGCGCTGGCCACGACGGCCGCCCACCTGTCTCCGAGGAGTTCCACATGTCATTCCTGTCGTTGTGCTCGAAATCCCGCCTGATCCCGGTGCTGGCCGCCATCTCCGCCGCGATCACCTTCTCCATGCCTGCCACGGCAGCCACCAAGGTGAAGGCCGGCCACCTGGTTGCGCTCGACATGGCACCTCTTTTCGTTGCCAAGGAGAGCGGCTGCTTCGCCAAGTTCGGGCTGGATGTCGAGACCGTGTTCTTCTCGAACCCCGGTGACAACAACGCAGCCCTGGCCGGCGGCGAGATCGACTTCAGCACTAACCCGTTCACGCTGCCCTTCTTCGCGGCGAACGGCGGCGTGCCCATCCGGACCGTCGCGGCCGCTGGCGGCTGGGGCATCATGCAGGTGATCGCCGACGGCAAGCTCGGCATCGACTCGATGGAGTCCCTCGCGCAGTACACGAAGAAGAGCGACAAGAAGCTCAAGATCGCCACGCTCCAGGGCGATACGCTCGAGCTCATCCTCACCCGCTCCTTCGCCCAGTACGGCGTGCCCGAGGACAAGGTCGAGATGGTGTACTTCAACGACCTGCTCGCCATGGTGGATGCCTTCCGCGTCGGCAAGGTCGACCTGCTGTCGCACATCAAGCCCTACACCACCGACATGGTGAAGAGCAAGGGCGCGAAGGTCCTCACCGACAACGCCAAGACCTGGTCGGCCACCACGCCGAACACCGTCGTCAGCGTGCTCGACAAGACGCTCACGAAGCGCCCCGAGATCGTCGAGGCCTACCTCAACGGCCTGCTGTGCGCGGCGGACATCATCAACTCCGACCCCGACAAGGCTGTCGCCCTCCTCACCAAGGGGACCTACTACCGCGTCCCGGCCGACGTGCTGCTCCAGGCGTTCAAGAGCGCGCCCGCTCCGATCTCGTTCGTGCCCGACGTCGCGGCCGTGCAGAGCGTAGTCGCCGACCTCACGAAGCTGGGCTACATCAAGGGCAAGACGACGGCCGCCGAGATCTTCAAGGTCGACATCATCAAGCGCCTCGAAGCCGCCCGGAAGAAGTAAGACGGCGATGTCTCGAGCCTCTTTGCGCATGCCGGGCGACGCCGGTCGCCTGGCCCCCGCGGTGGTGGGCAGTGCGTCGGTACTGCTGCTCCTCGGCGCCTGGGAACTCGTGGGCAACATGCCGGATTCGGCCATCGCCACGGTGATGCCGCCGCCCTCGCTGTTCCTCGCTTCCGTGGCGGAAAGCGGCTTTCGCATCGGGCTGGGGGCGCAGGCGGTCACGGTGTACCAGGCGGTGTTCTCCACGCTCTTCCGCGTGTTCGCGGGCATGGGCATCGCCTACTTCCTGGCGATCGTGACCGGGGCGCTCATCAGCATGTCGCGCATCGCGGACTGGGTGCTCTCGCCCATCCTCCACCTGCTCGCGCCGATCGCGCCGATTGCGTGGATCCCCGTGGCCATCGTGATGTTCGGCATCGGCAACACCACCGCGATCTTCATCGTCTTCATGGGGGTGTACTTCGCCCTCACCATCGCCACGCTCGCCGAGATCCGGCGCCTGCCGGAGACCTTCCGCGTCGTCGCGAACAACCTCGGCGCGACGCCCTGGCAGCAGTGGCTGCACGTCGTCCTGCCGGCCGTCCTGCCAGGGGTGTTCACCCTCCTGCGCACCAACTTCATCGCCGCCTGGATGGCGGTGCTCGTGGCGGAGATGGTGGGGCTGCGGGATGGCATCGGCGCCATCATCATGATGGGCCGCAACCTCTTCAACGCCGAGCTGATCATGTTCGGCATCGTCGTCATCGGCGTGTGCGGCTTCGTCATCGACCGCCTGCTGGCGCAGATGCAGCAGCGCCTGTTGTGGTGGCGGACATGAGCCTCGACCACCCCATACTCGAAACCTCGCGCCTGTCCCTCGGCTACGTCGACCGGGGCGGCCAGCCCAACGTCACGGTGCGCAACCTCGACCTGCGCATCGGCACTGGCGAGTTCGTCTGCCTGCTCGGGCCCTCGGGTTGCGGCAAGACCACCCTTCTCAAGGCGCTCGGCGGCTTCCTGCCTCCCCTGGAAGGCGCTGTCCTGTTCCAGGGCCGCGAGCTGGCCGCGCCGACGCCCGAGATCGTCATGATCTTCCAGGAGAACAACCTCTACCCCTGGCTCACCGTCGAGAAAAACATCGCCTTCGGGCCACGCATGCGGGGCATGCCCGCGGACCGCGTCCGCGCCCTGACCCAGGATCTGCTCGACACCGTCGGCCTGCTGGAAGCGCGCCACCAGTATCCGCATGAGCTCTCCGGCGGCATGCGCCAGCGCGTGGCCATCGCGCGCGCCCTGGCGGCCAACTCGCGCGTGCTGCTGCTCGACGAACCCTTCAGCGCGCTCGACGTGTCGCTGCGCCGGCGCATGCAGGCGTTCCTGCGGTCGGTGTGGCAGTCGTCCTCCGCAACGCTGGTGATGGTCACCCACAGCATCGAGGAAGCCATCCTCGTCGGAGAACGCGTGCTCGTGCTCGGCGCCAACCAGGCCGGCACCCTCGAGGACATCGACGTGCGCTCGGCCGCCCTGAAAGACCGCTACGCCCCGGAATTCCTGCAGCTGCAACGGCGGCTCGAGAGCCTGCTCGACGACGATGGCGACACCGATCGCGCCGCCGCCTGATCCACCGCTCACCCACACAAGCCATCCGCCATGAGTGACGACCACGACCACACCCAACCACCCGTCGACATCGCGCTGCGCGTCAAGGCCATGGAGGCCCTGCTCGTCGAGAAAGGCATCGTCGACCCCACCGTCCTCGACGGCATCGTCGACGCCTACGAGACCCGCGTCGGCCCGCACAATGGCGCCAAGGTGGTGGCCCGCGCGTGGACCGACCCGGCCTACAAGGCGCGCCTGCTGGCCGACGGCACGGCCGCCAT
>JBILUV010000359.1:0-3340 GCA_044370825.1 Burkholderiales bacterium | reverse complement strand
TCGAGCAGGTCGACAGCGCGATCGAGGAGGCCCTGGGCCAGCTCGCCACCTTCGTGGATGCCGACCGGGCCTATCTGTTCAGTTACGATTGGGACGGCGGAACGACGAGCATAACGCACGAATGGTGTGCCGCAGGGATGCTTCCGCAGCGGGACCAACTTCAGTCCGTGCCACTGGCGGAGTTGCACCAATGGTGCGACGCGCACCGGGCGGGACAAAACATCATCGTCCACGACGTGGGAGCGCTGGCGCCGGACAGCGCGTTGCGGGAACTGCTTGAACAGCAGGGGATAAAGAGCCTCGCGGCGATACCTGTCATGGACGGGATGCGTTGCGAGGGTTTCGTGGGTTTCAATTCGGTGAATCGCCATCACCACTACAGCGATCGTGAGTGCCTGCTGCTGAGGTTCTTTTCCGAGATTTCCCGTAGTCTACGCACCCGCGCTCGGCTCGAACTGATGGCGCGCGATTTCAAGGAAAAACTGAATCGCGAGGAGGAGCGGCGGCGCTTGCAGGAGGCGCTGAGCGTCGAGCGTGTGGAGGTAGAAGCGAAGCTTTCCGGCGCCCTCGTCGAGATGCGTCGGCTTTACGATCGCGATCGGCAGATGCGCGAAGAGAGCGAGATGCTGGTGGGTGCCCTGCGCAGCCTCAGCGAGGCGACCGACCTCGCGGACGGCCCTTTGCATCTGCTGCGGCAGTTGGCGGACGGTCTGGAAACGGACTGCGTTGCGCTTCTGCCGTTGGGCGCAGGGAGGGGCGAACCGCTGAGCCTCGGGCACGATGCCTTTTGGATCGCCGTCAACGAGGACACCGCCCTTCTGGACTACCTCGCCCAGCGACCGAGTCGGCTGATCAGCGATCTCTCTGCGACCGCGATCGCCGACCACCTCCTGCAGGCCTGCCCGGGCGAAAGGCCGCAGTGGATGGCGGCCGCACGGGTCGGCCCGCCCGAGCGGCTCCACGTTCTCCTGGCAACCGGCAATGGAGCGAGGGCACTCGACCAGAGACGCTCCCAGCGTTTCCTGCGATTCGTACCGCTGATGGCAGAGGCACTGCGCCGACGGGACGAATCCATCCGCTCGCGCAAGCTGGAGCGGGATCTTCAGCAGGCCCAGAAGCTGGAGGCCCTGGGCGCGCTGGCCGGGAGCGTCGCGCATGAGATCAACACGCCGTTGCAGTTCATCAGCGACAACATGTACTTCCTGCGCGACTCCTTCGCAGACCTGATCGCCGCTGTCGGTGGTCGGGGCAGTGATAGGCCAGACGGCGATCGGGCCGGCGGCGATCTGGACTACCTCTTGACGGAGGTCCCGCTCGCCCTTGAACAGTCGCTGAACGGGATCCGGCGGGTGGCGGAAATCGTGGAGGCCGTCCGAACGACCGCCTATCCCGAACTGGCGCCCGACGAGCGGATCGACGTGCGGAGCACGCTCGAACACTGCCTGACGATCACGCGGGGCCAGTGGAAACACGACATTGACGTCAGCCTCCACTGTGAGGAGCCGGTCCCCGACCTTCGGGGCAGCCCCGGGCAGATCAGCCAGGTGTTCGTGAACCTCACGACCAACGCATGTGACGCGGTCCGCTCGGCCGGGAACGGTCGCAGGGGCATCGTGCGCATCACCATCACGTCTGACAAGACCTGCGTGTTGGTGCACTTCGAGGACAACGGACCGGGCATTCCCCCCGAGATACGTAGGCGGGTGTTCGACCGCTTCTTCACGACCAAGGGCGTCGGGCAGGGCACTGGCCGGGGGCTCGAGATCTGCAACAGCATCGTCGAACAACATGGGGGGAGCATCGCTATCGACGATTCCACACTGGGGGGCGCGCGCTTCACGATCAGGCTGCCGGTTGGCATCTGAGACCCACCCGGCGGGGTGCCTACCGGCCCGTGCTCGTCAGAACGACGCGGACCAGATCGGCCTGACGGGAGACACCGACCTTGTCGAATACGACCTTGAGGTAGGATCTGGCCGAGTTCAGCGTCCAGCCCTCGTTCCGGGCGGCGGCCTCAAGCGACAGTCCGCCCGCGAGTGCGGCGGCCAGCCTGCTTTCGGAGGGTGTCAGGCCGAAGATGCCGCGCAGAAGATGCGGATCGACGTCCGGCCGATCATCGTCGGCGAAAAGATAGAGGCACACCACGGGCTCGCTGCCGCCGCCCGCCTCCTCGCCAGGACGGACGACGACCCGCAACGGCCCATGGGAGCGGGTATCGAGCGTCAGCGCATCGGGGACCTTGTTGTCGCGTGCAGCCTTGACGGCACTATGCAGCCTTCGGGTGTCCTCCGTGGTGGACGCGTGGCAGATGCCGGTGTTGCCGACCAGGACGCCATCTCCGCGGGCCAGCAGGCTCCCCGCTCGCTGGTTCGTGAACAGGATCTGTCCGCGGGTGCCGAGGACGATCACTCCCGTGCTGAGATGGTCGATTGCCGCTTTGGCGAAGCCATTTGGGTCCGTCTCCGCCGCCGTCGCCGAACCGGCCCGGAGAGCATCGTTTACCGCGGTGACAAGGACGGCCGTGGGACAGGGCTTGATCAGATACCGGAAGATCCGCCCCACATTGATCGAGGAAATCGCGAGATCGAAGTCGGTGGAGCCAGAAAGGATGATGGACACCGTCCGCGGAGATTCGGCGGCGATTTCACCGGCGAGGACAGCGCCGTTCATCCCGGGCATGCGCATGTCGAGAACGGCCACGTCGACCGGATCCTCGCGGAACGCGCAAACGGCCTCCATCGGATCGGAATGGTACGTATCGTTCCAGCCGAGGTTCAGTCGCCGCAATGCACGCCGAAGACCGGCGAGCAGATCGGGATCGTCGTCAACGAACGCGATGCGCGGCACAGATGCGAACAGTTCGGCCCCCCCTACGCAGACGCCACATTGATCGAGCAAGACGCGTGACGGTGAAAGTGAAGAGCGTTCAGAGAGGAAAAACGTTTCGGTGATGACGGCCCCATCACCCTTTCCCCACACCTCCACCTCCGAAGTCATATCGGTGCCCCTGTTGCTGGTCAACCTGACCCTCAGGATGGTGGTATGACCGGATGGCAGGCTTTATTCGAAACGTGGACCGGCACTGATGCCGGCCCCCACGTCGGCAATCGTCAACTCATTCATTTGAGAGGGACTGAGACGCGCCGGGATTTCCGGCGGCAGGTTCCGTTGAGTTTCACGCCGCCAACCGGGGTGGCTGGAGCGTCCGGAGGAGGTTCGCCTCGGCCTCTGCGGGCGGGATGTCGCCGATCGGTTCGAGGCGCCGGCAGTTCCCCCTGCGTCCCCTGCCCCCCCGCCTTTCCCTCTGGCCCGCGCCCGCGCCCTCTGCGACACTCGAATC
>JBILUV010000096.1:0-12196 GCA_044370825.1 Burkholderiales bacterium | reverse complement strand
CAAGGTGGCCGTGCTCTTCGGGGGGCGTTCCGCGGAACGCGAGATCTCCCTCCTGTCCGGCAATGCCGTGCTGCTGGCGCTCCAGGACGCGGGCGTCGATGCCCACGCCTTCGATCCGGCGCAGCGCGACCTGCACGAACTGCGCGACGAGGGTTTCGACCGCGTCTTCATCGCCCTCCACGGGCGCTACGGCGAGGATGGCACCGTGCAGGGTGCGCTCGAGCTGCTCGGCATCCCCTACACCGGCAGCGGCGTCCTCGCCTCGGCGCTTAGCATGGACAAGGTCCGGACCAAGATGGTGTGGGTGGCGAACGGTCTGCCGACGCCTGACTGGGTGGTACTCGGCGCCGACAGCGACTGGGACGCGGTGGCGGCGCGGCTCGGCCTTCCGCTCATCGTCAAGCCGGCGCGCGAGGGCTCGACCATCGGCCTCACCCGCGTCACTGCGGTGGGCCAGCTGCCGGCGGCATACGCCCTGGCCTCGCAGCATGATCGTCTGGTGCTGGCCGAGGCCTTCGTCGAAGGACAGGAACTTACCGCCCCGTTCCTCGGCGGGCAGGCCTTGCCGCTCATCCGCATCGAGGCGCCCCAGGGCAACTACGACTATCGGAACAAGTATTTCAGCGACGAGACCCGCTACTTCTGCCCCTGCGGGCTGGATCCGGCCGAGGAGTCGCGCATCCGCGACCTGGTGATGCAGGCCGCCGTGGTGCTGGGCTGCGAGGGCTGGGGCCGTGCCGACCTCATCCGGCGCGCCGACGGCAGCGTCTGGCTGCTCGAGATGAACACCTCGCCGGGCATGACCGGGCACAGCCTGGTGCCGATGTCGGCCCGGGCTGCCGGACTGGATTTCACCGCGCTGGTGCTGGCCATCCTGGAGACCGCCCATGTGGGATAGGCCCGAGGCACTATCGGCCATCACCTCCCTGCTGATGGGCGTCGTCGCCGTCGGGCTGTTGTACGCGCTGGTGTTCGGGCTCGTGCACTCTCGCTTCTTCCCGGTGCGGGAAGTGGCGGTGGCCGGCGGCATCTCGCGGGTCACGCCGGCGCAGATCGACAACGTGGTGCACCGCGAGCTGCGCGGCAATTTCTTCACCATCAACCTCGATGTGTCGCGCCAGGCGTTCGAGAAGCTGCCCTGGGTGCGGCAGGTGCAGGTGCGGCGCCAGTGGCCGGACCGGCTCGAGGTGGTCCTGGAGGAGCACCGCACCCTGGCGCGCTGGGGCGACGAGGCCCTGGTCAATGACCGCGGCGAGATCTTCGCCGCGGCATCGGACGAGCGCCTGCCCGTGTTCGTCGGCCCGCGCGACCTGTCGGCCGACATGGCGGCGAACTATGGCGAGTTCGGCCGTGCGCTCGCGAGTCTGGGACGCCGGGTGCAGGCGATCCGCGTATCGGACCGGCGCGCCTGGACGGTGGTGCTGGATGACGGCATGACGGTGGAGCTCGGCCGCGAGCGCATGGTGGAGCGGCTGGCGAAGTTCGCCCAGGCCTATCCGGCCACCGTGGGGCAGATGAAGGAGCCGCCCAGGATGGTGGACCTGCGATATCCGAACGGATTCGCGGTACGTCTGAAGACAGTGAACAACGGGGCCTAGTCCGGAGAACGCAACCATGGACCTTGCAGAGACCAAGCGCATCGCGCTCATGAACAAGCCGAAGGACGCGCGCAACCTGATGGTGGGGCTGGACATCGGCACCTCCAAGATCGTCGCCATCGTCGCCGAGGCCAGGCCCGATGGCGGGTTCGAGGTGGTGGGCCTGGGGACTCACCCCTCCCGCGGCCTGAAGAAGGGCGTGGTGGTGAACATCGAGTCCACCGTCACGGCCATCCAGGGCGCCCTGCAGGAGGCCGAACTGATGGCTGACTGCAAGATCAGGGAGGTCTACACCGGCATCGCCGGCAGCCACATCAAGAGCTTCAACTCCCACGGCATGGTGGCTGTGAAGGAGCGTGAGGTGTCGCAACTCGACGTGGACCGGGTCATCGAGACCGCCAAGGCGGTGAACATCCCCACCGACCAGCAGATCCTGCACGTGCTCAATCAGGAGTTCGTGATCGACGGACAGGAGGATGTGCGCGAGCCGCTCGGCATGGCCGGTGTAAGGCTCGAGGTGAAGGTGCACATCGTCACCGGCGCGGTGTCGGCGGCGCAGAACATCCTCAAGTGTGTGCGCCGCTGCGGCCTCGAGGTGCGCGATCTGATCCTGCAGCCGCTGGCCTCGGCCACGGCGACCCTGTCCGAGGACGAGAAGGACCTGGGCGTGGCCCTCGTCGACATCGGCGGCGGCACGGCCGACATCGCCGTATTTACCCAGGGCGCAATCCGCCATACGGCAGTGATCCCCATCGCCGGCGATCAGATCACCAACGACATAGCCATGGCTCTGCGCACCCCCACCAAAGAGGCTGAGGAACTGAAGCGCAAGTACGGCTGCGCGCTCAGGCAGTTGGCCAACCCCTCCGACATGGTGGAGGTGCCGGGTGTCGGCGACCGAGGTCCACGGATGCTGTCGCGCCAGACGCTCGCCGAGGTCATCGAGCCGCGCGTCGAGGAGCTGTACGGGCTGGTGCAGGCGGAGCTGCGCCGCAGCGGGTACGAGGACCTTCTGTCGTCGGGCATCGTCATCACCGGCGGCAGCGCCGGCATGCAGGGCATGGTGGAGCTGGGCGAGGAGGTGTTCCACATGCCGGTGCGCCTTGGCGTTCCGAACTACATCGGGCCGCTCTCGGAGGTGGTGCGGGGACCACGCTACTCCACCGGCATCGGACTGCTGATGGCGGCGCACGAGCAGCAGAAGCGACGCGATCTCGCCAAGCTGTCAACTGGCAGCGTGCAGCAGGTGTTCACCAGAATGAAGGAATGGTTCGCGGTCAATTTCTGACCGTGTGACCGGCGGATGTGGCAAAGGCAGGCTGGCTTTCGGGGCAATCGGTTCTAACTCAAAGGAGGCGGGAAGAAATGTTCGAGATCGTGGATGCACAGCCGCAGGAAGCGGTGATCAAGGTGGTGGGCGTCGGCGGCTGCGGAGGCAATGCCGTCGACCACATGATTGACCAGGGTGTCGACGGTGTGGAGTTCATCTGCATGAACACCGATGCCCAGGCGCTCAAGCGCAATCGCGCTGATCAGGTTCTGCAACTCGGCACCAGCGTGACCAAGGGCCTGGGCGCGGGCGCGAATCCCGAGGTGGGCAAGCAGGCCGCCATCGAGGATCGCGAGCGCATCGTCGAGATGATCGAGGGTGCGGACATGCTGTTCCTCACCGCTGGCATGGGCGGTGGCACTGGCACCGGAGCCGCCCCCATCGTGGCCGAGGTGGCGCGCGAGTTGGGCATCCTCACCGTGGCGGTGGTGACCAAACCGTTCAGCTTCGAGGGCAAGCGGCTCAAGACAGCCATGCAGGGGCTGGATGAGCTGAGCCGCCACGTCGACTCGCTGATCGTCATTCCGAACGACAAGCTCATGGCTGTGCTGGGCGACGACGTCTCCATGCTCGATGCCTTCCGCGCCGCCAACAACGTGCTGCACGGCGCCGTCGCGGGGATCGCCGAGGTCATCAAGTGCCCGGGCCTGGTCAACGTCGATTTCGCCGACGTGCGCACCGTCATGTCCGAGATGGGCATGGCCATGATGGGCTCTTCCCTGGCGTCGGGTCCACATCGCGCTGCCGAGGCGGCCAGGCAGGCCGTCGCCAGCCCGCTGCTCGAGGACGTCAACCTCGCCGGCGCCCGCGGCGTCCTGGTGAACATCACCGCCTCCACCAACCTCAAGATGAAGGAGGTGCACGAGGTGATGAACACCATCAAGGGTTTCACCGCCGAGGACGCGACCGTGATCGTCGGCACCGTCATCGACGAGGCCCTGGGCGACGGCCTGCGGGTGACGATGGTCGCCACCGGCCTGGGCTCGCTCACCGCCCGGCCTCAGGCCAAGCCTCTGCAGGTGATCAAGAACGGTACGGACAACATGCCGGTCGCCACCGCCGATCCCAACTATCAGGACCTGGACACGCCTGCCGTCATCCGGCGGCGCAACCGCGACACGCTGGAGGCGATGCGCATGTCGGGGATCGAGACACTGGAGATCCCGGCCTTCCTGCGCAAACAGGCGGACTGACCTGGTGGATCGGGCACGGCCGGCCACTGCCTCCCGCGGGATTCCGTGGCGAGGCGGTGGCGGCCGGTGGTGGCGGCGACTTTCCGGAGCGAAACCCCTCCCGCCGCGGGAGCGCCGCCGCTGCCGGCTTCAGGGGCATTGTGGTAGCCTCGGGCAGGATGAGGTTGTGGCCGGAGGTGAAGAGTGCGCCCGACAGCGCGCCGGACCGGCGGCACGGGCAGGTCACCGGCGGTCGCGACGGCCGCCTGACGGCTGGCCATCGGGGAGCGGAGCGCACGCCGGGTTGCTCCATGGCGATCGTCCGCATTGATCAGGCCTTTGGCACAACATGCTCAAGCAAAGAACGCTCAGGAACACCGTATCGGCCACCGGCGTCGGCCTCCACACCGGCGAGAAGGTGCTGCTTGCTCTGCGCCCCGCCGCGCCGGACACTGGCATCGTGTTTCATCGGGTGGACCTGCCGGAGCCGGTGAGCATCCAGGCCGGTCCGTACGCGGTGAAGGACACCCGGTTGTCCTCGTGCCTGGAGCACGACGGCGTGCGGGTTGCCACCGTCGAGCACCTGATGTCCGCCCTGGCCGGACTGGGCATCGACAACGTCCACGTCGATCTGACCGCGGCTGAAGTTCCCATCATGGACGGCAGTGCCGCTCCCTTCGTGTTCCTGATCCAGTCGGCGGGGGTGGAGGAGCAGCGGTCGCCCAAGCGCTTCATCCGGGTCAGGTCTCCGGTTGAGGTCCGTCATGGTGACAAGTGGGCCCGGCTCGAGCCCTTCGACGGGTTCCGTCTCGACTTCTCAATCGATTTCCGGCACCCGGCCTTCGACATTTCGGGCAACGAGGTGCGGGTGGACTTCGGCGCCACCTCGTATGTCAAGGAGGTCAGCCGTGCGCGGACCTTCGGTTTCATGCACGAGGTCGAGAGCATGCGTTCCCAGGGCCTTGCTCTGGGCGGCAGCCTGGACAACGCCATCGTGATGGACGAGTTTCGGATCCTGAATGTCGATGGCTTGCGCTACGACGACGAGTTCGTCAAGCACAAGGTGCTGGACGCGATCGGTGATCTCTATCTGCTGGGCCATCCCCTCATCGGCGCCTTCAGTGCGCACAAGTCCGGACATGCCCTGAACAATGCGCTGCTGCGCCGGCTGCTGGAGGATGAGCGGGCCTGGGAGTTCGCGACCTTCGACGAGGAGTCCAGGGCGCCGGCGTTTGCCCGCCTGCAACTGCTGGCGGCCTGAATCATGGTGAACCCGAGCGTCCAGCGGATGCCGTCCTGGCAACCCGCTCCTTCGGGGCTCGCCCGGACATTTCATCAGGCCAGCCCCGACAATGGGCTGCGCACCGATGCCCATTGGGTTTGCAACGAATCGGCCGTCGGTGCCTTTTGGTGTGCTGGCCTCCACGGACGCTGGCGGGCGCCTTGCGGTCATCCCGCGCTCCCGCTTGGCGCCAATAGACTCGGCCATTGGCTTGGCGCGGGATGACCGCAATGCACCTCGCCATCATCGCGCCGCCTGACGAAATACCCGCGCCAGGGGCGACGCCCGCGCCTCGGGGCGAAGGCCTGCCGCGATGCTGATCCTGCGAATCATCGGCTTCCTCACGCTGCTGTCGATCGGCGGTTGTTTCACGATATACCTGTTCCGGCGTGACCGACGCTACCTGCGGCTGGCAGGGCAGATCTTCCGTTTCGCACTCGTCGTGATCGCGGCCGCCATGGCCCTATACCTTCTGGAGCGGCTCATCTTGCTGGTTTGAGTCCGTCCCGCCGGGCTGGCGCTGAGCCGGGATCGTGGCGGTGCGGCATTCGGGCCAGGCCTTCCGGTCGGACTGCGGTCAGCTGCGGGGATCAGGGTAGCCGGGCGCGTCTCGCCATCCGCTCCAGTGCGGAGCGCATCGGAGAGTCGGGCAGGCTGGCCGCCAGCCGTTCGATGCTCTCGCGGGCCATGGGCCCGAGCACGGCCCGCTTCGGCGGCGACGGAGGTGGCGACACGGCCGGTCTGACTTCCGCGCGCAGTTCGACCACCGCGATCTGTTTGGCACGCAGCGCCTCCACCAGCTGTGGCGCCAGGGTGCGCAGCCGGTGCGCAAGGGCGCCGCCGCCAACTCCGGCCACCAGTAAGCCCTGTCGGAAGTTCGATACCCGGACCTGCCCGCGCAGCCCCGCCGGCAGGCAGGCGTCCAGCACCAACTGGAGTGCCAGCAGCCGTCGGGCGTGCTCAGTCACGGCGCGTGCATCCCCCGGGGCGGCGAGCCAGTCGCGCAGTGCACGGGACCGCCTCGGCGAGCGGCCTTGTGGATCCTGCTTCATGCCCCTATGTTAGACTGCGCGCGGTCGATCAAGGAGGGATGAGGCTTGGGTTCAGCTCCCGAAGGAGCATGTGCCAGCGTCGATACCTCCGGCGCCTGGACGATCGGACGTCCGGTGCCCCCCGCCGTGGCAGTTTGCGCTGGAGTTACCCGCAGGCGGGGAACCGGTCGGTCCGTGGCGGCACGAATCCGGAATGGCTCGCGAGGGGTGGGGACTTTGGTGCTCACCCCTCGATGCGTTTTGCAGGCGTCCAAGGCTCCTTCCTCACTCCCATGATCGCGAACGTTCTCAAGAAGGTGTTCGGCAGTCGCAATGACCGTCTGCTCAAGTCTTATTCGCAGAAGGTGCGTTCGATCAATGCCCTCGAACCCCAGCTGCAGCAGCTGTCCGACGCCGACCTGCGCGCCCGCACGGACGCGTTCCGCCAGCGGCTGGCGTCGGGCGAGACGCTCGACCAGATCCTGCCGGAGGCCTTCGCGACGGTCCGCGAAGCGAGCCGCCGGGTGCTCAACATGCGTCACTTCGACGTCCAGCTGGTGGGTGGCATGGTCCTGCACCAGGGCAAGATCGCGGAGATGCGCACCGGCGAGGGCAAGACCCTGGTGGCGACCCTGCCGGCCTACCTGAATGCCCTGGCCGGTAAGGGTGTGCACGTGGTGACGGTCAACGACTACCTCGCCGGCCGGGACGCAGCCTGGATGGGGCGCCTGTACAGCTTCCTCGGACTGACGGTGGGCGTGAACCTGCCCTTCCACGACTTGTCGCCGGATGCCCGCCAGGAGACCAAACGCGCCGCCTACGCGGCCGACATCACGTACGGGACGAACAACGAGTTCGGTTTCGACTACCTGCGTGACAACATGGTCTACGAGGTGGTGGAGCGCGTCCAGCGCAGCCTGTCCTACGCCATCGTGGACGAGGTGGACTCCATCCTGATCGACGAGGCGCGTACTCCGCTGATCATTTCGGGCCAGGCCGAAGGCACGGGCGACCTTTATGTCAGCGTCAACCAGTTCGTTCCGCAGCTCGAGAGGCAGAAGGAGGAGGGTGGCCCGGGCGACTACAGCGTCGACGAGAAGGCCCATCAGGTTCTCCTGACCGAAGCTGGACACGAGAAGGCGGAGCAGCTGCTCACCGAGGCGGGGTTGCTGGCCGAGGGCGGCAGTCTGTACGACGCCCTGAACATCCAGCTCATGCACCACGTCTACGCGGCGCTGCGGGCGCACGCCCTGTTCCAGCGCGATACCCACTACGTGGTGCAGAACGGCGAGGTGGTGATCGTCGACGAGTTCACCGGCCGCCTGATGCCGGGCCGCCGCTGGTCCGACGGCCTGCATCAGGCCGTCGAGGCCAAGGAGGGCGTGGCGATTCAGCGCGAGAACCAGACGCTGGCGTCGATCACCTTCCAGAACTACTTCCGCATGTACGGCAAGCTTGCCGGCATGACCGGTACGGCCGACACCGAAGCCTTCGAGTTCCAGCACATCTACGGTCTCGAGACCGTGATCATCCCGACGCATCACACGATGATCCGCCAGGACCGCATGGATCAGGTGTACCAGACCGAGCGCGAGAAATTTGCGGCGGTCATCAGGGAGATCCGGACCTGCAACGAGCGTGGGCAGCCGGTCCTGGTCGGTACTACCTCGATAGAGAACTCGGAGAAGCTGTCCCATGCCCTGACAGCGGACAAGCTCCCGCACCAGGTGTTGAACGCCAAGCAGCACGCCCGTGAGGCCGAGATCGTGGCCCAGGCTGGCCGGCCGAGCATGATCACCATCGCCACCAACATGGCGGGTCGTGGCACCGACATCGTGCTCGGCGGCAACCCCGAGCCCGAGATCGCCCAGGTGATGGCGCAGGCCGACCTTTCGGATGAGGAGAAAATGACACGGGCGGCAGAGATTCGCGCCCACTGGCAGGCTGTGCACGACGAGGTCCTCAAGGCTGGCGGTCTGCACATCATCGGCACTGAGCGACACGAGTCGCGGCGGGTCGACAACCAGTTGCGCGGCCGCGCGGGTCGCCAGGGCGACCCCGGCTCGAGCCGGTTCTTCCTGTCCCTCGAGGATCAGTTGCTGCGCATCTTTGCGGCCGACCGTGTCAAGTGGGTGATGGAGAAGCTCAAGATGCCGGAGGGCGAGGCCATCGAGTCGCCGTTGGTCACGCGCGCCATCGAAAACGCCCAGCGCAAGGTCGAGGCGCGCAACTTCGACATCCGCAAGCAGTTGCTCGAGTACGACGACGTCTCCAACGACCAGCGCAAGGTCATCTACCAGCAACGCAACGAGCTCCTCGAGAGCACGGACATAAGCGACACGATCCGTGCCCTGCGCGAGGGTGCGGTTGGCGAGATGGTGGGCTCCCACGTTCCGCCGGAGAGCGTCGAGGATCAGTGGGACATTCCCAGCCTGGAGGCGGCGCTGGAAGCCGAATTCGGGCTCCGGCTGCCGATCCATGACTGGATCAAGGCCGACGACAAGCTGGATGGCGAAGGCATTGGCGACCGCGTCCTGGCGACCATGGCCGAGAGTTATGCCGCCAAGATCGCCCCCATCGACCCGGAGGCGTGGCACCAATACGAGCGTGGCGTGATGCTCCAGAGCCTGGACTCGCACTGGCGCGAGCATCTGGCCGCCCTGGACCACCTGCGCCAGGGCATTCACCTGCGCGGTTACGCCCAGAAGAACCCGAAGCAGGAGTACAAGCGCGAGGCGTTCGAGCTGTTCTCCATGTTGCTGCAGACCGTGCGCAACGAGGTCACCCGGGTGCTTACGATGGTGCAGATCCGAACCGAGGCCGAGATGGCGCAGGCCGAGGAGCCGGTGCACCTGACCAACGTCAGCTACCAGCACGCCGACCCGGACGAGGCGGTGGCCGAGGCTGACGCCGGAGAGGCGATGGATGCGCGGCCCGAGCCGGTGCGGGCAGAGCCCAAGGTCGGACGCAACGATCCCTGCCCCTGCGGATCGGGAAAGAAGTACAAGCACTGCCACGGCCGGCTCGACTGAAGCCTGCGCGGCGTCCCCCCTGACGCCCGGTCCTGCCGCGGGGCCGGGCGGTCCACACGGAGAAACTCCATGGCCGTGAACCTCCCAGCGCCCGACCCCGGGTCCCTGCATCCCGTCGCCGGCGTCGAGCTGGGCTTTGCTCAGGCTGGTATCCGCAAGGCCGGCCGCCGCGACCTGATGCTCATGCGCCTCGCCCCGGGCTCGGTGGTGGCAGGTGTGTTCACCGTCAACAGCTTTGCTGCCGCGCCGGTGCAGGTGTGCCGCCGGCATCTGGCGGCGGGGGCATCGTTCCGGGCCCTGCTGGTCAATGCCGGCAACGCCAATTGCGGTACCGGTGAGCAGGGTATGCGGGCGGCGCTCGCCACCTGCGATCTGGTGGCCAGTGCCCTGGGGGCGGCGCCCGCCGAGGTGCTGCCTTTCAGCACCGGCGTGATCCTGGAACACCTGCCGGTGGATCGGATCGAGGCGGCCATGCCCGCCTGCGTCGCCTCGCTGGACCCAGGCCACTGGGGAGAGGCGGCCTCGGCCATCATGACCACCGACACCGTCCCCAAGGGCCGTTCCGTGCGGACCCTGATCGATGGCCGAACTGTCACCGTCACGGGGATCGCCAAGGGAGTCGGGATGCTGCAGCCCGACATGGCTACCATGCTGGCCTTTATCGCGACCGACGCGCGGGTCGCGCGACCGGTGCTGGACATCCTGGTTCGGGAGGTGGCGGATCGATCCTTCAACCGCGTCACGGTCGATGGCGATACCTCCACCAACGATTCCTTCGTCCTCATCGCCACTGGCCGCACGGAGGCCCCGGCCATCGAGACCGCTGCCGGTGCTCCCTACGAGGCGCTGAGAGCCGCCATTCTGGAGGTGGCCCAGCCCCTGGCCCAGGCCATCGCGCGGGATGGGGAGGGCGCAACCAAGTTCATCACCGTCGAAGTCGGCGGTGCCGCCAGCGACGACGAGGCCCTGCGTGTCGCGCGCTCCATCGCCAATTCCCCTCTGGTGAAGACCGCCTTCTTCGCCTCCGATCCCAACCTCGGCCGGCTCCTGATGGCCATCGGCAACGCCGGTATCGAGGGTCTGGACACCGCGCGGGTCGGCCTCTGGCTGGGCGACGTCCTGGTGATCGAGCGCGGCGGGCGCTCCGCGGCCTACCTCGAGGAGGATGGAGCCCGGGTGATGGCGCCAGCCGAGATCACAGTGCGTGTGGATCTGGGCCGGGGAGACGCCGCGACCACGGTCTGGACCTGCGACTACTCTTACGACTACGTCAAGATCAATGCCGAATACCGTACCTGAAGTCCCGCTCGGCACCGCCATCGAGCGGCTCATCGGGCGGGCCGAGTCGCTACTCGACCGGCTGGAGCCCCTGTTACCCGCCGCGGTGGTAGTACCCGACTGCGTGGCCCACATCGCCTTCCGCTGGCGCCGCCGCAACCAGATCGCGTCCCTGGTTCCGGTGGAGCGTCCGCACCGGATATCTCTCGAGGACCTGCGCGGCGTGGACGCGCAGGCCCGGTTGATCGACGATAACACCCGGCAGTTCGTGGCGGGCGTTCCTGCAAACAACGTGCTGCTGACCGGGGCCCGCGGCACCGGCAAGTCGTCTCTCGTTAAGGCCGTGCTCAATCGCCATGCCGATCGCGGCCTGCGCCTCATCGAGGTGGAGAAGCAGGATCTCGTCGACCTGCCCGACATCGTCGACCTCGTCGGCGGGCTGCCGCAGCGCTTCATCGTGTTCTGCGACGACCTGTCCTTCGAGGCCGACGAACCCGGCTACAAGGCACTCAAGGCCATCCTCGACGGCACCATCGCGGCCCAGACCGAGAACGTGCTGGTTTACGCCACGTCGAACCGCCGACATCTCATGCCCGAGTACATGCACGAGAACCTCGAGACGAAGTACGTCGGTGACGAGGTGCATCCAGGCGAGACGGTCGAGGAGAAGATCTCGCTGTCCGAGCGTTTCGGGCTGTGGGTATCCTTCTATCCGTTCGACCAGGAGCACTATCTGGACATCGCGCGCTACTGGGTCGGTGTTCTCGGGGTGAAGAATCCCGATTTCGAGCACCTTCGGCGCGAGGCTCTGCAGTGGGCCTTGTCGCGCGGCTCACGCAGCGGCCGGGTCGCGTGGCACTTTGCCCGCGATTACGCCGGCCGGCTGCTGTTCGCTGCCGGGCAGGCCGCTCCGGCGGCGGACTGAGGTCGATGGACGCCGGCGCCGCGTCGTGGATCGAGGTCGCGGCGGCCGTGGTGGAGCGCGCGGATGGCACCTTCCTGCTGGCGCAGCGTCCGCAGGGCAAGGTCTACGCCGGCTGGTGGGAGTTCCCGGGCGGCAAGTGCGAGCCCGGGGAGGCGCCGATGGCGGCACTCGCGCGCGAACTGCACGAGGAACTGGGTATCACGGTGCGCCAGGCCGTGCCCTGGATCACGCGCACGCATGTCTACGAGCATGGTCGAGTCAGGCTGCATTTCTTCCGGGTGTTGCGCTGGGACGGCGAGCCGCAGTCGCGCGAGTCCCAGGCCTTCGCGTGGCAGCGCCTGCTGCAGTTGACGGTTTCGCCGGTCCTGCCCGCCAACGGACCGATCCTCAAGGCTTTGTCGCTGCCCGTGTTCATGGGCATCACCCAAGCCTCGCAACTGGGCGAGGCGGCTTTCCTCGGGCGACTCGATGCCGCCCTGGAGGCGGGGCTGCGGCTGGTCCAGGTGCGCGAGCACGGCATGGCCGGGGACCGGCTCGAGGCTTTCGCG